>DASTYE010000031.1:0-24469 GCA_035765135.1 Gemmatimonadaceae bacterium | reverse complement strand
TGTGCGCTGCTTTTGACCGCCCGAGAGGCCGGAGAGCTGATCCATCGCCAGGTCCCGAATCCCGACCGCCTCGAGTGCCGCCATCGCTCTCTCACGGTCCTCTGGGCGGGGCCTGCGTCCCACACCGATCCGGTCGTAGCGCCCCATCATCACCACGTCGACTACGCGGAGCGGGAAGCTGTAATCCACCTGATCTCGCTGCGGGACGTAGCCGAACCGCAGCTGCGGGATCCGTGTAACGGCTCCCGCGATCGGCTTCAGCGTTCCAAGGATGGCGCGAACGATCGTGGTCTTGCCGGAGCCGTTAGGCCCTACCACGCCGAGAAAGTCGCCTTCGGGAATCTCGAAGGTGAGGTCCGAAAGCACCACGCGACGCCCGTAGCCGAGCGTCGCGCGGTCAAACGTGATGAGCGCACTCACCGCAGCGCCTCGGCGAGGCGCCGAACGTCGTAGTCGATCAGCTCCAGATAATCATCGACGCCTTTGACTCCCTGCACCGACGAGGGCAGCACCAGCACCTTGGCGCCGGTGTTCCGCGCCACGAAGTCCGGCATCTTCCTGTCGTAGAAGGGCTCCATGATGATCACCTTCGCCCCGGTACGCTTCATCTGCTGAATGAGTCCGGCGAGATGCGAGGGCGACGGCGGCACGCCGGGTTTCGGCTCGATGAACCCCACGATGTTCATCCCCGTGAATTCCTGGAAGTAGCGCCAGCTCGTGTGATAGGCGACAACGGGCTTTTCGCGGATGGTTGCCAGCTGGGGCGCGAGCGCTCGCGTCAGCGAGTCGATGCGCGCTTCGAAGCGGGTGGTGTTCGCCCGATAGGTGGCGGCGCCTTCCGCGTCGAGCTCGATGAACTTGTCGCGAAAGAGGCGCGCGATGCGCTTGCCGTTCTCCGGATGCAGCCAGTAGTGCGGATTCCCGCGCGGGTGCACGTCACCCATGGAGCGGTCCGCGCCCGGCTTCACGTCGAGCACGGGAATCACGCGCGAGACATCCACGTCGCCGCGACCACCGCGATTGATGCGCGGGTTACGCGCCGCATCGAGCAGCGTCGGCATCCAGCCGACCTCGAGATCGAGTCCCACATAGGCGAACACGTCCGCCTTCCCGAGCTGCAACGCGAAGCTCGGCTTCGCTTCGACGAAATGCGGATCCTGATAGCCGGCCGCGATGTTCATCGCGTTGATGCGCTTGTCGCCCACGGCATGCGCGATGTCGTGCAGGTCGGTGGTACTCGTGACGATCCGTAGCTTCTGCGCGGACAACGGAGCGGCGAGCGCCGCCACGGCCGCGCCAACAATGACGAGGCGATTCATCGGGTCCATCCGTCAAAATGGGTGCGGCCGGTGCGGTCCAATGGCGATCGTCATTTGCATCAACAGACGATTCACCCGGTCGCCGACGTCCGGCCTCAGATTCTCATACCCCAGCACCAGCTTCGAGAACTCGCTGGGGAAGAACTGTAAGTACCCCGAAATCGCGGAGATGTCCCGCTCTCCACCCGCCGTCGCATCGAGCCAGTCGTACCGTGCGCCCAGGAAAAGGCGTCGAGAGAGCTGCCAGCGGCCGAAGGCGTACAGCCCGGTGAGCTCGTCCGTCGGCCCGAGATACACGGCTCCGGGAGGAAGCCCGAATGGAAGCCCGGGCTGGTCGTTGTGCTGACGCATCACCTCCGTCTGCAAGATGAACGAGCGATACAAGCCCTCCCGAAGGGGCCGCCACCGGAACGTGACGTCGGCGCCGACGAGCGATTGCCGCGCGAGCACCGCCGTTTCACCGGAGGGTCCGGGGCAGGCGACGAATGTCCCAGGAGAGATCTCGCACGCGAACGGCTCGGCACGGCGTCCCGTCCCCGCGCTGAAGGACACTTCGAGATTCGTCGCTTCGTCGATGTCCCAATAGTTGCGAAAGCGGCCGCTATAGCCCAGCCCTCGCAGGTTCTTGTTAGGCGTCTCGGCTGGCTCCGCCTCGAAATCCGTTTCCTCGTGCCCATGCCCGTGCTCCTCGGGGAAACTCTCCATTGCGGTAACCTGGAGCTCCTGAAAGAAGCCGAGCGGCGAGAGGATCTTGCTCAGCACGAGGCCGGTGCCTTTGCCACCCTCCGGTCCGAGAAACCGCTGAATCACGTACGGGTACTCGATCGTGTGCAGCTCGGCGCGGTGCGTGGTGTTCTGTTTGCCGAATGGCAAATGAAAGCGGCCTGCCCGCACCTGGAGCTGCCACGGGAGCGACGTCGTGGTGACGTAGGCTTCCTCGATCGCGATGCCTTCCTCATCGCTGAGCCCGAGGATGAAGTCACCCCGAAAATACGGATCGACGCTGGCGCCGAGCGCGAGCTCGACCTCGCGAACGTCGAAGCGGCGTCCGGTTTCCAGCGTGCTGCCGTCGGGGCTCGCGTCGACGACGATGTCCCCGATGACGCTGATGTTCGGGTTCAACGCGGTGCTCGGCTGCGCGGGCGTCGCCGGGGCCTGCCCGCCAATAGGATCGACGGGACGCGCCTCGCCGCGGATGCGCTCCAGCTCGCGCACGAGCCGGAGTGAGTCCGCGCGCGCGATACTGTCGGCGCGCGCGATGGAATCGCGGCGAGCGGTCGTGTCCCGCTGCTGCGCGATCGCGTTCGTTCCGATGAGCGCGACGAGCGCTCCACACACAATGACTGTCCGCATCATGCTCCCGTGCAGGGCCACGCCACGACTCAATGCTCGCTGGCGAAGCGGTGATCACTCATCTTCCAGGAGTGCGCCTCGAGAGGCGCGATGCGTCAGACGGGGGGTGCGCGAGAGCGTGAAACGAGTCGCCCGGCCGTTCCCCAGGGATCGGCCCGATCGGACGGAAGCGAGATGCCGGCATGTTGAACTGCGACGCTCTCCGACGCGCGCGCGGGCGGAGCGACGAGATGGGACGCGGCGCAGAGTGCACACAGCTCGCCGTGTGCGTGGTGCGTGCTGGTCCCCGCCTGCTCGACGTGAACGGCAGCCACGGTGCTGTCGGCGCGCTCAGCGAGTGGGGCCGCCACGACCAACGCGTGCATGGCCACGAGCAGCGCGGCGATAACGCGCCCCGCGGTCCCCGCACGATCGGATAGCCGGCCAGGAATTCTCATGCGGCGCGAGAATAACGTCGAATGGCCCATCACCGCCAGACTCGGTCAAACCGCATAGCTCCGCAATCGCTCGAGCATGCGGCGGTCGGTGGTCTCCGCGTCGTCCAGCTTTGGCGTCTCGATCACCTTGGGAATCGCCACCAGGCGCTCATCGGTCATGATGCTCCGGAACGGCCGTTCCCCGATCGTGCCTTCGCCGATCAGCTCGTGGCGATCGCGATGCGACCCGCGCGGTGCCTTCGAATCGTTGAGATGCAGGAGACAGAGGCGATGCATCCCGAGCGTATCCGAGAAGCGGGCCCACACTCCCTCGTAGTCGTCCACGAGGTCGTACCCGGAGGCGAAGATGTGGGCGGTATCGACGCACACGGCGACACGCTCGCGATGCGGCATCGGGACGGCATCGATCAGCGACGCCATTTCCTCGAAGGTCGCTCCGAGTGCGGTGCCGCTGCCGGCGGTCATCTCCATCAACACGACGACGCATCCGGGCACCCGCTCGAGCGCCATCCCGATCGCCTCGGCGTTGCGCGCGAGACCGCTCGCGCGATCGTCCATGAAATTGCCAGGATGCGACACGAGGTACCCGACGCCGAGCGCCTCGCATCGCCTCAGCTCGGCTTCGAACGAGGCCAGCGACCGCGCGCGAAGCACCGGATCCGGCGATGCGAGATTGATGAGGTAGCTGTCGTGTGCCGCCGTGGCGCGCACGCTGGTGTCGGACAGCGCCGTGACGAACGCGCGGCACTCCTCCTCCTCACACACCCGCTCGGCCCATCGGCTCGCCTGCTTCGAGAACATCTGCATGGCGGTGGCGCCGATGGCCTTCGCCCGCCCCGGGGCGTTAGGCGTGCCGCCGGCGGTCGAGACGTGAGCGCCGAGAAGCAGGTGGTCGAGGGTGTCGAGGGTGTCAAGGTCGTCGAGGTTGGGAAGGGTCTTTCCTCGATCACCTCGACGACCTCGACGACCTCGACGACCTTGACGACCTCGACGACCTCGGGCCATCACCTTCTTCCGCGCAACCATTCCAACGGATCCACGGCTCGTCCTTGTGGGCGCATCTCGAAATGCAGGTGCGGCGGCAGCTCCGGGTCGGCGACACCGACGTCGCCGAGCACCTGCCCCTTGCTGACCACGGCGCCCTTGCGAACGCCGATGCGGCTGAGGGAGCCGTACACGGAGTAGTCGCCCCCACCGTGCTGCACGATCACGGTCAGCCCGTAGGTGCCGAACATCTCCGCGACGACGACGCTTCCGGCCGCGACGGCCTTGACCGGAGTTCCCTCCGATGCGGCAATACCGATGCCGTTCCATCGCGTCGTCGTGTTGTTCGGGTTCACCACGCGCCCGAAGTTGTAGATGATCTCGCCATCCACCGGCCAGTCGAGCTGGCCGAGATCGCTCGTCCGGATGGTGCTGCTGGCGCGGGCGCCGGGCCGGGCACGCTCGGCGCGACGTCGCGCTGCCTCGAGGTCGGCGATCACGTTCGTGAGCCGTTGCTCGTCACGGGCGATGCGACGCAGTCGTGCCTCGGTATCGCGGGCGCGCCGCCGGGTCGCGGCGAGACTCCGCGCACGCTCCCGCTCGAGCTCGCGCAAGCGCTTTTCCTCCTGCGCCCGTTCCTCGCGTGTGCGCTCGATGTCGCTCTGATAGCGCACGAGGTTCCCGCGCTGACGACGAACGCGGTCGCGCAGCTGCTCCACGCGCTCGACGAGCGCCCGATCGCGCAGGGCGAGCAGATGGAGATACTTGTATCGCGACACCAGCTCGCCGAATGACTGCGCGGCGAGCAGCGCCTCGAAGGTATGGAGCGGACCGCGCTTGTAGATGTCGATGAGGCGGCGCCGAAGCATGGCGCGCTTCACGACGAGCTCATCTTCGGCGCGAACGAGATCGCCCGTAGCCGAGTCGACCGCCTCGCCGATCGACGCGAGCTGCGATTCCAGCGAGCGGACGGCCCGCGCGGTCATGTCTGCCTGACGATCGAGGTTCGCGACTTCGGCCGACAAATCGTGCACCGTGCCGCGCAGCTGGCGCATGCGCCGCTCGAGCTCCTCGCGCTCGCGCCTCAGCTGCTCGAGTCGGTCACGCTCGGCGCGAAGCCGAGCCTCCGCGGATTGCTGCTGCGCAATAGCGGGGGCGGTCACGATGGCAAGGAGAAACATGGAACCGCAAGCGGCCGCAGAAAGCCGCAGCAAGGCGAAACGGTGGCCGCAGATGAACGCAGATGTCCGCAGAAACGGCAGGCGCAGCCCTCTCCGGCTATCGCCGCTCCGAGGTCTGCGTGCATCTGCGTTCATCTGCGGCCGCTTGTTCCCCTGCCTGGGGCCGTCTGCGGCCTTCTGCGCTTCCCCGGTCTGCCTACACACGTCGCAAGTGCCGTCCCACAGAGACCGCGCTCCCGAGGAATCCGATCAACGCCCCGAACGCGATCCCCGCGAGGATGATGCGCTCATCGAAGAACCGGGTCTCGACGAGCGTGCGCGAGATCAGCGAGTGAGCGAGATACGTGAGCCCGAGCGCGAGCAGGCCGCCGAGGATTCCTTTCGCGAGCCCTTCGAGCAGGAACGGCCGGCGAATGAATCCGTCCGTGGCACCGACCAGCCGCATGATCGAGATCTCACGTCCGCGGGCCAGCACGGCCATGCGGATCGTCGCGCCGATGATGATGATCGCCACGGCCGCGAACGCCACGCCGAGGATGATCCCGGCGGCGGTCGCGATGTTGCGGATGTTGTACAGCTTGCGCACCCATTCCTCACCGAAGCGCACGTCGTCCACGAAGGGATACGTGCGAATTCGGGCAGCAACCGCGCTCACGGTTGCGGGATCGCGAAAGCCTGGCTTCATCCGCACCTCGATCGACGCGGGAAGAAAGGCGGCATCGAACACGTCACGGAACTCGCCCAGCTCGGCTCGCGCTCGCTCGAGCGCCTCGTCCTGCGAGATCCCCTCGGCGCGCGCCACCTCCGGAAACGACCCGATGTCGCCGAGCGCGGCGGCGATCGCCTCGACCGGCGTGCCATCGGCGATGTAGGCGCGAATCTCGACACGCTCCTCCACCTGTTGCAGCGCATCGCGGATGTTCACCGCGACCAGAACGAACAGGCCGAGCGAGAAGAGACTGAACGCAATTGTCATCACGCTCAGCGCGCTGAGCAGGGGCGCCCGGCGGAAGGCGAGCAGCGTTTCGCGGAGAGTCAGGCCCATCAGGCGGGAGTCGGGCGGCCATCGGCGGAGTCCGCTGCCGCGTCAGCCGAATCGTATACGATCTGTCCGCGATTCATCTCGATTACGCGATAATCCGACCGCCTGACGAGATCGAGATTGTGCGTCGCCATGAGCACGGCGGTGCCGGCGGCGTTGATGTCGCGCAGCAGCTGAAAAACGCCGCGAGTAGCGCGATCATCGAGGTTCCCCGTCGGCTCGTCGGCAATGAGGACGAATGGATCGTTGACGAGCGCGCGAGCGATCGCGACGCGCTGCTGCTCTCCGCCCGACAGCTCTCGCGGCAGGGCGTTCGCCTTCGAGCTGAGCCCGACCTGGGTCAGCAGACGGGAAACCTTCGTGGTAATGGTCGAGCGCGGGGCGCCGGTCACCTCGAGAGCGAAGGCGATGTTCTGCTCGGCCGTTCGCTCCTCGAGGAGACGAAAGTCCTGAAAGACCACGCCGAGCTTCCGGCGGAGCTGCGCAATCTCGGCTCGGCGTACGGATCCTGAATGCACACCCGCGACGCGCACGTCGCCCTCCGTCGGAAACTCCTCCATGTACACGAGCTTCAGAATGGTGGATTTGCCGGCGCCGCTCGGTCCGGTGAGGAAGGCGAACTCGCCCTTCCCGACGTGAAAGGAGACGTCATCGAGCGCCAGGCCTCCGCGTGCGTACTCCTTGCTGACGTGGGTGAACCGAATCATGTCGCGTCGTTGGCGGCGGGGAGGACGTCGGAGGTCGCCGATGCCGTACCGCCCTCGGCATCGAGCAGCCGCCAGCTCGTCTGCGCGGTCACCGTATCGAACACCGCCTTGAGCAAGCCGATGACGATGGGGCCGAGCAGGATGCCGACGATGCCGAACGTATACACACCCGTCACCAGACCGATGAACATCCAGTAGAAGTTCAGGACTCGGGATTTCTCCGCCGCGAGCTTTGGTCGTAGATACATCGAGATGAAGAGGGTGTTCCCGAGGAAGCCGATGACCAGGACGAGCACGGAGGACACGTAGGCTTCGCGGAAGATAGCGAGCCAGATGGCCACCGGAACGTACACGCTCCATGATCCGACGATCGGGAAAAACCCGATGACGAACGACAGCAGCGCGAGCACGGCCGCGAGCGGGACGGCGAACGCGACGTTCATCGCGAAGATGACGAGCGACTTGATCGTCTGTGTCACCAGCGTCGCGTAGATCGCCCCGTACAGCACACCCTCGACGTTGTGTTCCAGGGCGGTGACGAGCTCGGAATACCGCGGCGGAAGCTTGCTGCGAATGTACGCCACCACCGTCTCGGCATCGGTGAGGATGTATCCGAGCGTGAACAGGAAGATCGCGGCCGAGACCGTGACCTCGACGATGGTTTCCTGGAGTGTGTCGACGATGCGAGCGCCGTACAGCGAGGTGCTCGAGACGAAGTCCCGGATCTGCTCGGTGAACGTCTCTCCGCGGAAGAATGGCAGGCGCCGGATGGCGGCGTCGATGCGCGCGACGATCTCCGCCTCGTGATCGGCGATGTAGCTCGCGGCGCTGCTGAGCTCGGCGTAGCTGTAGGCCATCGCTGCCAGCACCGGGACGACGACGATGAGAATCGTGATGAGGGCCGCGACCAGCGGGCGCTTCGCGCGCTCGAGGAGCCAGAGGTAGAGCGGCCGCACGTACGCCCCGACGATCACCGCCAGGATCGCCGCGATGACGACCACACGCACCATCCACAGGAACAGCAACAGCACCACGACGAACAGCAGCGACGTCAGAATGATTCTGCGAAACTCCGGCAACGTGAGGTCGGCGACGCGCTGACTCACGCGCCGCTCGACGCGACGCCGATCGCCCGGACCCTCGGCTGACCTATCCGTCACCGCAACGCCTGATCGAGGTCCGCGATCAGATCATCGGCATCCTCGATCCCGACACTCATGCGAACGAACCCGTCGGGGATGCCGATCTTCGCGCGCTGCTCCGCGGTGAGGTGGGCGTGCGACGTGAAGCGTGGCTCGCTCACCAGCGACTCGACGCCGCCGAGGCTCGGCGCGTGCGTCCACACCTTGAGCCGCCTGACGAACCGATCGGCGGCCTTGGCGCCACCGAGGAGCTCGACGGCCATCATCCCGCCGAACCCGTCGAGCGTCGTGCGAGCGGTCTCATGATCAGGGTGATCGGGAAGTCCGGCGTAATGCACCTCGCGGATCTCCTTGCGGCCGTCCGCCCACGCGGCGATGCGCGCGGCGTTCTCGTTCTGTCGGCGCACGCGGACATCCAGCGTCTTGAGTCCACGGTCGAGCAGCCACACCGCGAAGGGATCGGGCGCCTGCCCCCACACCATCATCTTCTGCCGAACCTCCTCCACGTACGGAGCGGTGCCCGCGACGACCCCGGAGAGCACATCGTGGTGACCGTTGAGGTATTTCGTCGCCGAGTGAATGACGACGTCCGCGCCGTGCTCCATGGGGCGGAAGTTGACCGGGCTCGCGAAGGTCGAATCGACGACGAGCGCGAGCCCGTTTTCCTTCGTGAGGTGGCTCGCGCCGCGCAGATCGAGCACGCGGCAGGTGGGGTTCACCGGTGTCTCGACGAAGATGGCCCGTGTCTCCTTGCGAAGCCGGCGGCGCCATCCCCGCGACTCGGTCGGGTCCACGAGTGTCACGCCGATCCCCATCGCCTCGAACTCCTGCGTGAGGAGGCGGTGCGTTCCTCCGTAGACCCACGAGCTTGCCAGGAGGTGATCGCCCGGTCGCAGCAAGGCGAGGAGCGCGCAGGCGGTAGCCCCCATCCCGCTCGCAAGCACGAGGGCGGCCTCCGCCCCCTCGAGCGCCGCGATCCGACGCTGCACGACTTCCGCGTTAGGCGCATTACCGTAGCGGGGATACCGGAGCCCTTCGGCCGTGCCGAACTCCTGCACGAAGTTGACGCTCTGGTAGAGCGGAGTGACGACGGGCGTGTCGGCGTCACCTTTGTCACTGCCGCCGTGGACGGCGATCGTGGAAGCGCCCTGCGGTCGGGTCTTTCTCGTCATTCGGCTCGAGCTCGGGGTTGCACGTTGGCCAAAGGCGGAACCGCAGAAGGCCGCAGCATGCCGCAGAACTGCCGTTGGTCAGCCGCAGATGAACGCAGAATACGCAGATGGTCCCGGCGACGGGACTGGCTACGCCCAGCTGTTAACAAAGCACGTTGGGAATCTCATCTCCCATGAAGCTGTCGAGCCGACGGAAAGGCTCTGCGTATTCTGCGTTCATCCGCGGCCGGGAAAACAGTGCTGCGATCCTCTGCGGCCTCTGCGGTTTCCGGGCCACGGCGGGAGGAACTATGCCAGACCAATCTCACGCGGAATGTCGGGATCGACCTTGATGACGCGCACGACGTCGGCGGGCGCGATCCCGGCCACGTCGCGAACGATCACGCTGCCGCGAGGAAGGGCATCATCGACGCGCACCGTCACGAGCTCGTGGCGGCGCGGCCCGTAGAGCCACACGAGCTCGCCATCCTGGAGCAGACGCATCCGCGCATCCTCGCCGCGCATCCGGATCAGCGGCCCGCGCTCGGTCTCGGTCGCGCGCGTCGCCACGAACCCGACCACGGACAGCGGTGGGTTGTAGCGCTCGTACCGCATCACGGACCCGCGCCGACCGCGACGTAACCCTCATCGAAACGCATGATCAGCCGGCGACGCGAGAGCGTAGCGAGTAGCGACTCGGCCTGCGGCTCCTCGACGCCGACTTCCATCGCGATGTCGGCCGGCACGGCACGACCGAGCCGCGTCACCGCTTCCCACGCGCGCCGCTCACGGTCGTCTACCGTCCCGATGAGGAGGAGGCGCTCGTCATCGCCCTTCGCGACGAGAGCCAGCCCGCGCCGCTGCAACACGGCGTCGATGGCGTCGAGGTGTGAGTCGCTCACTCCCTTGAAGAGGAAGTAGCAGTCACGCGGAGGCGCCACCCGTCCGGAGCCCGGGCGGTCACCGGACGGCTCGCAGTAGCTCACCAACAGTTTCGCGACGATCTCGTCGGCGCAGGAGAAGTCGAGGAGCCCGACGTGTGTGAAGTCGATCACAGTCAGCGTTCGGTCCTTCGCTTCGGCGAGTTGCTGCTCGATACCGGTTCGCACCGCCGCGCCGGTGGGGCGCGTCACGAGATCGGAGTAGAGGTCGCAGACGGTCTTGCGAAGCACCGTCCCGAGATCGATGTGGTTGATCACCGCGGAGTGGACCGTTCTGGAATCGTGATCAGCACCTGCGCTCCAGGAAACGGGGGAAGCTGCTCTTCGAGGGGAACATCTTCGTCCCAACTCGGAACGATCGCGATTCTAGCGGTTCCGCTTCGAATCGACAACTTCCCTTCCCACCGACCGACGTATCGGCGGATCCCCGCAAGTCCCTGGCCGCGACCCGCATCGCGAAATCTTGACACCGAGCGAATCACCGCATCTTCCAGCGCCATCGCATCATCCCAGCGCTCGCCGCCCCGCCGACCCTGCGCGCTCTCGAGTGATTGCCGAAAGCCGACCCCGGCATCGCAGACGGCAATCTGCACCACGCGCCGTCCGAGCCGCTTCTGCCACCGATACGTCTGAACCGCGACCCATCCGCCGCGGCCGGCGTGCTCGACGATGTTCTGACACGCCTCCGAGAGCGTCATCGCGAAGCCCATCGTCGCGCGAGGATCGAGATTCAGCTCCTTGGCGAGAATCGCCTGCGCCTTCGACTGAATCCGTCCGACGACTTCGTGAACGTCCTCACTCTTCGAGACCGGTGTAATCTCGAGCAGCACGTCCGACTCGGTGGCCGCGCGAGCGCGGGGCACCGAGCCGTGCATCTCGAACAATCCTTCCGCATAGCGAAAGAACTGCGCGCGCGCCCAGTACGAGGCGGTGTCCTCCGCCTCGGGCGCGTAAAAGGCCGGTCGCTCCGCGCGCGTCTGCGCGAGCACGAGCATGGCGGTCAGTCCATACGGCGACGCCCACCGCGCATGCCGCGCGTCGAGCAGCACCTTCTCGTCGGGTGCCAGCGGCGCGAGCTGCTGGAGAATCGTCTCGAAGGTGCGGTCGTCGAGCGATGGGGGAACGTTGATGACGGTCGTCATCGCGAGCTGAGCTCTCCGCGCAGGTGGCTGGAGAGCCCGGTGGCTCCCCGATGTTCGACGTTGCGCGCCGCCGCGTCGTGCGCGGCTCGCATCGCGGTCATCAAGTTATCACCGGCGAGCAGCCGCGAGAAATACGTCGCGCCCCAAACGTCGCCGCAGCCGGTCGGATCACCGGCCGCGAGCGACGCCGATGTCGGCACGAGCGCCGTGCGGATCGCTCCGAGCGCCGCTCCGAGCGGCGGGCGCGCCTCGAGGTCGGCGAGGCGGTCGAACCCGGGCGCCGCAAAAAACACCGCGCCTTTGCTGGCGAGCGTGACATTCAGGCAGCGCACGTTGTTCGCGAGTGCCGTCGCCGCGAGCGCCATGGGATCCGGCGCCATCATCGACATCTCGTTCTCGTTCACCTGAATGAGATCGAAGCAGCGGCACCACGCGGCCACGTCGGGGAGCGGTCGAAGCGTGCGCAGACCGTCCGGCTGAACAGCGAGCACGAGCGAATGCAGATCGGCGTAGATCGGCCCGCGAAAATGCTGCCGCATCAGCGTCGCCGTCTCGAGATCCATCTCGAATCCGCTGATGAAGTTGACGTACAGCGCGTCGAGGTCGATGAGGAGCGGCTTGAGCCCGATCCACGTCCACGGTGGCACGCCTCCCGTCAGGTGCTCGGTGCGCCGGTCCATCGTTTCGTAGCGGAGCTCCACCCGATTGTTCGGATACGGCACCTCCACCAACGCGGCATCGGGTGCGATGCGACGAAGGCCGGCGATGAACTCGCGGGCACGCGACGCGAGATCGGAGCCGACCTTCATCACCGGGACGATCTGCCAATCCTCCGGGAGCGCGGCGTCGAGCGCGCCCAGCGCATAAGTAATCCCGCCCCACTCCTCGACGGGCACCGCGCGCGCATCGCGCCCGTGAATCGTGTCCCACACGAAAGTGCCAATGACACCGAGACGGCGAATGCGGAATCCGGAACGCGGATTGATGTTGTCTTTCTCTGCGCTTCCCACAATTCCGGATTCCGCCTTCCGCATTCGGCTCATACTTCGCCCAGCTTCTGCGCCTTGAAGGTCGCGATGGCGCCGACGACGCCCGCGGTTCCCGGAAGAATGCCCGGCACGATGCGGCACGCTTCCACCGCTGGCCTGAACGCGCGTCGCTTCACTTCTGCGCGCAACGGCTCGAAGAGCCTGTCCCCGGCCTTCGTCACGCCGCCGGCGATGACGACGACGTCGGGATTGAAGACGTTGAGAAGGTTCGCGACACCGGTGCCGAGGAAGCGGGCGGTGTCGCGCACTACCTCGAGAGCGAGCGCGTCACCGCGATTGGCCGCGTCGTACACCGTCGCCGCCGTGATCGACTCCACGTCGTCCTGGACCATCTTGCGCAGGACCGACACCTCATCGCGCTCGAGCGCCTCACGGGCACGCATCGCGATCGCCGGTCCCGACGCGTACGCCTCCAGACATCCGTAGTTGCCGCACTTGCAGTGGCGCCCCGTCGAATCGATGGTGGTGTGGCCGATCTCGCCGGCGACGTCGGACGACCCGTGGTAGAGGTGGCCCTCGAGGATGAGCCCGCCCCCGATGCCGGTGCCGATCGTTAGGCCGACGACGTTCCGGCCGCCGCGCGCGGCACCGCGCCACCATTCGCCCACCGTCGCGCAGTTCGCGTCGTTGTCGAGCGTGGCGTCGAGCCGCACGCGCTCGCCGATCACGTCGCGCAGCGGAAAGTCGTACCACCCCAGGTTCGGCGCCACGATCACCATGCCACGCTCGCGATCGAGCGGCCCCGGCGCGCCGATCCCGACGCCGAGGAAATCGCGGCGCGTCGCACGCGACTGCTCCATCGTCTCGGCGATCGTCTGTTCCAGCATCGCGATGATGCGATCGACGACGGCCTCGGGACCGCGTTCCGAGTGCGTCGGCTCCGAGCGCATTCCGATCTCGCGGCTCCCGTCCACCGGCATCGCACCGACGACGATGTTGGTCCCGCCGAGGTCGACGCCAATGATGAACTTTTCGCGCTTGGTTCGCGGCATGGTCAGTTGATGATCGAGGTCAGGAGCCGCTCGACGTCGTCGACGCCGAGCTCCCGCATGCATCGCCAGTGTCCCAGCGGACAGCGACGCGGCCCGTGACGATCGCACGGCCGGCAGTCGAGCGTCGCGTGGCCGACGACCACCGATCGGGGCGCGAGCGGACCAAATCCAAAATCCGGAACCGTGGGTCCGAAGATCGTGATCGTTGGCGTTCCCATGGCCGACGCCATGTGCGTCGGCGACGAATCGTTGCTCACGAGCGCGCGGGCGCGACCGATCAGCTCGGCCGACGCGAGCAGTGAGAGGCGTCCGGCGGCGCTCACGAATCGGTCGGGCGCTACGACAGCGGCGATCGCATCCGCCTGCGGCTGATCGTCCTTTCCGCCGATCACGACTATGGGAACGCGTTGGGTCACACGTTGCGCGAGCTCAGGGTAGTAAGGCCATCGCTTCGTCGCCCACACGCTTCCGGGCGCGAGCGCGACGAAAGGACCGGAAACGCCATGGTCGCGGAGAAGATCGTTCACCGCGGCCTTTTCCGCAGCACCCGGATACAGACGAGGTCGAAGTTTATCGGGACGAGGCTCACCGCGCGCTTCGTTGGGGAACGCGAGGCCCCACAGCCGCGCCGCGTGGTGCTGATGCTCGATGTAAGGGACCCGCTTCGTATACATCGAGCGGGCCGGAGACGTCGCGAACCCGATCCGTTCGTGAACTCCCGCCAGCACCGCCAGGGCGGCGCTGCGCGTCGAGCTCTGCGCGAGGTACGCCACCGCCCGATCCACATCGGCGTCGTGCTGCGCGCGGTGTCGCCGAATCGTGCGCGCCATTGCCCACAATCCCCCGACGCCGCGCTGCGCGCCGCGCTTGTCGAAAACGAACACGCGGCGCAGGGAAGGATTGTTCTGCAGCAGGCCGGCGGAAACCGGCGTCGCGACGACATCCACCGGACCTCGCGAAGCCAGCTCGTCGATCAACGGTGTCGTCAGAATCGTGTCGCCGATGAACGCCGTCTGGATGACGAGCGAATATTGAATGGAGCGATCGCGCGGCCGGGCTCCCCGCTTCGCCTCCGCGAACGGCTCGGCGGGCGCGGGAAGCGCCATCAATCGACCTGCAGCACGGCGAGAAACGCCTCCTGCGGGATTTCCACCGAGCCCACCTGCTTCATGCGCCGCTTTCCTTCCTTCTGCTTCTCGAGGAGCTTCCGCTTTCGCGTGATGTCGCCGCCGTAGCACTTGGCGAGCACGTTCTTGCGCAGCGCCTTCACGGTGGTGCGCGCGATCACCTTGGTTCCGATCGCGGCCTGGATCACGACCTCGAAGAGCTGGCGCGGAATGAGATCCTTCAGCTTGTCGGCGATCTTGCGTCCCCACTCGTACGCCTTGTCCCGGTGAATGATGACGGAGAATGCATCCACCGGATCCCCGTTGATGAGCATGTCGAGCTTGACGAGGTCGCTTTCGCGATAGTCGAGCATCTCGTAGTCGAGACTCGCGTAGCCGCGGCTGATCGTCTTCAGCTTGTCGTAGAAATCGAGAATGATCTCGGCGAGCGGGAACTCCCAGTCGAACTCGACCCGGGTGGAATCGACATAGTGCATGTTCTTGTAGACACCACGCCGGTCGGTGCCGAGCTGCATGATCGCGCCGATGTACTCCGCGGGCGCGACAATGCGGGCTTTCACGAACGGCTCTTCCACGTGATCGATGACGGAGCCGTGCGGCATGGCCGACGGATTCTCGAGGAGCATCATCGTCCCGTCGTTCTTGTAGACGTGATACTCCACGTTCGGGACGGTGGTGACGAGATCGAGATCGAACTCGCGCTCGAGCCGCTCCTGCACGATTTCCATATGCAGGAGGCCGAGGAAGCCGCATCGAAACCCGAAGCCGAGCGCCGTCGAGGTCTCCGGCTCGTAATGCAGCGACGCGTCGTTGAGCTGAAGGCGCTCGAGCGCGTCACGAAGGTCCTCGTATCGATTCGCGTCCGTCGGATAGAGCCCGGCGAACACCATTGACTTGATGTCCTTGTAACCCGGGAGCGGCGCGGCCGCACGATTGTCGGCGTCGAAGATCGTGTCGCCCACGCGCGTCTCACGCACCGCGCGCACGTTGGCGACGACGTAGCCCACCTCTCCCGGTCCGAGCTCGTCCGCTTGCACCGGGTTCAGCTGACGATACCCGACCTCGATCACCTCGTACGTGGAGTCGCTCGCGCCGAACGCGATCTTCATCCCCGGCTTGATCACTCCATCCACCACCCGGATGCTCGGGATCGCTCCGCGGTAGCGATCGTAGTACGAGTCGAAGATGAGTGCCCGCAAGGGTCCATCGGGATCACCGACGGGATGGGGAACCTGCGCGACGATACGCTCGAGCAGCGCGTCGATGCCGATTCCTTCCTTCGCGCTCACGTGAAGAATCTCGCCGAGCGGCGTCCCGATCAGGTCGTGAATTTCCTGCGCGCGCCGGTCCGGCTCTGCCCCGGGGAGATCGATCTTGTTGAGGACGGGGATGATCTCGAGCCCGGCGTCGAGCGCGAGAAAGAGATTCGAGAGCGTCTGCGCCTGAATGCCCTGCGAGGCATCGACGACGAGGATCGCGCCCTCGCACGCCGCGAGCGAGCGAGAGACCTCGTAGGTGAAGTCCACGTGTCCCGGCGTGTCGATCAGGTTGAGCTCGTACGCAGCGCCATTGCGTGCCGTGTACGTCATCCGCACGGCGTTCAGCTTGATGGTGATACCGCGTTCTCGCTCGAGATCGAGCGTGTCGAGCACCTGCTCCTTCATCTCCCGCGCATCGAGCGCGCCGGTCGCCTCAATGAGGCGATCGGCGAGCGTGGATTTCCCGTGATCGATGTGGGCGACGATACAGAAATTCCTGATCTGCTCGAGATTCAACGCCTTGAGGGAAGAGGGAAGAGGGAGGAGCAAGTGAAATATAAGGCCCTCGCGCTCTCTACCATCGAGGGAAGAGGGAAGGAGATCGAGGGGAGAGTTAACGAGGTGAGAGGGACTCAACGGGAAGTGGGAAGCGGGAAGTGGGAAGTGGGGGCGTAAACCCAATGCTGCCTGGATACACCCGCTTCCCGCTTCCCACTTCCCACTCCCCTTTGAGTCCCTCCCACCTCGTTAACTCTTCCCTCGATCTCTTCCCTCGGAACTCTTCCCCCGGCAGTTCAGGTACGCCGTCCGCCCGAGTTCGATGGTTTCTCCCCCTTCGGCTCGCTCTTCGGCTCCGAGCGCCTCGGCTCCGATCGCGGCGCGGGTGACTCGCGACGCGGCTCGCTCCTCGGCTCCGAGCGCGGTGATTCCCGTCGCGGCTCCGCCCGTGGTGGCTCACGCTGCGGCTCCGCCCGCCTCGGCTCGCTCCTCGGCTCGCTCTCGCGCGGCTCGCTGCGCGGTTCGCTCCGCGGCTCACGACGGCCGCGATCCTCGATGATCACGCGATCATCGGGACGTTCGATACGTGATGGCTCCGCATCATCCCGTCGCGGTGCGCGCACTCCACGACCGAGTCCTTCCTCTCCGCCCTGATCCTGCTCTGCCTCATCCCGGCGTGGCGCTCGAATGACGCCCTGACGGTCGGCTTCCGTGTCCCGATCCAGCTCGGTCGGACGACGCCGTCCGCTCGTGCCGCGATCGTCGCGAATGTCGTCGCCTGGGCGAGTCGCCCCACTGCCACCGCGTGACGCGGCATCGCCAACGCCACGACGACCGACGTTGTCGTTCTCGATCGTCGAACCGGGACGACGCTGGTCGACGTTGTTCGGGCGCCGGCGATGCTCGATTTGCGTGACACTGGACGGACGCGACCCGCGCGGCAGCTCCTTGAACTCGTACCGGGGTTCGCGCACGCGATCGCGCACGTAGACGACACGCCGCCCGCCGTACCGGCGATACGGGTAGTAGTACGGATCATCCCAGACGACAATGCGGAATTTGACGCAGGCGTGCGAGTACGGATCCCACACCGGATACGGGCGATACGAGTGACAGTCGTAGCACAGGAAGCGCGGATAGCTGGCGCGGCGCTCCACGTGATACTCCGCCACGTCGAACGTGTACGACGCGCGCGGATCGAGCAGCAGGTCGGCGAACTCGCGCGCGGCCAGGTATGGATCCCCGTGCACACGCCCGCCTGCATAACGATAGTCCCAGTGGCGCCCGCGCGACACGCGGTCGTAGTCGAACGGCTCCCACGACGCGATCGCGAAGATGTAGCCGAGTCCCGGGTAGTCGTTGATGACGAACGACTCGTGCCCGTGTCCGTAGACGCGATAGGTGTGACCGCCACGGACTTCGCCGGCGTCGTACGGATCTTCCGGAAACAGAATCTCGAGACGTCCATCGGTGTCGATGCGAACGACCGTCACGAACGCGTCCTCATCGGTCCGGAAATAGACACGGGCGCGATCGCCGCGACGAAACAGATTGTCACCGCTGACCCAGAGCTCGACGTCGGGCGCGTCGTACCCCCTGCGAAAGATGCGCGGCTGACCCGAGCGCTCGATGACGGAAGCGACGCCCGCGAGATCCGTGACAGTGGCCCCGGAAGCGAGCGTGGCCACGAAGGCCAGGACATTGGCGAAGGAGCTCAGCATGGAGTTCCCCTGAAAGTGAACGACCGACGCTCTGACATGTGCGCCTGCACTCGATGACACAGGCACGCGCCATGCCCTGCGGCATCGTCCGTTAACGCGATAATATAAAACGAGTTACGACAGGGCGCGTCCGCTGCTCCCAACAACTGTCACATCGGGGAGACGCCCGACACAAGCCGGGCGGGGACACCGCCGAATACGACCGAAGGCCGCGAAGGCGATTTGGTGCAAGCGTTTTCGCTGGTCCCTTCGATCCCCGCGACCGAGCGGTTAGCGTTCATGTCACCCATGCCCACCACCGCCCACGCCCGCGCCGATCTTCTCGACCCGGCCATGCTCGCCGCGCTCGGGCGGATCGAGCTGATCGCTCGCTGGGTGGTAGACGGGTTCATCTCCGGACTCCACCGGTCGCCACGCAAAGGATTCTCCGTCGAATTCGCCGAGCATCGGCCCTATCAGCCGGGCGACGACCTCCGCTATGTCGACTGGCGGATCGCGGCCCGCATCGACCGGTGGGTCGTGAAGCAGTACGAGGAGGAAACCAACCTGCGCGCCACGCTCGTGCTCGACGTGAGCGCATCGATGGCGTGGAGCGGCGACCCGGCCCGCCTGACGAAGCTCGCGTACGCCGAGCGGCTGGTCGCGGCGGTCGCGCTGCTCCTCCTTCGTCAGCGCGACTCGGTCGGGTTGGTGCGTTTCGATGACAAGCTTCGGACCGTGGTTCCTCCGCGCATGCGCTCCGGACAGTGGCGGCGCATCGTTGCCGCGCTCGATGATCCGGGAGCTGGAAAGGCCTCATACGCGGCCGGTGCGCTCGAGCGTGCGGCACGTGTCGTTCCACGCCGCGGGATGATCCTCCTCGTCTCCGATCTGCTCGTGGAGGGCGACGAGGTGGTGCGCTCCGTCCGGTCGCTCCGAGCCGCGGGGCATCACGTTACCGTCCTCCACGTCATGGATCCCGCCGAGCGGGAGCTGCCGTTCGCGAGCGATGCGATCTTCGTCGATCCGGAATCGGGCAGCGAAGTCACCGCGACCGTGGCCGACGTGCGCCCGGCCTATCGAGCGACCGTGCAGGCGGCGATCACTGAATGGCGCGCCGCGCTGTCGGCCGTCGGCGCTTCGTACGAAGTCGTCATGACTCACGAGCCCTTCGGCATCCCGCTGCGCCGGGCGTTCGCGATCCGCCAGCGGTTGCCGTAATGGAATTCCTCGCTCCCGCATGGCTTGCGGCGGCGGCCGCGATTGCCGTCCCGCTGCTGCTCCACCTCATGCGCCGCCGCATCGGCACGCGCATCGACTTCCCGGCCGTCCGCTATCTGGCGCGCGCGGAACGCGAGCACAGCCGGAAGCTTCGCATGCGGAACCTGCTCTTGATGCTGCTCCGTGTCGCGGCGGTTCTCATCCTCACGGCCGCCGCCGCGCGCCCGATTGCGCGCCTTGCCGGCGGCGGTCACGCGCCGACAAGCGTCGCGATCGTGCTCGACAATTCGCTCAGCTCGTCGGCGATCGAGAACGGCCGGCCCGTGCTCGACGAGCTGCGTGCGCGCGCCCGGGAAGTCGTGTCTCGAGCCAGCGGTGAAGACCGCCTCTTTCTCGTGACCGCCGACGCGGTGTCGCGCGGTGGCGGCCGCGGCGCAATGCTCGATGCGATCGATCACGTGGAGCCGCTCGCTGGAGCGGGCGATCTCGAGCGTGCCGTCGCGCGGGCGGCGGCGCTCGTGCGGCAAGGGCCAGCATCCGCTCGATGGATGCACGTTCGCGAGATCGTGATCATCACCGACGCCCAGGCCTCCACGTGGCGTCGTCCAGTCTCGCTCGGCGATGTCCGCGTGATTCTGCATCGCGCGCCGGGAAGCCCACCGGAGAACCGGGCGGTCTCTCATGCAGAGGCACGTCCTGTACGATGGACGCCGCGCGGCGCCGTGGTGGCGAGGTTTCGTGGCCCCGACACCGCCACGTACCGCTTCACGCTCGAGGGACGAACACTGGCGCGCGGAACGGCCGCGCGTGACGAGGAAGTGATCGTCCGTGTTTCACCGCCCGAACAAGGATGGACGGCGGGGACCGTCGAGCTCGAGCCTGACGAGATGCGCGGCGACGACGTTCGCCACTTCACCGCGTGGATCGGCCCCGCGCCGGGCATTGCCGTCCATCGCGAGATCGCGACCTTCGCGCAGAGCGCCGTGGACGCGCTCCGGCAGACGGAGCGCGTCGTCGCCGGAAGCGACGTCTCCATCGCGCCCGCCGATGTCGCCGTTAGGCTCCCGGCGCTGCTGTTCGCGCCCGCCGACCCGGTGCGCGCAGGTGCCGCCAACCGCGTGCTCGAGCGCCTGGGCGTTCCATGGCGCCTCGGCGCGCTGCGGCAGGGCGAGATCGCGGCCCGCGGAACGGCCGAGGGAGTGCGGCCACTCGACGGCGTGATGGTGGCACGACGCCACGCGCTCCGACCGGTCGGGGGCGCGACGGCCGACACCATCGCCATGGCCGGCGCCGAGCCATGGATCGTGGGCGGACCGGGCTACGTTCTCGTGGCCTCGCCGCTCACCCCGGACGCAACGTCGTTGCCCGTGCGCGCGGCCTTCATTCCCTGGCTCACGGATGTGGTGACGCAGCGGCTGTTCGGCGACGCGGGCACTGTCGTCCACGCGTCTCCTGGCGCCGCGATCGCGCGCCCCGATGGCATCGATGCGCTGGAGATCCCGGGCGGGCGCCGCGTTACCCTGGCGGCAGACACCGTGATCGCGCCCGATCGCACGGGCGTCGCCTTCTTCATGCGGGGCGGGCGCCGCGTCGGCGCGCTCGTCGTCAATCCGGAGCCTGACGAGTCCGACCTCGCGCGCCTCACCTCCGACGCGCTCGTCTCGCGAGTGCGCGCCGCCGAGGTCGTGTCGCCGGACAGCGCTCGGTGGACCGCGGCGCTCTTTTCCTCGTCACCACGCCGCTCGCTTCTGGTGCCCGTGCTCGTGTTGGCGTTGGCGGTGCTGCTTCTCGAATCGGCGGTCGCCGGCGCGGGCCAGCGGAGGGCAGCATAGCGTGGCGCTGCCGCGCATTCTCGACGCGATCGAATCGCTCCCGGCCTTTGCCCGCGTCGTCAACACCTTCCCGCCGCCCGGCAGCCGCCTGACGATTGCCGGGCTTCCCGGCTCGAGCGATGCCGCGTTTACGGCGGCGCTCGCGCGCCGCGAAAGCGAGCGCCGCTTCTTCGTCATCGTCGCCGAAACGCTGCCCGACGCCGAGCGCTGGCTTGCTGACTTGTCATCGGTCGTGGACGAGACCGAGGGCGTTGCGCTGTATCCGCCGCGCGAGGGCTTTGGAGAAATCGAGCCGCACCTCGAGGTGGCCGGCGAGCGGGTGGAGACCCTCGAGCACGTGGTCCATGGACGCGTGCGCCTCCTCGTCACGACGGCGAGGGCGGTGCTCGAGCGCACGCGCCTCCCTGGTGCGCTCCGGCGGGGACGCATCGAGTTGCGTCGCGGGGAACAGCATCGCCTGGAATCGCTGACGTCGCACCTCGATTCCATCGGCTTCGAGCGCGTTCCTCTCGTCGATGACGTCGCCCAGTACTCGGTACGCGGCGGCATCGTCGACATTTACGGGTTCGGGATGGCGAGCCCGGTTCGCCTCGAGTTCTGGGGCGACGAGATCACCTCGCTTCGCCAGTTCGACATCGTCACGCAGCGATCCACGCGCGACGTCGAGCACGCGACCATTCTGCCGGTCGATACCCCGACCTCCGATGAGAGCGACGCGGACACGGCCCCGCGCGGATCGCTCACCGATCTGCTCCCACCAGACTCCGTGATCTTCCTCCCCGGCGGCACGCACCTCGAGCCCGAGATGCGGCGCACCTGGGAAGAGGCGAAGCATCACATCGAGCTCGCGCGCCGGCGCGGCGAAGACGCGCCTCCACGCGAGGAGCTGTTTCGGTCGCCCGAGGAAGCGCAGCGCGCGATGGCCGCCTTCTCGACGTTTGCGCTTCGCGAACGCGACGACCCCGAGCTGCCAGCGGACGTCACCTTTCCCCTGCGGCCGCCGGAAGCGATCGATCGCGACATCAAGCGCCTGCGCGCGATCCTCACCGATGGCGTCCCGACGCTGATCCTCTGCGACAACGCTGGGCAGGCCGAGCGGCTCGAGGAGCTGCTCGGTGAGAGCGGCCGCCGACCGGTGGCGGCGGACCTCGCCATGGGTGTGTTAGGCGGCGGCTTCGTGGTTCCGGGCGTGCTGCGCGTCCTGACCGACCACGAGATCTTCCGCCGCGAGCGCCGTCTGCGCCGTGCGCGTCGTTATGCGAGCGGCGTTCCGCTCGAGACGATGACGGCGCTCAAGCCGGGTGACTTCGTCGTCCACCTCGAGCACGGCATCGGCATCTACCGCGGCATCGACACCATCTTCGCGGGACAGAGCACGCTCGAGGTCGCCGTCATCGAGTACGAGGGAGGCGATCGCCTCAACGTTCCGCTGTATCGGATCGATCAGATCGAGCGATACCGGGCCGCGACCGATGGCGACGAGGCAACGCCGCCGCGACTGCACAAGCTCGGCGGAAAGCGGTGGGCCGCGCAGCGCGACAAGACGCGCGCCGCGCTCCAGGAAATGACGATGGAGCTGCTCGACCTGTACGCGCGTCGCAAGATGGCGACGAAGGTCCCGGCGCTTCCCGACACCGCCTGGCAACGGCAGCTCGAGTCGTCCTTCCTCTTCGAGGACACACCGGATCAGCGACGGGCGACCGAGGAAGTGAAGCGCGACATGGAGACCGAACGCCCGATGGATCGCCTGCTCGTCGGCGATGTGGGATATGGCAAGACCGAGGTCGCGGTGCGCGCCGCGTTCAAGGCGGTCCAGTCGGAGAAGCAGGTCGCGGTGCTCGTCCCGACGACCATTCTCGCCGAGCAGCACGGGCGCACCTTCACCGAGCGGCTCGCCGATTTCCCCATTCGCGTCGAGACTCTCTCACGCTTTCAGACGCCGAAGGAGCAGGTCGGTCTGCTGGCGGACCTCGAGGCGAAGAAAGTCGACATTGTGATCGGAACCCATCGACTCCTCAGTGAGGACGTTCGCTTCGGCGATCTCGGTCTGATCGTCGTCGACGAGGAGCACCGGTTCGGCGTGAAGCACAAGGAGAAGCTGAAGCAGCTCCGCCTCGCGACCGACGTTCTCACCCTCACCGCCACCCCGATTCCGCGCACGTTGCACCTGTCGCTCGCCGGCTTGCGCGACATGACGCTCATCCAGACGCCGCCGCGCGACCGGTCGCCGGTGCTCACCTTCGTGGAGCCCTGGGACGAGGGACTCATCGAGGAGGGAATCGCGCGCGAGGTCGATCGCGGTGGACAGGTCTTCTTCGTGCACAACCGCATCGACACGATCGAGGCCATGGCCGATCACGTTCGACGCCTCGCGCCGCGCGCACGCGTGGCGGTGGGACACGGCCAGATGCGCGAGCGGGATCTCGAAGAAGTGATGCGGAAGTTCGTCGCCGGCGAGGTGGACGTCCTCGTCTCGACGATGATCGTCGAGTCGGGGCTGGATGTGCCGAACGCCAACACGATGTTCGTGAATCGCGCCGATCGATTCGGCCTCGCGCAGCTCTACCAGCTGCGGGGGCGCGTCGGCCGCTCGCATCGGCGGGCGTATTGCTATCTGCTCGTCCCGGACGCGGTCGATGACGATGCCGAGCGCCGTCTCCAGGTGCTGGAGCACCACACCGAGCTGGGCTCGGGCTATCGCGTCGCCCTGAAGGATCTCGAGCTTCGCGGCGCCGGCAATCTCCTCGGCCCGGAGCAGTCCGGCTTCGTCCAGGCGGTGGGGTTCGATCTCTACCTGCGAATGCTCGACGAGACCGTCAAGCAGCTCCTCCGTGGTGAGGGAGCGCCGAAGCTCGTCCCGGCCGATGTCTCGATGGACGCGCCGACGTACCTCCCTGATGACTACGTCCCGCTTCAGGAAGCCAAGCTCGACGTCTATCGGCGCCTGACGACGATGTCCGATATCGGCGAGGTGGACGCGCTGCGCGACGAGATGCGCGACCGCTTCGGGCCGCTTCCCGCCCCGGCGCAAGCGTTCCTCGGGGCGGCCAAGCTGCGCATCCTCGGCGCTCACCTGGGGGCCGCATCCATCCTGGTGCGCGGCGAAGAAGCGCGTATTACCTTTCGTGAGGATGCGGTGCCGCGCCTCAAGGGGCTCACCGCGGCCTTTCACGATGTACAGTTTCAGGCGGAAGTGAAGCGCTCACACCCGTTGTCGCTCAAGCTCACGCGGCAGGGCGGTGCCTCACTTCTCGATGGGCTCGTCCGCGCCCTCGGCAGTCTCCTCGCGGATCGGGACCGTTCGCCGAGTCCCAGGTCGTCCCCACAACTCCGGAGTTCCATCTCCCGATGAATCGTTCGCTGATTGCCGTCGTTTCGGCTGCCCTCACGCT
>DASTYE010000030.1:0-8255 GCA_035765135.1 Gemmatimonadaceae bacterium | reverse complement strand
CAAGGTCGTCGAGGGGGGCTCATGAAATGGAACTGGTCGCGGGCAGCCGATGGTGAGAAATCGCGAGCGATGACAATACTCCGCAAATGAAATCGCTCGGCTCCGCGACGTCTACCCGCGGAGTCACCAGGACTCACCGTGACCTGGTGGCGTGGAAAGAGAGCATGCGCCTCCTGGCCGCCACATATCGCCTCGCCGCCCAGCTGCCGTCGGTGGAGCGCTACGGGCTCGCTTCCCAATTGCGTCGAGCGGCCGTGTCTATCCCGGCGAATATCGCCGAGGGATTCGGGCGCCGCGGGACCGGCGAGATGCGGCATTTTCTATCGATCGCCGAAGGGTCGCTTCGGGAATTACAGACGCTACTCGATGCCATTGTCGTCCTGGAGTACATGCCGCCAGAGGCGGTGCAACCAGCGTCAGATGCTTCGAATCGCGTGGGTTACCTCGTGCACCGTTTCCGGCAAAGCCTGACGCGGAATGCAGGCCAACCTCGACAACGTGGACCACCTTGACGACCTCGACTACCTGGCAACCTCGCTCACCTCACGACCGTCAACGACCTCTCCGACACGTCCACCTCGCCCACCTCTCCCAGCGGCACCGTCCACTGCTCCGGCACGTGCCCCACCGGCACGCCCGCAAGACAGGGAATGCGCAAACGGTCGGCCACCTCGAACAAGACATCGTCGAGTCGTCGCGCTCCGTCATCATCGGATTCCTCGGGACAGTTCGTGCACTGGCCGAACACGATCGCGCGGACGCCGCTCAGCGCGCCTGACAGATGGAGCTGCGCGAACATGCGGTCGATCCGATAGACCGCTTCGTTGACGTCCTCGAGGACGAGGATCGCGCCGTCCAGCGATGGGAAATAGGGCGTCCCCACCAGCGCGGAGAGGACGGCCAGATTCCCCCCTTCCAACCGTCCCGTCGCGCGGCCCGGGCGAATCACACGCGCATCGGCGGCGACACCGCAGGAATCGGCGCCCTCGGTCAACGCGCGCACGAGTGAGACCCGCGAGAAATCTGACAGCTCGGCGCGCGCGGTCGGTGCGTGATACGAAATGAGCCCAGCCTGACGAGCGATCGCGCCGTGCAGCGCAGTGACATCGGAGTAGCCGAGGACCGGCTTCGCCTCCTTACGAAGAATGCTCCAGTCGATGCGGTCGAGCAGGCGCATTGCGCCGTACCCACCGCGCAAGCACCACACGCCGTCGATGCGCGGGTCGCGCAACGCACTCTCGAAATCCGCGGCACGGGTGTCATCGTCACCGGCGAAATATCCCGTGCGCTCGAGCGCATGCGGTGCGACGACGGGCTCCCATCCGAGCGCGTGCACGTTGCCCACGGCACGATCCACATCCGCCTGGCCGCGAAGCGGACCAGCAGGCGCCACGAGTGCGACGCGTGCACCAGCGCCGAGTAAAGGCGGGGCGCGACGCGCATTGATTGCGCTGCTCATGCGCGCTGCCGATCGCGTGCGCGAAAGGTCGCGCAATAAAAGCATGCCATGTGCATAATTCGAGTCGCGCAACGTAGACGCCGCCAACACCGGGGTCAACAGCGACCGCGGTGATCATTGGGCAGGCGAAACGTGACGTGGCACACGCGTTGCCCTTGTGCGGCAGTCCAGTGCGGCGCGCAAGCGTCGCGAGCAGCACGCTGACTCAGCAGGGAGGACATCACCATGGCGGATCGTAACAGGGACCAAAACGAGGAACTGGGTTCGCAGGGCGGCCAGAAAGGGATGAGCGGGTCTCCTGGAGGTTCGCAGAGCGGGTCGCAGGGCGGCTCGCACGGCGGTGGGCATGAAGGCTCGCGCTCGGGCAGCGGCGGCGCGGGCAAAGAGCAGAGCGGACGCCCCGGCGCAGGCAGTGGATTTGGTGCATCGCGTCCCGAGAGCGATCTCGAAGACGAGACCATTGGTGACGAAGGTGCAGGTGATGAGCTCGGTGGACGCGAGCGCGGAAGCCAGGGTGGCGCGGGACAGCGTCCTGGTCAGAGCGGCACCGGCCAGAGCGCGAGTGGCGCCGGCGGCAGTGGTGGCGCACAGCGTCCCGGTCAGAGCGGTCAGACCGGTGGCCAGGGTGGAGCCGGCAGCCAGCGCGACAAGAGCGGTGGCATGGGCGGATCGGGGAGCCAGGGCGGAAATCGCTAGGCACCGTTCCATGAAAGAAAGGGCGCCCTCACGGGCGCCCTTTTTTTTTGCACGCTCGCTCGCGCGCGACCGGCGACGCCGGTAACTTCGCCGCATGTCGCTCACGGTGAAAGTTCTCATCGGCCTCGTCGCCGGCCTCGTGCTCGGCTTCGTCGTCAACGCCTATCCGGGTCTGAGCGGCATCGTGCCATGGATCGAGCCACTGGGCGCGATCTTCATCAACGCCATCCGGATGACGGTCGTCCCGCTCGTCGTCGCCAGTCTCATCGTCGGCGTCGCGGGCGCACCCGACGCGCGCGCCATCGGTCGCGTCGGATGGCGCGCACTGCTGCTCTTCATCGTCTTCGTGCTGGGCGGCGCGATCTTCGGCGCGATCATCGCGGAGCCTGTGCTGGCCTGGATGATCGACCCCGCGTCAACCGCCTCCGTTCGCGCCGGTGCGGCCGACCCCGGCGCGGTGGCCGAGCAGGCGCGACGATTGCCTTCGTTCGCGCAGTGGCTGATCGATCTCGTGCCGCCGAATCCGATTCGCGCCGCCGCCGATGCCGCGATGTTGCCGCTCATCATCTTCTCGCTGCTCTTCGGCGTCGCGCTGCTCCGTCTCGAGCCCGCGCGCCGACGGCCGGTGGTCTCGTTCTTCGAGGGACTTTCCGACGCGATGCTCGTGCTCGTCCGCTGGGTGCTCGCCCTCGCGCCGATCGGCGTTTTCGCGCTCTCGGTTCCGCTCGCGGCGCGCATGGGACTGGCGGCGGCCGGCGCGCTCGCGGGATTCATCGTCCTCGTGTCCGGGCTGTCACTCGCCTACATGCTGCTCGTACTGTATCCGAGCGCATCGGTGCTGGGTCGGACGCCGTTAGGCAGATTCGCCCGCGCACTCGCGCCGGCCCAGGCCGTGGCCTTCAGCTCCCGCTCGTCGCTCGCCGCGCTGCCGGCGATGATCGAAGCGGGAGAGACCCAGCTCCGCTATCCGCCGGAAATCTCGCGATTCTTCCTTCCGCTGTCGGCCTCGACGTTCCGCGCCGGATCGGGCGTCGGGCTGACGGCGAGCGTGCTGTTCGTCGCGCATCTCTATGGAGTCGAGCTGAGTCTCGGGCAGCTGGCCACCGTCATCGCGACCGTGGTCCTCACGAGCTTCAGCGTTCCCGGGATCCCGAACGGATCCATCATTGCCATGGTCCCGGTGCTGGTGGCCGCCGGCATTCCCGTGGAAGGCATCGGGATCCTCCTCAGCATTGACACCATCCCGGACATGTTTCGCACCGGCACGAACGTCACCGGACACATGACCGTCGCGACGATTCTCACGCGCTTTCGGCCGGACGCGGTCACCGTCGTCCCCGAGACGCCCACGGGCGCGCGCCTCCCCGGAGCCACGATATCGTGACGTGGGCGCCGCTGCTCGCGGCGGCGCCGTGGACCGCGGCAGTCCTCGTCATGGTCTGGCGTGCCGCGCAGTCGCGTCATCTCGACGAGTACTCCGCCACACCGCCGCCTGACGCGCCGCCGCTGAGCGTGATCGTCCCGGCGCGGAACGAGGCGGCCAACATTGGACGATGCGTCGCGTCGCTCATCACATCCACCTACCCCGCGCTCGACATCATCGTCGTGGACGATCATTCCACCGACGACACGGCGCGTATCGCTCGTGAGGCGGGCGCCGGCGATGCGCGCGTACGCGTCGTCCAGGTCCCCAATCTCGAGCCCGACTGGCTCGGCAAGCAATGGGCGTGCGCGCACGGCGCCTCGCTCGCGCGCGGCCAGGTGCTGTGCTTCACCGACGCCGATACCGTCCACGCCCCCGATCTCCACGTCCGGTCCGTGCGCGCGCTCACGGAGCGGAAGGCCGATCTGCTCTCCGTCGCGGGGACCCAGGAGCTCGGTACTTTCTGGGAGCGCTTGCTCCAGCCCCAGATCTTCTCCCTCCTGTTCGCCCGCTACGGCGGCAGCGAAATCGTCTCGCGCGCGACGCGTCCGGAAGACGTCATCGCGAACGGTCAGTACATGCTCTTTCCGCGATTGGCCTACGAGGCGCTGGGCGGGCACGCCAGCGTGAAGGGAAAGGTCGCCGAGGATCTCGCATTGGCGATGCGCGCGCGGAGACATGGGATGCGGGTGCATCTCATCCTCGGACTTCACCAGCTGTCCACGCGCATGTACGCATCGCTCGGCGCCCTGCTCCGGGGCTGGATGAAGAACGCTTACGCGGGCGGTGTCGAAACCCTTCCGCCGGGCAGGATCTGGCGCGTGATCTTTCCAGCGCTTCTCATGAGTCCGGTCATCTTCTGGCTCGCCCCGTTTGTGGGCCTGGCGCTCGCGGCGCTTGGAGTAGCCTCCGAAGGAGTCTGGCTCTGGAGTGTTGTGGCCAGCCTCGCGCTGCTCGGATGGTGGGCGCTCGTGTACGGGGCGATGACGCGACGCCCCTGGTACGCCGTCCTGGCGCCGCTGGGAAATTTGCTGGTCGCTTACATTTTTCTCCGGGCTATCGCCCGCGGGCGCCGGGTCGAGTGGAAGGAACGGGAGTACCGGATTGGGTAGGGAACCTTTTTCCGGGAACCGGTGTCGAACGAAATGGAAGCACACCTGCTTCCACCTCCGAGTGGAACCTCCCCGGTCGCGCCTGTAAGGGTGGCCGGGGAGTTCCATTTTCGTGACCACGCGCATTCCCTCGATGCCGGTGGTTTCGCGGCACCGCTCTACAGTGGCGCGTGCTCTCCACGCGCACAGCCGCCGATCTGCTCACCGGCGCCGCCACGCTCGACCATCTGCCTGCCATTGCGCGTGCCATCGGATGCACGGGGTCGCCACTCCCGATCGCCGACGACGCGCGTGAGTCGCTTGGGCTCGTCGACGCGACCGGCGCGCGAATCATCCCCGGCGCCGGCGCGCTTCGCCTCCTGCTTCTCGAGTGGCCGCGCGGCACACCGCTGCGTGAGCGTGTCGCACATACCGCCGCGCGCCTAACCGCCCGGGCTCCACACCTGTTGTGGCTCGTCCTCGCCCTCGAGCGCGGAGCGAGTGCCCTGACCATTGCCACCTGGACCGCCGACCGTGCGCGGCCGCGCGTCGCCGCGCTCACCGTCGACCGCCGGCGCGTCGTACCGAGCGATGCCGAAACATTGTGCGCGGTCGCCACGGCGACGGATGGCGACGACGTGATGACGCACACGCGCTGGGTCGAAGTCCTCGGCCGCGACGCGCTGACCCGGAGATTCTATCGCGCTCTCGAGGGCGTGGTGACACGGCTCGCGCAGGATGCATCGACGCGAGCCGACGATGACGACCGTCGCGACATCGCGCTGCTCTGGCTGTCTCGGATGCTCTTCCTCTCCTTCCTCGAGACGAAAGGATGGCTCGACGGCGATCGCCGGTTCCTCGCCCGACACTTCGAGACGTGCGCCGGCGGAGCCGGCGGCGCGCATCGACGACTGCTGCTTCCACTGTTCTTCGGAACGCTCAACACCCCGGTACACCGACGCGCCAGCGCCGCGCGCGCGCTCGGCACGATCCCGTTCCTCAATGGCGGATTGTTCGCGCGTTCGGCGCTCGAGCGGCGTCACCGGACCTTGCGATTCCCCGATGAGGCGCTGGCGCGCGTCTTCGACGACCTGCTCTCCCGCTATCGATTCACCGCGCGCGAGGACGATGGCGTGTGGTCGGACGCAGCCGTCGATCCAGAGATGCTCGGGAAGGCATTCGAATCGCTGATGGCCTCACGAGACCGGCGCGCGAGTGGCGCTTACTACACACCTCACGCGCTCGTCTCGCGGACCACCCGCGCGGCGCTGTCGGAGGCGTTGACGGGGCCGGGACTCTCCGACACGGACGTTCGTGCTGCGCTCGACGGTCTCATGGTCGACGACGCTGCGGCGACCCTGCTGCGTCACCGCGTGCACGACCTGACGGTTCTCGATCCGGCCTGCGGGTCGGGCGCCTTTCTCGTACACGCGCTCGAGGAGCTGACGTCGGCCCTCCGGCATTGTGGAGATGCGCGCGACGCCGTCACCATCCGCCGTGCGCTGCTCACGCGGTCGATTTTCGGCGTGGACATCAACCCCACCGCCGTGTGGCTGTGCGAGCTCCGCCTCTGGCTTGCCGTCGTCATCGAGCATGACGAGGCGGATCCGCTTCGCGTGCCGCCACTCCCGAATCTGGATCGCCACATTCGCGTCGGCGACGCACTCGCCGGTTCCGCGTTCGACGTGGCCATCGTGCCCGGCGGTCCGCGCATCGCGCGGTTGCGCGCTCGCTACGCGCGTGCCTCGGGATCGCGAAAGCGCACGCTCGAACGGGAGCTCGATCGCGCGGAGCGCGCACACGCTCGCGCCGTGTTCGAAGCCGCCATCGCGCGCTGCGCCGCGAGTCGTCGCGCTCTTCTGTCTGCGTGGCGCGGTCGCGACCTGTTTGGTGAACGCTACTCTCCAACGTCGTCGGAGCGCGCCGAGGCGCAGGCGCTGCGCCTGCGCTCGCGCGAGCTGCGCGCGGCGCGCCGGACGCTCATGCACGGCGGCGCCCTTCCCTTCTCCTTCGCGACGCACTTTCCCGATGCGGCGGCACGCGGAGGATTCGGCGCGATCGTCGGCAATCCACCGTGGGTTCGTCTGCATCGTATCCCGATGGAGCAGCGACAGCGCCTGCGGGCCGCGTATTCCGTGTTCGCGCGTGCATCGTGGGAGCACGGGGCCGAAGCCGCTCGCGCCGGCCACGGGTTTGCCGCGCAAGTCGATCTCGCGGCGTTGTTCGTGGAGCGATCTCTTTCGCTCCTCCGCCACGGCGCACCACTCGCGCTCCTGCTCCCGTCCAAGCTGTGGCACTCGCTCGCCGGCGGCGGCGTTCGCCGCCTCCTCGCCGAGCGGGGTACCGTGCTTGCGCTGGAGGACTGGTCGGAATTTCCCGGCGCGTTCGACGCGGCAGCCTACCCGTCGCTCCTCGTCGCGCGACGAGGACGCATTGCCGCACCGCGCGATGTCACGATCGCCATCCACCGACGCGACGACACAATCCAGTGGATGCTGCCCCGTGCGGCGTTGAGCATCGAGACCGACGACGCCGCCCCGTGGCTCGTGCTTCCGCCGCCGGCGCGCGACGCGTTCGATCGGCTCCGCCAGGCCGGCGTCCCCCTCCACGAAACACCGCTCGGCCGCCCCATGCTCGGCGTGAAGTGTGGCTGCAACGAGGCGTTCATCGTGCGCGCGGTGGACGCGCCGGTCGAGGAGTCGATGCTGCGACCGGTGGTGCGGGGCGAGCATCTCGCGCGATGGCGTCTGGTGGCGAGCGATGAGGCGATTGTGTGGACGCATGCGCCTGACGGGCGTGCGCTGACGCAACTGCCTCCGCGAGCTCGCCGGTGGCTCGAGCGGTGGCGCCCTCGCCTCGCTGCACGGACGGACGCGCGAGGCTCGTGCTGGTGGGCGCTCTTCCGCACCGCGGCGGCTGACTGTCGACGCGCGCGGGTGGTGTGGGCGGACATGGGGAAGGTACCGCGCGCCATCGTGCTGCCTTCGGGCAACCCGGCCGTTCCGCTCAACAGCTGCTACGTGATCTCGTGTGAGCGAGAGGATGACGCGCAGGCACTCGCGGCGCTGCTGAACTCTCCGCTGGCCGCTGCCTGGTTGAACTCGATCGCGGAGCCAGCGCGCGGCGGTTATCGACGGTATCTCGGATGGACGGTGGCATTCCTTCCTGTCCCACGCGATTGGGATCGTGCCCGGCGCGTGCTCGTTCCGCTGGCCGAGCGTGCCGCCGAGGGTAACGAGCCGGATGATGATGAGATCCTGCACGCCGTTGCTGGCGCGTACCGCCTTCGCGCCGCCGACCTCGAGCCTCTCCTGGCATGGATCGGCCGCTGACGTTTCTCCCTGCCGCGGCGGTTCGCGCGATCATCGCGCACCGGTGGCTGGAGCCCGAGGCGGCCGAGTCGTTAGGCAGCGTCACGCTGCGACCCCATCAGGGCGAGGCCGTCGCGCGCGCCCGCGCGGCGCTCGCCGAGCACGGCGGCGCGCTGCTCGCGGACGACGTGGGGCTGGGGAAGACGTTCGTGGCGCTTGCCGTCGCCGCGGGAGCGCGCGACCCGCTCGTCGTCGCACCCGCGGCGCTGCGCGCC
>DASTYE010000029.1:0-3570 GCA_035765135.1 Gemmatimonadaceae bacterium | reverse complement strand
TCGCGACACGATCGACGCCCCCGCTTCCTCCTTCCGCTCGCCGATGTTCACGGCGATCGCCGACGCGGTGCGCTCCGTGGACTCCACGATAACGGTCGTGCCGTACATGAGCACCGGGGCCACTGACAGCGCGCGGCTGCGAGCATGGGGAGTTCAGACGTACGGGATGCTGCCCTTTCCACTTGCGCAGGACGACGAGGAGCGGATGCACGGCAACGACGAGCGTGTGCCTGTGACGAGTCTGTTATTCGGAACGAAGGTCATCTATGGAGCGGTCAGCAATGTGGCTCGATAAACGGCAGAGAATTCAGAGGTCAGACGTCAGATGTCAGATCGCCGGATGACGGCGTCGCTGTTGTCCACCGCTGACGTCTGAATTCTGACGTCTGACACCTGACATCTCTGCCTTTCAAATCCAACTCCGTGCCTCCAGCCTCTACAGCCGCCGTCCTGCTCGTCATCACCGACCTGCTCTTCCGGTCGAAGATCGACGACGTCGCCCGGCGCGCGGGCGTTCCGCTCCGCGTCGCGAAGACCGTCGAGCAGATCGATCGCCACCTCGGGAATGCCGTCCCCGCCGTCGTCCTGATGGATCTCGAGATGGACGGCCTCGACGCGGCGACCGTCGTTGGGCGCTTGCATGCGCGGCCGGAGGCGGCCACCGTCCCCGTAATCGGCTTCGCCGGGCACACCAACGTCGAGGCCATCCACGCCGCGCGCGCCGCCGGCGTTCAGGTCATGGCGCGCTCCGCGTTCGTCGCGCAGCTGCCCGCGCTGATCGATCGAATCGCGGCCCATAACCGGGGCGACTAGCCGTCATCGGCGCGTCGCCGGTAGATTCATGCGCGTGACGGCCACCCGCATCCGCATCCCTGTCGATACCGAAGACAGCGCCATCCGCGAGCTCGTCGCGGTGCGCGAGATCGTGCATGCGTTCCTCACCGCGGATCGGGCGGAAGAGGTCTTTCAGTTCGCGCTCGAGCGTGTGAGCCCGCTCGTCGGCGCATCGTTCGCCTCCGTGTACCTCGTGGAGCGCGGCGAGGAGGTCATGCGTCTCGCCGCGGCCTATAACTGGCCGGAGAAATTTCGCCCGTTCCTCGGCCAGATGCGCGTGCGCCTCGGACGCGGACCGAGCGGCGAAGCGGCGAGCGAACGGCGCGTGGTGCAGGTGCCCGATGTCTTTGCCGACAAATCGCTCGTTGACTGGCAGGAAGCGGCAACGGAGCTGGGCTTCCGCGCGATCATCGCGCTCCCACTCGAGACGCGTACCGGCGTCCTCGGGGCGGTCGCCTTCTATTTCGCGGAGTCCGAAGGGTTCGACAAGGTCGAGCGCGGGCTGCTGCGCATCGTCTCGGACCAGATGGCAGCGACCGCCGAGAAAGCGTCGCTCATCGAGGAGCTGCGGCGCGCGAACGCTGCTCTCGTGGAATCGAACTCCGAGCTGGAACGTCAGTACGTGGCGGCGCTCGAGGCGCGACGGCTCAAGGACGAGTTCCTCGCGAACATGTCGCACGAGCTGCGAACGCCGCTCACCGCCGTGCTCGGCTACACCTATCTCATTCAGGAAGGGTTGGCCGGCCCGCTCACCGAGGAGCAGCGCACCACGCTGGCGCAGGTGACGTCGGCGAGTGAGCGCTTGCTGACACTCATCGATGATCTCCTCGACCTCACCTCGCTCAAGCGCGGAGAGGTGACGATCCACATCGACGCGTTCGATCCCGTCGAGGCTCTTCATGAAGCCGTCGCATCGACTCGCGGGCGACACAAGGATGTCGCGCTCCACGTCGACGTGCCCGAGAACTGGTCGGTTCAAATGCAGAGCGACCGGCGCAAAGTCGTAAGAATTCTGGGAAATCTGTTCAGCAATGCTTTCAAGTTCACGTCGCGGGGTGAGATTCGTGCTTCGGTGACGGTGAGCGACGGCAGGGTCCGCTTCACGGTGCGGGATACGGGCATCGGAATCGCGCATGGGGCCCAGGACTTGATCTTCGACGAGTTTCGTCAGGTGGATGGATCGGTGACGCGGCGCTACGGCGGCTCCGGCCTCGGGCTCGCGCTTTCGCGGCGCCTCGCGCGGCTCCTGGGTGGAGACATCACCCTGCGCTCGACGCCCGATGAAGGATCGACGTTCGTGGTGGATCTTCCCGTGGAGTACGTTCCGGATGCGGCGCGCGAAGCGCTCGCGCTCTCGTAATGTCACAGCGACCATGATCTTCGAGTACCGAACGCGACTCAGCTCGACGGAGGTTCTCGAGGCGGCGAAGAAATTCTTCGCGCGCCGCAACCCCCTGTACGCAGCGTTTCTCGAGAAGGAAGGCGATACCTTCGCCTCGTTTCGCGGGCAGGGTGGCGAGGAGCTGGTGATCGGCGTTGCATCGGCCGAGGGCGGTACGGCGGTGCGCGCGTCCACGTACCTGTTCGAGATGCAGGTGCAGCGATTCTTCTCGACGCTGCCGCCGGCGCCCGCGACAGCTCAGGGGGCGGCGTGAGCGTGCCGTTCGTCGGGTCCCTGCGCAGTCGGCGCGATACGGTACACGTCGGCAGCGCCGACGGGCGATCGTTGACACTCCGCGTCGAGGTACCGGAGCTGTGGGACGTCGTGCGCATTTCGGCCGCGCCCGATGCGACGGTGGATGAGGTGAAGTCGGCAGCGTTGCGCGCTCTCAATCCCCGCGCCAATGCCGATGCGTACGTCATCAAGCTGCGCGGATTCGAGGTGCTGGACGAGCGGGCCTCGGTGTCGGACGCTGGCGCCATCGATGGCTCGATCTTTCTCGTGACCCACCGGCGCCGTCGGCCGGTCAGGTGAGCGTCACGGCGCAGCGGCGCGACCGCGCCGCGGAGCCCGCCGATCGCGATGCCGTAATCGCTTCCGTCATCCGCCTGCGCGACGAGGTGGCCCGGCGGATCGTCGGGCAGCAGGCAGTGCTCGACGAGATCCTCATGGCGATCATGGCGGGCGGACACGCGCTGCTCGTCGGCGTCCCCGGCCTCGCGAAGACGCTCATGATCCGCTCCATCGCCGAAGCGATGCAGCTCGAGTTCCGGCGTATTCAGTTCACGCCCGATCTCGTGCCGAGCGACATCACCGGAACGGAAATCATGGAGGAGGACAGCGCCACCGGGGCGCGCTCCTTCCGCTTCGTTCGCGGACCGATCTTCGCCAACATCGTTCTCGCCGATGAGATCAACCGTACGCCACCGCGCACCCAGGCAGCGCTGCTCGAGGCGATGCAGGAGCACAGCGTGACCGCGACCGGTCACACCATGCACCTCCCCGAGCCGTTCTTCGTGCTCGCGACGCAGAATCCGATTGAGCAGGAGGGCACGTACCCGCTGCCGGAAGCCCAGCTCGATCGCTTTCTCTTCGACATTCGCATCGGCTATCCCGGCGAGGATGATGAAGTGTCGATCCTGCGGGCGACGACAGGCAGCGGCGCACCAGCGTTATCGCCCGTCCTCGACGCGGAAGGAACGCTCGCCGTGCAGCGCCTCGTGCGTGATGTCGCCGCTTCGGAGCCCGCACTGCGGTATGCGGCGGCGCTCTCGCGCGCCACACGACCGGACGAT
>DASTYE010000028.1:0-26593 GCA_035765135.1 Gemmatimonadaceae bacterium | reverse complement strand
CTCAAGCGATCCGGCCGGACCGACGCCGAGGTTCTCGCGGAGATAGGGGACGCGAGTCGCGCGTGGGTGGAGCAGCTGTCGGGCGTCGCTCGTTAGGGCCGAAGCGGCGGCCGGCACCGGGCCGCCGTGAACGAGCCGTCTCGCCACCACATCGATCCGCAGGTTGAGCCCTTCGAGCGTGCGTGCGCCGAGGAGGATGAGGTCCCCGCGCTCGGCGAAGACGACGATGTCGGGCGTCGATGTCCCTTCGGCGTAGAGATTGGCGAAGCCGATTCCGCGCTCGATCTCGCGGCCGTCCGTCGTGACGAAGGCGACGACGCGCTCCGGCGTGAGGCCGAGCGATGCGAGCACGGCTTGCGGGATCCAGGTGTATTCGCTTCCCGTGTCGACGATGACGTCGGAGAGCTCGATCAGCGTGCCGCGGTTGGCCGGATGCTCGATCGATATGGAAGTGCGGAGGATTCCCATCTCGTCGAGCATACGGCCTCCGTGTATCCGATGTCGCATCACATTGTTGCTGCGCACATCCCGGAGATGATCAATCGTCCTGCAGGCGAGGTTTTGACCGGGTGGTCACCCACAGGTCTTGCGCCCCCGATCCCCCCGGACGGCTGGAGGTGAAATAGAGGGTCTGTGCGTCAAAGGAGAGCCCGGCAGCTCCCTCATCGGCGGAGCTGTTGACTGGCGGTCCGAGATTCACCGGCGTGGACCAAGGGTGCGAAGTCGTGGCGCGCGTTGCGACCCATAGGTCGAACGGCGCGTTCGTCAAGTTGGGCCGGTCAGAGGCGAGGAAAATCTCCAGGCCATCCCGCCGAATGGCGAGCACCCTGTCTCTGCGAGGACTGCTCAGCTCGGCTACGACGACGGCCGGCCCGAACGTCCCATCCGCCTGACGAGTGCTGGCATAGATGTCAGACCCGGGGGAGCCCGCGCGGTTCGAGCTGAAGTAGAGTGTCGTCGTTCCGGTTGCGTCATTCTCGAAGAGCACTGGCAGCGTCTCGTTTGCGGTGCCGTTGACACCGCTCCCAAGATTCACCGGAACCTCCCACGCGGAGTCGTCGCGCTTGTCGTGTCGCCGAGAGACGTAGATGTCGGTCTGGCCCCCAATGGCGTCGCGATCGCTGAAGAAGTAGAGAGAGCGTCCATCACGTGAGATGAAGGGCGCTTGCTCACGGCCCGACGTATTGATGGCAGGGCCGAGCTTCTGTGGTTCTCCCCACGGCTCGTCATCGCGATCGCGGTGGGACACCCAGATGTCGAAGCCGCCGGAGCGATTGGAGGCGATGTAAAGGCTGAGGTCGTCGCTCGAGACTGAGACTTCGATTTCCGCGCCACTCGAGTTTACCGGGGAACCGAGGTTGACGGGCGCCGACCACGGGCACGCGCCGACCGCGTCGCCGTGCTGGACATGGCTGTCGGCGGTGAGGTAGCCGGTGGAGATCGTCTGCTGATTCGCCGGGTTACCCGGCGGACGGTGACACATGGTGATCGTCGATTTGAACGCCAGGAGGCGCGGACCGGTGATGTGTGGCTCGGTCGACGGCACGAACGCGTCGAGGAACGCGCCGGTTCGTCCGTCGAAGCGGAGTACGCTGCCATCCCCCACGGACCCGGGACTGGCGACGTAGAAGTTGCCATCCGGGCCGAAAACCATCCCCACGGGAACCGCCAGCCCACCGCTGCCCTGCGCAACGAATGCGCCGAGGAGAGCGCCCGTTAGGCCGTCGTATCGGTTGACTCCGTTGCCGACGCCGACGTACAAGTGCCCGTCAGGGCCAAACGTGAGCCCTGAGTTGACCGGCTCGTCGACCGTGCCGGTGACAAAGTCGTCGATGAATGCGCCGCTCGTTCCGTTGAAGCGGCGAACGCCGTTCAGAGCGGGACTGACGACGTATAGGTTCCCGTCCGGGCCGAACACGAAGAGTTGCGGCGTGGCACCAGTGTTCCCGAGGTTGCCAGGCGGCACGAAGTGGTCGATGAACGCGCCCGTGTGACCGTCATACCGGCGGATGCTGCGCGAGCCGATGTCGCCGACGTACAGGTTGCCGTCTGGACCGAAGACGACGACGAGGGGGCGGGAAAGACCGCCGCTGCCGGGCGCGACGAACTGGTCGATGAGCTCGCCGGTGACGCCGTTGAATCGGTTGACGTGGCCGGCCAGCGCTCCGCCTCCCGCACTCACATACAGCTTCTCGTCGGGTCCGAAGGTCAGGCAGCAGCCACCGCGCGGGCCGTTAGGCAGACTCAGGTTCGTCATGACGTCGACGAAGCGGCCACTGGCGTCGTAGCGCAGGATGCTGTTCATCGAGGACATGGGGATGAAATTGCCGACGACGAGTGCCGTCTCGGACAGCTCGTCTCCGCTCACATAATGCGGGCGCACCGCGAGCCCGCTCTCGGTCGGTTTCACCGTATCGCAGCTGAGGAGCAGGGGCATCAGGAGCATCGCGTAAGCGGTTACACGCATAGCAGTCCCTCCATGTGAACCAACCCTCACCGCGCCGTCCCCACGCCTGGAGCGTACAGCGAGCGGATGCGCTGTGCCCGAAGGTCACGCATCATCGTGTAACGACGATGAGTCAGCGATTGCTCAGTGTGCGCTACGGATCACGAGGGAGGTCAAACTGGAGCTTTCCGGCTGTGACAGGCCAGTGGGCCGCTCCTGCGCGTTATCGCCGGGCCGCGACTTCGACGGGACGGTGCGATTGATCGCGGATCTGTCGCCAAGCTGGCGCAGCCGGTTCCATTCCCAGCAGTACGCAGGGGTGGCAAGTCGTTAGGTCACTCCCTCCGTGACGCAGAGCGCTCCAGTCATCCTCAAGGTGTCCTCCCCGCGGATGGGTCACAGCGGAGTTCAGCCGAAGCTTCCAGCGAGCTGATCCTCCCGTGCGTGTCGCATGGAGCCGTACATCTAGCTATGGTTGGCCCACGACGCGCACGGGCGTCGCCACCGGATCCTGTCCCGTTGTTCCGGAGCCGAGCGAGCCTGTCTGGTTGTTTCCCCAGCAGTACGCGATGTTACTCAAGGTGACTCCGCAGGTGTGGGAACCGGAGGCGGTCAGGTTCGCGAACGTGAGTCCGCCCGCGACCTGAGTCGGCGTCGAGCGAGCAATGGTGGTTCCGTCGCCGAGTGTGCCGCCGTTGTACCCCCAGCAATATGCGGCGCCCGCGGTCGTAAGCGCGCAGGTGTGGTATCCGCCGGCGACGACAGTCTCCCACCGGGTGCCCCCTGCAACGGCGGCTGGGGCGGTACTGCACGTTCGACCGCCGAACTGGTCGGGGCATAGCTCAGGACCCGTCGTTGACCCAAGGCCGAGTTGACTTTCCCCGTTCTCTCCCCAGCAATACGCTTCTCCGACCAACGTCAGCGCGCAGGTGTGTGACGAGCCGGCGCTGATCGATGCGAATTCAAGCCCTCCCGCAACACGAGTTGGTGAATACCGATCGATTGTTGTACCGTCTCCCAGTTGACCGCCAAGGTTCGAGCCCCAGCAATAGGCGACCCCGCCAGGCGTCAGCGCGCAACTGTGGGACCCGCCGCTCGTTAGGGTCGAGAACGTCAGCCCGCCGGTGACGAGTACTGGCATGCTGCTGCATGGCGCGCCGGGCTCCTGGGCAAACGGATTGCACGACTCTGGTCCCGTGGCGACACCGATCCCCAACCGACCGTTCTCGTTGCTCCCCCAGCAGTATGCGTTACCGTTCGGAGTCAGCGCACATGCGAAACGGTTTCCACCGACGGCGATGCTGGAGAACGTAAGCCCGCCTGTGACGGCGACTGGCGACATGCTACAGGACCCGTAAATGCACTGCTCCGGGCCGGCCGTGCTTCCGATGCCGAGCGTTCCCACGGTGTTGTCGCCCCAGCAATGCGCCGCCCCACTCGAGGTCAAAGCGCATGTAGTCGCCGACCCGGTACTGACGGACGAGAATTGAAGCCCGCGAGCCACGGCCGTGGGCGTGATCACCGTTAACGCGAGCGTGTTACCCAATTGACCGGCGTGATTGTTCCCCCAGCACAGCGCCCACGAATCGGTGGTGAGGCCGCAGGTGTAGGTCTGACTGCCACCACCGCCGGCGCTGAGCCGCGCGTAGGCGCCTGGCCTAACGACGCCGATCCCGGCGGCCGCGCTCTTGCCTTCGATCGTGGCGGTGATCGTCGCCGTGCCCAGCCCCGCGGCCGTGATCCAGGCGCGGCCCCCGGACATCGGCTCGACCGTCGCGATCGTCGAATCGCTAGTGCTCCAACTCACCTGGCGGAAGGGCAGCGCGTTGCCCGCCGAGTCTCTCGCCACCGCCGTCAGCTCGACGCGACCGGTGAGTGGAGCGATCGGCGGAGCTGGCGCGAGCTCGACTCGCTCCACCGATGCCAGTGTTCCACTCGCGATGACGATTGCAGATCCGAACACCTGCTCCTGATTCAGCACCACGGCTCGAATCCGCGCCTCTCCCGCGTCGATGGCGGTCACCAGCCCCGCCGACGTGACCGATGCCACCGCAGCGTTGTCGCTGAACCACGCGATGGGCACGCCGAAGATACGCGTGCGCATCGTGTCGTCCCCGGCCATGGTGATAGCTGACAGTTGCACGCGGGATCCGACTCTCAGGACGGTCGTGTCCGGAAGCACCGTCACCCGGCTCGCGGTCCGCTCGTAGTCGGTTCCCGTCTCGAACTCTACGGTGTCTTGGACCTCGAGAGCGTCCCCGTCGAGATCCTTGACCGCTTCCGTGACAACGAGCCGATAGATCGTTCGAGGATCGAGCTGTGATTGGGGCTGGAATACGACAGCTGCCGTCGCCCCCGCCAGCGCGTGAGCGGTTCCTGGGACTGGCATCGTTCCATCCTTGAGGAGGCGAATGGATGGCGAGGACACCGTTCCCCCATCGACCGGCTCTGTGAAGACGATGACGATACCGGCGTTGAGCGCGACGTCTTTCTTTTTTGGCGGCGGGTGGGTTCGCACGATCCGCGGCCGACGCTTCTCCGGTACGCGAAGCGTGAACCGACGGAAAGCGCCTCCCGCGACCTGGACCGTCACATCGACCGAGTCACCCGGGGCGGCTTCCACGGGCACGGGGTCGAGCCCTCCCCCGTCGATCGTTGCCGTGACGGTGATGGTGCTTCCCCGTCGCTGCAGCGTCGCACGCTCCCCACCCGGAACCGTTCCAGGGCGGAGCGACACGTACGCCACGTCCGCGGAGCCGGATGCTTGAAGCGGCGCGACGACGGAGTGACCGGACGTGAACGATGCGGCCGTCGTCGCGGACGACCCTCCGCTGACCGGATCGGAGACGACTGGGGTCGTGTCGCCGGCCAAGGGCGGGGGATCGGTCGAGTCCACCGGCGGAATCGTCGGCGGGACTGGCCGTGGGTTATTGGTAACGTCCGGTGTCTCACCACATCCGGCCGCACACACTAGAATGACCACCGCTGTCATCGCGAGGCATACGTGCCTCCGTCTCCGAAGGCGTGACCGCATACGCAGACTCATCGCGCCTCCCCGAACCTTCTCGCCGATTCTGTATCGGAACCGCCAACGACGACGAACCCAGCCCAAAAGAACGGGTGCGCGGTCGCGCGCGTCGTTCGCATCGTCCGCTGCGCGTTCGCGAGCGCGCGTTCCGGTCTCTCGCCAGCCTCGAGACTCTCGTAGAACCGGTCCATAAACGCAGCGGTCGCCCAGTCGTCGATAGGCCACAGGGTTGCGACCACCCGCTTTGCGCCGGCGTGGAGGAATGCGCGCGTCAACCCCACCCAGTCGTCGCCAGCCGGCACATCCGACAGGGCTCCGGACCCTACTCCGGTCTGGCACGCCGACAACACCACCAGGTCCGCCGTTAGGTGCAATCCGAACACTTCGTGGACCTCGAGGCGGCCATCGTGCTCACCGCCGGGCGACAATTCGACGTACGAGAACAGCGGGTTGTGCTTGTTGAGCACCCCATAGGTCGCGAGGTGCAGAACGCGGTACGATGCCGCCTCACGACGGAAGACGTCCTCCGTCGCGTTCCGTCCGACAATCACGCGCCCGTTGGACGCCTTCTCGATGGCAGCCACCTCTCGGCGCGAGGCCGGAAGGGCGTCGGGTCGCGGCGCCAAAGCGAGGACGCCAGTTGGGACCGATGAATGCTTCCGCTCGCCGAGCGCGACCCACACGGATCCGGATGGTGTCACGGCGATTTCGTAGCGCTCCATCAGGGAGCGGCCCTCGTCGTCCACGAGCGCGGCAAATGGGAGGTAGTGCAGCTCGGCATGCGGCACGATGACGAACCGGGTCATTCCCTTCACTAACCCACTGCGCTCGATCGGGGCGATGAGATAGCGGTGCAGATTCCTCAGCGGTGCGCGCCAGAGCGAGTCGGTGCGCGGGGTTCCACGCTGCTGGAGCGTTCCACGTGCGAACTCGATCAGTCGGACGAGCTCACGTCGCGTTGTCCCCAGGTCGATGGCGGTTACCGTGTCCCGGAGGACCACGAATGCGACGCAGCCCGAGTCGCTTACCATGTATTCAATGAGCGCTTCGCTCGAGGCGAGCCGTTGGCCGACGTCACGCCATGTTGCGCTCTTCGGTGAAACAAGCGCCGCGTGTCGCGGAGCGCGTTCGGCGAGCTCGGCGCGAAGCTCGGTGTAGCTTTCCTGTGCCCGAAGCAGTGCTTCGCGCGTGGCCTCGCTGCCGCTGGACACATCCGGGCCACGCAGGTCATCGCTCCTGGGTGCCGCTCTCTCCAGGTCGCGCGTCAGCTCGGCGATGCGATTGCGAAGATCCTGCTCGCGCGCGATGAGCGTGTCGGCCGTGCCACGCGGTGCGTGCAGCCGGCCTCGAGCAAGCAACTCGAGCATCTCCCTGGCGCGAAGGCGCTCACTCGCCTCGAAGGCCAACCCGATTCTTCCACGCGCGCGCTCCGTGAGCGCGAGTTGAGCGTACACATCCCACTTGTCGGCAAGGAATGCCGACCGCCGTTCCGGAAGCGCGAGGGACCTGCTCGGACGCTCGATCTCGATTAGCGCGCCGCGAAGCTCGCGAGTCGCCTCATCGGCGAACCCTTGGGCGCGCCTCGACAGTGCCAGCCCCGCGTGGAGGCGCCAGCTGACTTCCGGGGCCGCAAGTCCAGTCAGACGGCGGAGTCCTGCCCGGTAGAGTGACTCCGCAGCGACGAGCAGTCCGAGCGATGCCTCGAGGCGAGCTCGTTCGCCGAGCGCGGCGGCGAACGCGACAGGGTCGCCTAATCGCTGCAAGTCCGCGGCGGCGCGGGACAATTGGCGCCGCGCCTGCACGGTGTCGCCTCGGCGCCGGGCGACATCTCCTAACGAGAGGCGTGTCAGCGCGGCGGACCGCCGGTTCCCAGCTGCGAGCTGCGTTCGAAGCGCGGCCTCGAGCAGGGTTTGCGCGCGCGCGTAATCTTCGCGCTCGAGGAACAGCGCCCCGCGGCCCTGCTGTGCCTCGGCCTCTCCAACCGCGTCGTTGACCAGCCGGTACAGCTGCTCCGCACGCAAGTACAGCTGGTCCGCCTGCACGAAGCTGTTGAGCTGCACCGCCAGGTCGGCGCGCGCAAGCGCGATGCCAGCGCGGACGTCCGGAGGCGCGCGCGTGGAATCCGCGCGCCGCTGTGCACGACGAAGCTCGTCCAGCGCGCCCTGCATCTCGCCCGCCGCCGCCAGCGCAGCGGCCAGCTCACCCTGCGTCGCGATTGCATCCGCCTCCGGACCAGTGCGGTCGAGGATGGTCAGCGCTTCGCGGAGCGCGGAACGCGCCGCGGGATAGTTCCCGCGCCGCATCTCGATCTGGGCCAACCCCCGAAGCGCGTCCGCCGTCTCCGCCCACATTTCCCGCTCCCGCCACGCGGAGAGCGCATCACGGTACAGGCCCTCGGCATCCGCGAAGTCGCCCGTTAGGCTCGCCAGACCCGCCAGATTCACGAGATTGGTCGCCGCGACCTCATCGCGCCCGTCGCGCCGGTTGAGCGCCAGCGCCGCTTCGAATCGGCGCCGGGCCTCGGCCAGGTCGCCGAGGTCCTGCGCGAGGAGGCCGAGGTTGTTCTGGTCCGCGGCGACGCCGCGCGTATCTCCAATTCGCTCGCGCAGCGCTAGCGCGCGCGTGTGACGCTCGCGCGCGACAGCAAGATCGCCGCGATCCGCGCTGACGTTGGCGAGCGCTCCGAGGGCGTTCGCTTCGACGCGGATGTCGCCGATCGCGGAAGCCACCCGGCGCGCGCGCTCGAGGTAGACCTCCGCGCTGTCCAGTCGGCCCTCGCGCCAGAGCCCCGCCCCAATGTTGCCGAGTACCGCCCCGATCCCGGCAGAGTCGCGAATGGCGACCGCCCGCGAGAGCGCACGCCGCCAGATTTTGATCGCGGTACGGGGTCCATCGCGGCCATATGCCGCGATTCCCGCGCGCCGAACGCTATCCACCCACACTTTGCCCGCGCGACGACCGGCGGACGATCGAGCAAAGTGGTCGACTTCGCGAACGAGGAACGAGTCGGCCCATGCCGCGGCGTACGCATTAGCCAGCCGCCGCGCGGCGGTCAGCGCGTCGTCGCTCCCCTTGACCGACAGAGCGAGCGCCTCAGTCAGGGCGTCACGCGCAGGGAGCGGTCGCGCACGCACCTCGACGACGAGCGCGGACTCCGGCAGCCGCATCGCGAGGACGCGTAGCGAATCGGCTCCCGGCGACTGCGCGGCGAGCGCAGCCACGACCAGCGACAAGGCGGCGATCATCGAATCGTGAATTCGATGAGCTCGGAGGCAGACCACCGCCCCCATCCCGTGCGTGCCTCGACTTTCCAGAGATACGACTGGCTCGGAGTCAGGCGCACCGAGTCGGGGAGCGAGACCGCCGTGTCCGCGGTCTGGGTCTCGTACACCACGGCGCCCGTGGCATCGAAGAGCGTCGTGCGGTAACGATCCGCCCCGCTCACGCTCGACCAGCGCAGGATGTCGGCTCCGGCGACGATCCCGACCGGTGCCATCGGGACCGGCGAGGAGACAGCGGTAATCGTCGGGGCGCGATGCGAAGTAACATCGTCATTGGGCCGCGGCATCGCGATGAGCAGAACGATCGCTGCCGCTGCGGCGGGAATGCCGATGAGGAAGAGCCGTCGGCGCGTATCGCGACGCGTTTCGAGCTCGCGCGCCACTGAGGGATCACGCAGTGCCCGCGTCACCGACGCGACCGCGCCGCGACACCGAGGGCATTCGGCAAGGTGCGGGAGTACGGCGGTGCGCGCGACGTCATCGAGCGTACCGTCGGCAAGCGCCGCGACCATATCCTCGTCGAGGCATTCGGCCGTTGGCAGCGCGTCCCGTGGGATCGCGTGCCGAAGCAGGTGTTCCGGATCAGCGTTCATGACCAGTGAGACGGCCATGAGTGTCCGGAATGCTCATCAGGCCTCCCCCTCGCACCCCCGCCCTCTCGAGGCGCTCCCGGAGAATCGCCAGTGCCCGGTACACGCGGTTATAGACTGCCTTGGCATTCGGAAGGCCGACGACGCGGGCGACGTCGGCCGCCGGCAGCTCGTCCACCACATACATCTGGACCGCGACCCGGTCCTGCGGGCTGAGCAGCCCAAGCGCCTCCTCCAGCAGCTCGGCCTGCTCGAGGGCGCCGTCGTCGTGGGCCGGCGCCTCCGGCTCCGCGTCGTTAGGGGCGGGCGCGCCGAGCTCGGCCAACAGATGACCGCGCCGTCCGTTCGTCACGGCGTGGTAGGTCTGTCTCAGCTCGGAGAGGAACTCTTTAAAGGAAAGGGTTGGCGTCGTGCTGGCGCGGAGCAGCTCGTACGCCTCGACATGGCTTCGTCGATTCAGGAAAACGTGCTCGAAGATGCGGCGCTGGGTGGGTGGCAGGCGCTCGGCGACCGCCGAGATGCGATGGCGACCATCCCGCACGCGAAACCAATCGATCGTCAGGTTTCGGACGACGGTGACGAGCCAGGTAGAGAAGCTGGCGCGGTGGTCGGTCTGCGCGATGTAGGTGCGGAGCCGTCGGAAGTCGTCCTCGCGCAACGACTCGCACACGCGCGCGAAGACGTCCATGACGTCATCGTAGTCCTGCGCATAGTGACGGATCGCGGCGAAGATGAGCCGTCGATATCGTCCGAGGAACAGATCCCAGGCCGGATCGGAGTTGCCCCGTCGCAACTCGACCATCCAGTCATCCACGGCCGCCTCCGGCCTACAGGTGACTGGATATAGTCGTTAGGAGGGCGGTGTCAAGCTTACCCTCAATTCGTGCGGGCCACGCTGAGTGACACGGCCGTCGGCGTCGTGCGTCGAAACGACGGCGCCCTGGAGAACGGTCAGAGATCTCCGCGGCGGATCCCCGCCTTCTCGAGTCGCTCGCGCAAAACGGTGAGCGCGCGGTACACCCGGTTGTACACGGCTTTGGCGTCGGCAAGGCCAAGCATCGTGGCGACGGTCGCGGCGGGACGGCCATCGATCACGTAGAGATCGACGACGCGCCGCTCCGCCGTCGCGAGCGAATGCACCGCCTCGTCGAGCACCGCGCGTCGCTCAGCCGTCTCACCGGTGCTCGGCGGCTGCGCCGACGGCCCCTCAGGCATTTGGCTCATGAACGCGTGCAGCGCCTGCCCACGGTGTCCGCTCATGATCTCGTGCGCGATTCGCAGCTCGCCGAGGAACTGTGTGAAGGACAGGCCGGGCGCCATGCTGCCGCGAATCAGCTCGTACGCGGCGACGTGCGAGTGGTCATCGACGTAGACGAGCTCGCAGATGCGACGCTGAAGCGGCGTCAGGCTTCCGCTGATGACGGGGCGCTGCCGTCGCCCGTCACGGTGTCGGAACCAGTCGACGGCCAGGTGACGCACGACGGTGACGAGCCAGGTGGTGAAGCGAGCAGTGTGGCCGGACCGCTCCGTGTATCGGCGGAGGCGCTCGAGATCGTTCGCCCGCAACACCTCGCACACCCATGCGAAGATGTCGGCCACGTCGTCAGGATCGCGCGCATAGTGGTGAATGGCCGCGAAGATGACGCGCCGGTGGCCGTTGATGAACAGGTCCCACGCCGCGTCGTATTTGCCGCGGTGCAGCTCCACCATCCAGTCGTCCACGGCCGCCTCCGGCCCACGATACTCTTATATAGCTCGGCTACTTCGGCCCATCGATGCGGCGGGCGGGCAAGGAAACGTACACCCCGGCCTTACGAGTCATGTGCCGTTACGGTGCTCGTGCTTCTGCGATAGCCGGCCCGGTGGCCGGGCTCTCCTTGCTGAGATTGCCGCACGCGATGACGCCCGAGCCCTCACTCGCGCCCGCCCGTAAGCTCACAAAGTAGGTTCCGTTCGTTGGCACGGTGAAGGGAAGGGTAACCGACGAGTGGGCGTTTCCCTGTTCGTCGGCCACCAGCGGCGCATACGCCTGCGGCCCAATGAGGATGCCGATATCCCGGCCGCATGCCCCGACGTGGGCGTACCACGCGTGCACTGCCCGTGGTTGCGCGCCGGTGATCGCGATCGTGGCCAGCGTCTCCCGGTGCGTGCCGCCGGGCGCGAGGGTCGCCGTTCCGCTGACCCCCGAGGACGACGACAGCCTCGCCGTCCACGCTTCGAGCCGCACGACATCGCCCGTGGACGTTTCGATCACGAGCGCCGGCCGTTGCACGCAGGCGAGCAGCGCCAGGGCCGCCAGGCCGGGAACCACGATGCGCAACATTGTGTCACCCTCCTCGTTAGGGTGCGCTCGACCGTGTGCCGCCCGAGCGCCAGGCAGCGTGGGGATCGTCGCGCGTGACGGCGAAACTCACGCCGTTAGGTTGCCTCACGACGGCGGCGGGCGCAAGACGCCCGGACGCCGGCGCCGATACAATTTCGAGAAACCGCTGACGCCGCGATTGCGGGAGTCGCCGGCTCAACCAGACGACGTCCTCCCCCTTGTCGCGGCCGAATGCTTCGAGGAGGGTATGCTCCCCGTCCTGAACCAGCAGGTGCGAGCACACCTCGTCAGGCCCGAAGCATGCTGCCGCACGAGCCAGGGCCGCCACCGAATCATCCTCGAGCCGGAAGAAATATTCCGCGGTGCTTCGCCGCCTGGCGATCGAGCGGGCCAGCAGGAAGGGGAGGAGCGACGGATTGCGGGGACCGATCACCTGCAGGATCGCCGTGCGCGGCAGGGCGGCCGCGATGGCGGTGATGAGCAGCGCCGTGTCGGGAACGCTGCCGACATCGACCCGGTCGGGGTCGGGGAGGGAGAGCCGCTTCGCACTCCGAAGGGCGGCACGCGCCCTGTCGAGCCACTGCATGGATCCGCTCCATTCGTAAGGCCGTGAACGATCCGGGAGACCTTTCTAATCCCTATCGCGTCACATCGTTGAACGGACGGAGCGCGACGGGTTGCTCGCACCTCGAGACGAAGCCGCCGGTAGCACACCGCGGCTGCGAGCGCAACACATGGCAGGTCCCGGTGTCGACGCCGTCCCGGCGGGTTCGAGCAGGGCGAGTTCCTTGTGGACACGGGGGCAATTTCAGTCCGATGTAACCCTCCGCAGCGCTCCTACCTAACGCTCGGGTCACCTCGAGTGGGGCGGGTTTGGCTCCCGCTGCCCTCAGTGCATTGCGAGGCGGCGACGAAGGCGGTATATGAGCGGAGGCAAGGCTCACCGCCAACCTGGTCCTGATGGGGGAACCGATGCCTCGCGGCCTCTCACCCCGCGCCACCTGCGCGACCCTGCTCCTGGCCGGAGCACCTCTCGGACTCCTTGCTCAAGCGACCACCGTCACCTTGCAGGGCACGATCAGCGGAAGCGACGGCAGTACTCCCGAGGGCGCCCAAGTCGAAGTTCGAAGTCGCGAGACCAACAGCTCTCGTGGCACGGTCGTAGATCGCGGGGGCGCCTATCGAGTGTTAGGCCTGGCGCCCGGGATGTATGACGTCACGGTTCGCGCCATTGGGTATCGGCAACAACGGCGCGAGGCCGTACGGCTATTGTTTGGCCACCGCGCGATACTCGATTTCATGCTCGAGCGCGGGGCGCTCGAGCTCGAGCCCACCGTGATCACTGCCGCGCGGCCGCTAGACGTGCGGCGAACAGACATCTCCACCGCGGTACTTCAGGAAGAGATCGAGAAGCTGCCGCTCAACTCTCGCAACGTGCTCGAGCTCGCCGCCATCGCGCCCGGCGTCCGCACGTACGCCGCGGAGGCCGGCCGCTCGATTCCCGCCGTCGGCTCCCTGCCAGTGGCGGAGCCGCGCTTCACCAACCTCTACGTCGATGGGGTCGAGTGGAAAGGCACATACATCGGATCGGTCGTCGGCGAGCCACAAAAAGGCTCGCCGATCCCGCAGGAATCGGTGCGCGAGTTTCGCGTCTTGATGAATCCGTATGATGTCGAGTACACACACGGCGCCTCGTACGTCATCAGCGCGGTGACCCACCGAGGCGGGAATGCGTTCGAAGGCTCGCTCTTCGGCTTTGTCCAGAACAGGGCACTTGTCGCCAGGAGTACCTCCCAAGGGGAGCCGGAGTACAGCCGATACCAGACTGGTGCGAACCTCCGCGGACCGCTCGTGCGGGACCGCCTCTTCTTTTCCCTGAGCTACGAAGGGCAGGTCACCGACAATTTCATCGATGTCGTTCCCGGACGACCGCCAGCCAAACCCGGCATCTGGGACACCCTCGCAGGAACCTTCAAGGCACCCAGCCGCGTCCACACCGGCCTCCTTCGGCTGACCGCTCCCCGAAGATCGCACACGCTCGACGCGATCTGGGCGACGCGCCACATCCTGAGTGAATCCGGCTTCGGCACTCACTCGGCGGGCATCATGCTCTCCCACGACGCGGGGGTCGGCAACAGCTCGAGGGTCAACAGCGTGCAGCTTCGGGACACCTATACGTCATCGTCTCTCGTCAACGAGCTCTCGATTCACTTTCTGGATCTGAGGAATCATGGGTGGGCGCTGCGCCCCGGTCCGACGCTGGCCTATCCGAATGTGCAGGTCGGTCGAAACCTCTGGCCAGTCCTCGTCAATGACCGGCACATCCGGGCAATCAACAAAACGTCGTATACGTTGAACGGGCCGGCCGGACAGCACGTGCTGAAGGCAGGTGTGGAAATCACGCGCGCCCGCACCGACATCTATAGGCCGTTGAACAAGGACGGGTTCTTCGAATTCGCAACAGACACGAGCACGCAGCCTTCCCGCGGACGCATCGGCGTAGGCGCGTCCGACCCGACGTCGACGCGTGACGCCCGCGGAGTGATCGACGGTTGGTTCATTGGAACTTACCTCCAGGACGAGTGGAAGCCGATCTCTTCGCTCACCATCATTGGCGGGCTCCGATACGACGCCGATCTGAACACGCTCAATCAGCGGCTCGTAGCGCCGTGGGCTGGAGACACGACGCTCCAGCGCGCTTTCGGCGATGAGTTCGTCAACACCGGCGATCGCAGGAACGATGTGGACAATGTCGCGCCGCGCTTCGCCGTCGCGTGGGATGTGTCGGGCACTGGCCGGACTTTCGTGCGCGGGGGGTACGGCGTGATGTACGACCGCGTCCCGGTCTTCGGCGCCGGGACCGAAAGGATCTCGGCTGCTTGGCGGGTCTACGTCTTTCAGAACCCTGGCACAACGGACCCCGCTGAGTTGCGGCGCCGGGTCCTGGCGGGACAGGGCACGTCGCCGCCGAATCTCGTGCTCGTGAAGGATCAGCTCGATACCCCGGCGAACCACCAGTGGTCAGTCGGCGTGGGGCACCAACTCACCGATCGGACGGCTGCCAATCTGGATTACGTAGGCCAACGCGTGAAAAACACGTACGTGACGGTGACCGCCAACCGACTGGTCGGTGGTCGGCGCCCCATCACGAATCGTTATGGCGATATAACGCTCTGGGATGACTTCGGCGACGCCAGATTCCGTGCGCTGCTCGCGTCTGTGACGTACGACCAACCGCGCGTCCGGTTGAACGTCGCCTACACGCTTGGCTGGGCCGAATCAGAATTCGGCGATTTTACGACGAGCGGTTATCCTGACTCTGCTTCCTACGCGATGCAACAAAGCGAAGGCGACGAGCGGCATCGTCTGGTGGTGTCGGGGTTGACCCAGCTTCCGCTTGGCCTCGCCCTGTCTGGTATCGCGATCATCGCGAGCCCTCGTCCTTTCTTCGTGACGGTCGGCACCGACGTCAACCAGAACGGAACGCGCATAGACGACTGGCCTAACGGCGTGCGCACGCATCACCGAGACGGGTGGGACCACTGGTACCGCACAGTGGACCTGCGGTTAGGCAGGTCGTTTCCCATCCCCGGAGGCCGCTTGAGCGTGACCGCCGAGGTGTTCAATGCCTTTAGCTGGGGGAACCACTCGGAGTACGAGGCCACGCAGAGCAGCCTCAGTTATGGCGAGCCGATCGGCGATTACGCGCGTCGTCAGGCGCAGCTGGGGGTGCGATATCAGTTCTGAGTAGAGTCCCGCAGCCCTCGTTCTCCAGAGCTCTGTGTTGCGCGGGGTAGTCCGAGCCGCTCGAGCAGCCGGTCGTATCGCGGATCAGAGCGCAGCGGGTCCAGCCACCGGTATGCCCTCAGACCGACCTGGCATCCCAGTACGCACTCTGCCCGCTCGAGCCAGGAGAACGCCGAGTCGTTGTCACCGAGGATCGAATGAGCGATGGCGATCCAGTACCCATGCTCGCCCGCATTCGGCTGCCGCTCCATGTGCTTGACGACTGCCCGGGCGCGCGCCCGCTCGCCACATGACCAGTAGACCGCGGTCACGAGGTGGAACATTCTGATGTTGTCGGGCATGAGCTCCTGCGCGCGATCGATCCCCGAGCGGGCTTCGACGCACTGCCCTTGCTCCGCCGCGAATACGGCATCACTCGCGATCGCCCAAGGGTGCGCTGGTTGGAGTGTGAGAATCGGATTTCGCCGCTTCGCGACAGGCACCGGCAGCCAGGGCCGCTGCCCGGTGACCAGGAACTCCGCAAACCGCTGCATCGTTCTGACACCCTGCGGACCGAAGGGATCGAGCTCCGCAGCGCGGTCGCTCGCCCGAAGGGCCTCCTCGCCCCGGCCAAGCGCGACGAGCAAAATCGCGTATCTGTAATAGGCCCGTGCATCGCTCGGGCCCAACTCGATCGCCCGCTTGAACTCCCGCTCCGCGGCCTGGTACTCTCCCGCGTCCCCAAGCGTCAGCGCGAGTACTGACCGCGTCTCGGCGCTCATGCTATCGAGCGCCACAGCCCGTCGCGCGAGCACGTGCGCTGTGTCCAGGGCCGCACGCAACGGGGCGAGGGAATAGTCGGCCAGATACGTGTAAGCGACGGCGAGCCCCGCATAGGCGAGCGCGAAGCTTGAATCGAGCGCGATCGCGCGCCGGTACGCCGCCATGGCTGTCTCGAGTCCGACGCGACTACCATCGAGCAGGGCGTGGCGACCGCGCAGGTAGAGATCCCGAACATGAAGCTCATGAGGTATCGAGTCCCTGGGGCCTGCCCTCGGCCGCCGACTGCGTGGCAATGGTTTGCTGGCGACGCGCACTTCGCGCGCGATGGCGTCGGCAAGCTCATCCTGGAGCGCCAGAACGTCACGGAGGTCGCGCGTGTAGGCCTTGGCCCAGACGTGTCGATCGGATGGGCCGTGCAGGAGCTGCACGTTCATACGTACGCGCCCGCTCTCCCAGACTAGCGTCCCCTCGACCAGACCATCGACCTTCAGCTCGCGCGCAATCTCGGGAAGAGATTTGGCCGTCCCTGCATAACGGGTGACTGACGTTCGCGAGATCACCCTCAGATCGGGGTAGCGCGCGAGCTCAGTGATGAGCGCGTCGTGCATCCCAGCGGCAAAGGAGCGGTACACAGAGTCACCGCTGAGGTGTTCCAGCGGGAGCACGGCGAGCGAATGAATCGCGGGAGCGCGTGTCCAACGCGTGCCCACCACGACGAAGGCCACCAGTGCCAGGCCGATGATTACAACATGGCGTGGACGAAGACGCCAACGGTTGTGTGAGCGTTCTGCAGCCGATGGATACGTGGGCTGACGATCGGCGACGGTCGGTGGTGCGATCGGCTGTACAGGCTCCGCCTGCGGCGACCCTATCGCGCCCGATCCCAATGCGGAGTTGGCTGTGACGGACGCGGCTACAGGCGTGCTCGGAGCCGCCGTCCCGGTTTCGAGTTGCCTAACCAGCTCGGATACCGCCGGGTCCGGGGCAACGTTCAGTTCCTCGCGCAACAGCGACTCGTGAACCCGTGCGTGCTGCACAGCGGCGGCCGGGTCCCCCGAGCGCGCCAGCGCCCGCATCAGCCGGAGGGCCACGCGCGAGCTGTACGGATCGCGCGTCGCCAGCCGCCGCCACCACGTGACCGCACCTTCGACATTGCCAGCCGTCTCGCGATCCTGCGCGAACGTTTCCGCAGCCTTCAGATAACGACTCGCGAGACGTGCGCGTTCGGCGTCCAGCCAACGATCGAATTCAGGTGCGCCGGGAACGTGCAGGCCCTCGAGGAGATCCCCGCGGTACAACTCGAGCGCCTCGGCCAGCCGGCCAGCATCGAGCGCCTCCTCGAAGGCCACCGCATCGCACCAGACCTCTCGCCAAGCCAGACCTACGGCGTCGCCGTTCCGGCTGACGACCACGTCAGCGCCAAGCGCTCGGCGAAGGGCATGAACGGACTGGTTGAGGGAGTTGCGCGCGTGGTCGGTGTCGTGCTCCGGCCAGAAGAGGGCTAGAAGCCTGTCTCGGGGGTGAAAGGCGCGCGGACTCGCAATGGCAAGGTACGCGAGCAGCGCTACGCGCTTGGGCTGCGCGAGGAGAGCGCGAAGCTCCTGTCCTTGAGAGTCCCTGAGCTCCAGCGCTCCGAGCGTGCGCAACCGGATCACCGTACCGCTCTCCCGGCAAATCGACCGCTTAAGCCCGAATTAAGCCCCGGTTCAAGGGTGAGCTAAGCCCTCGTCGATACCGTCCGAAAGTACCCGCGGCCTCGGAAAAGGCAATCAGCTTTCTTCGGCCGACAGCCGGCTCGACGGTCCTCATCAATGGAGGCGACTCATGCACCTCGGAATCGTGCGACCGATTGCGGTTGCGGCAGCACTGGTCCTGGCCGGGAGTTGCGACAAAAAACCCCCGGTTGCCCCCATCGACGACGAGGCGACGCTCGCGGTCGCGCCGAGCACCCTCAGCGCGGCGTACGACCTCACGGCAACCGCCGTCTCGCCTACCTCGATCGCGCTGGCGTGGCAGGATAACTCCACGCGCGAGAGTGGCTTCGAGGTTCACCGCTCGACGGCCGGACCCGGCGGGCCCTTTTCATTAACAGGAGTCACGGGCACGGACGTCACCGACGTCATCGATATGAGTGTGCCTCCCAGCACGTTGTACTGCTATCGCGTGCGCTCATTCAGAACAATTGGAAGGAAGACAAGCTACGCGGAGTTCTCGAATACGGCCTGCGCAAAGACACCCGCGGCTCCTCCATCCAACGCGAGTGCCGCGCCAGCCTCGAGCACCGAGATCGACGTCTCGTGGACTGCCAACGCTTCCACCGAGGACAGCTTTCGCGTGGAGCGGTCCGCAAGCGCAGGCGGGCCATGGGAGCTCGCCGCGACGGTCGCACCAAACCAGACGTCGTACCGCGACGCAGGCCGAGCGAGCGAGCAGCACGTCTGTTACCGTGTGTTCGCGGTCGGGCCAGATGGCGAATCCGGGCCATCGAACGTCGACTGCACTGCCCCACCGCTCGGCCCGACAAACCTCACTGCTGAGCCCGGAGGTGAAGGCGTTGACCTCGCGTGGGAGGACAATTCGTCCATCGAAACCGGATACGAGGTACGGCAATCCGACGACGGCGTGACCTTCTACACGGTGGCGCAGCTCGGACCTAACAGCACGACCTTCCGCGCCGACTTCGCCGGGAGCGCGATTCGGTGGTATCAGGTCCGCGCCACCAGGGACGGTGGATTCTCCAGCCCTTCGAACACTGCCAGCGCGGAGCGCACCTGCGCGGCATCCGAAATCTGCGCGAACGGGCTCGATGATGACTGCGACGGGCTCACGGACGGATGGGATGAAAGCTGTCCGGGCTGCGGTGAGGGTGGCTGTCCGGATCAACATTACTGCAACCAGTTCAACGTCTGCGTTACGCACTGTGACAACGGAATTCAGGACGGCGACGAAACCGACGTCGACTGCGGCGGGACATTATGCGCGAGATGTCAGAGCGGCCAACAGTGCTGGGTTAACTCAGACTGCTCGTCGGATCTCTGCGTCAGCGGGACCTGCCAGAATCCGGGAGGCGAGTCATGAGACGCCTGCTGCTTTCCGGCCTGTTGGCGCTCACCGTCGCCTCAAGCGCGTGGGCGCAGCCTTCGCAGAAGCCCACACGCGATCTCGCCGCGGTTACCGCCGAGCTCGAGCGCATCAAGTCGGATCTCGAAATCGTCAAGGGACAGCTCGCACAGGTGCTGCGTCTCCTGAATCAGCAGCGTCCGGCGCAGGCCGCGCGGGCCGCCCCGACGGGCCCGGTGCGCGCGAACCTCGCCGATGCGCCCGCGCTCGGACGCGCTGACGCGCCCATCACCATCGTGGAGTTTTCCGACTACCAATGCCCGTTCTGCCAGCGGTTCTTCGCCACGACCCTGCTGGCGCTCAAGAAGGAATACGTGGAGACGGGCAAGGTACGTTACGTCTTCCGCGATTACCCGATCGATCAGCTCCACCCGCGGGCTCGTAAGGCAGCCGAGGCGGCGCACTGCGCTGGGGAGCAGGGTAAGTACTGGGAGATGCATGACGTGCTCTTCCGGAACTCCAAAGACCTGGCCGTTCCGCGGCTTGCCGAGCACGCGCGCGCACTCGACCTCGACGGGGCGAAGTTCGAGGAGTGTCTCTCGTCAGGCAGGCACGGGGCGCGAGTCGAGCGCGGGATCACCGATGCCGCCGCCGCGGGCGTCCAGGGCACTCCCGGTTTCGTAATTGGATTGACGAAAACTGGCGACGTCATCGAGGGCACACCCGTTCGGGGTGCGCAGCCGCTCGAGACGTTCCGCCAAATCATCGACCGCTTGCTGACGCCACCTCAGGGGGGTGCCCCATGATCGCACGACGCGCACGGCTCGCTCTGTGTCTCAGCGCTTTCGCCTGGCTCGCGTGCGACGATGCGGTCGATCCGTCGAAGATCTCGGCGCCACGCTTTGCGGCCAGCGATGACAGTCGACACACCGTAGTCGTGAACCCCAACGCTGACGGCAACGGCGTAGTGGCTACAATCCAGGAAGGCGTCGACATGGTCGGGGACGGTGGCGTTGTCAAAGTGGTGCCAGGGACGTACAACGAACGCATCGTCATCGCCAAGGGCCTCATCCTGGAACCGATTGGTGGCGGCGAAGGCTCCGTGGTCATCGAGTACGTCCGTGATGGCCCGGCGCCTAACGGCTTGGAGGCCGTCATCACCGTGGCGACGCCCCAGCCGGTCACTATCCGCGACGTGACAGTGGAGTTCCAGCACCTGCGTGGCTTGAACGTGCTGTTTACCGCCGCCGACCTCACCATCGAGAACGTGTCGTTCCAAGGGCGTTGGCCGTCTGCTCCCCCCATCATCAACAACGGCGTCAGCGTCGCGACAAACGCTGCGCAGTCGGGTGGCCGAGTGCGCCTCGCGGTTCGCGACAGCCGGTTTGCCGTAGATGGAAACGCCATCTCCCTCGGCGGCGACGTCGATGCGCTCATCGAACGGAACGAGTTCCGCCACGCCGCGAGTAACGCAGGTTGCGTGTTCGTGAGCCCCACCGGTCAGGGCGTTACCGTCCCCGCGGGAGCGCGGACGAACGTCGACATCCTGCATAACGCTTTCGATGACTGTGGCGCCAACGTGCCGTCGAAGCTGGCGGCCGCGGTCAGCGTTTTTGGCTCGCTGGGGGCGACGACGACAGGCACGGTGAACATCGTCGGCAACAGCATCCGCACCAACCCGCGCACGTCGGCGTCGTGCAACACCGCGGGCATCTCGTACGAGTTCTACTCCGGGGTAATCGAGCGGAACTCGCTCGTTGATGTGGTGCATGACTGCGCGACGGCAACGACGCGGAGTCTTCCAGGCGGCATTTTCATCGGAAGCCGCGCCGCGATCCGCGCCGCCAACGTGTCGGTCCGCTTCAACGACATCGCGGGCAACGCTCACGCAGGGTTACGAATCGGCTCGAATCAAACCACCACGTTCGACGCGACGTGCAACTGGTGGGGCGACGCAAGCGGCCCGTCGGGTGTCGGCCCGGGAACCGGCGACGCGATCGTCGTCGAAGCGGGCGCCGCACCCCCGATCTTTACGCCGTTCGCGACCGGCCCGATCGCGGCGACGTCGCAGCTCAACTGCGCGGGAGGAATGTAGCGACTCGTGAGTGTGGCGTCGGGTCACACCGGCGCCACGTTCAGGCTCATGCTCCCGGATGCGTATCCGCTCCGAGAGGGTTGGTCGCTCGCTATTCGCGCGTCATCTGGTGGCTGACGCTACGCTGACAAATGGCGTTCGCGGCCTCGCAAGGCAGCCTCGCGATATCGCCGTTGTGGTCGAGATGGGAGGCGTCATGCCCCGCAGCCGCGACCAGCAACGTACCCTTCCTGAACGCGTAGTTCACGGCGTGCTCGACGGCCGCGACCGTTCCGGGCTTTCACTCTTGTCGATCTTGTACGTTCCGGTGACGGTGATGCCATCCGAGTCCGAGTTTGCGCGCTCAACATCGATACGACCACTCGGGCGCGATTCATGGTGAACCTCCTGACGCGGGCGCGAGCGCTCGCTCGATGATCTGTCGGAACGTGGCGAGGGGCTGAGCGCCGCGCACAGGCGTCCCTTCGACGACGTCTCGGGACGTCGTCTTTCCAATGACGAACCCCGGTGTCCCTTGCACGCCGGCCGCGGCAGCATCCGCGATGCCACGGTCCACCCGCGCGGCATGTCTGCCCGACGACAGGCACGCGTCGAAGGCCGCGCCATCCAGTCGGAGAGCGCGCGCGTGTTCGGCGAGCTGCGGCAAGGCGAGCGCCGTGCCATTCTGAAAGAGAACATCGTGCATCTCCCAGAATTTGCCCTGCTCACCAGCGCAGTGCGCCGCCTCCGCCGCCTTACGAGCGAGCGGGTGGAGCTGATCGATCGGGTAGTCGCGGAACACGTACCGCACCTTGCCGGCATCGATGTACTCCGCCTTCAGCGCCGGCAGCGTCGTGGAGAAGAACCGCTGGCAGAACGGACACTGGTAGTCGGAGAACTCGACGATCGTCACCGGCGCGTCGGCGCGACCGAGAAAGGGCGCCTCGGCGATGTTCGCGCGCACCGGACCCGCTGGCGCGGCCCGCGCCGTCTGCACGGGGCGCGGCTGGCTCAGGAGCCGCAGCACCTGAGCGAGCTGCGTCTTGACGATCTCCAGATCTGCCTTGATGTGCTCGAGCTCCGCCGTGACGGCCGCGAGGTCGCGCGTGTTCTTTTGCGGCGACTGTGCCGAAGCCATAACGAACGGAGCGAAAGGCATCAGCGCAATTATTGGAATTGACAGGCGTCTCATGGCGTGCCTTCGTGTACCTGGTGACGTTCGCCGACGTTGCGGTCAGAAACCCGAAGGGACCAGAGTCGCCCGCGGTGGACCGATGAATCTCGAAGCCCGACTCGTTGGTGGCGTTGTCCTGCCATGTGAGGTCGATCCGGGCGGCCGACACGGCGACCGCCGAGAGCGAGGAGGACACGCTGAGACGGTCTGGTCGCGTCTGCCGCGACCAGACCGTCATCGCCGCTCGGGACGTCTACCAGCTTCTTGTCGCAGGCAACGAAGAGGAGGATGAGCCCCGCCAACCCAATGGAGGATGCGGTGCCGCTATGCATGGGACGCCTCGCTGGTGAGGAAGTGTCGGCGGCGATTTCACAACCGGCATTCGCCGATGCCACCAGCGTGAGACGGATGACATGACCTGAATTGCTTGCTAGCTCGTCATTTCGCGGGCGTGACGACCTCTACCGTTGTCCACCAACCTTCGTCGGCTGCGCGACGAAGTTGCTGAAGGTACCGATGCCGAGCTGCCCCATGTCGTTGCGTCCCCAGCAGTAACCCACCTGCGTTGATGTGACGGCGCACGAGTAGCCTTCGCCGACGCTGAGCGTGACGAACCCCGAGCTCGCCACGATCGTCGCGGGTGGATCGCTTCCGTCCCAGCGAGCCCAGCAGAGAATGGCGCCTAACGTCGTCAGCCCACACGTCTGACCAGCCTTGCCCGAGATCATTGAAAAGCCGACGTCGCTTTCAATGAGCGCGGGCGTCGCGTTGCCCGAGCCCCCGTAGTAGCTGGAGGTGCCCCAGCAGTAGGCCTCACCGCTTGTCGTCAGGCCACAGGTATGAGTCTCACCAGCGCTAATGGCAGTGAATACGAGTCCACCTGATACCGCGATCGGCGTGCGGCTGCAGGGGAACCCCTCGCACTCTTCGGTTGTAGGGGTGCCGAGTTGGCCGACGTAGTTCGATCCCCAACAGTATGCGACGCCCTCTGCTGTCAAAGCGCACGCATGTGTTCCACCAGACGAAATCGCGGTGAATGCGAGACTCCCCGGTACTTGTGCGGGGGTGTTTTTCCAGTTCAGTCCTTCCCAGCAGTACGCGGTACCATCCGCTGTAAGTGCGCACGTCTGGCGAGCGCCGGTGCTGAGCCTGCTGAACCTCAGCCCGCCGGCAACGGCCACCGGAACGGGACTGCATCCACCGTTAGGGCAACGCTCAGCTCCCGTCTCGTTCAGCCCCCAGCAGTACATGGCGCCATCCGTTGTCAGGCCACACGAAACGTTCCAGTACACGTCAACACTCGCGAACGACAGTCCGCCGAGGACTGCTGTGGGCATGGTGAGATAGTCGAGCGTTCCCGTTCCGAGCTGGCCGTCCGCTCCATACGCCCAGCAGTACGCCGCCCCCTGCGACGTGATGCCGCAGGTATGTGATCCATCGGCGGCAATGTTCGTGAATGACAGCTCTACGATCCTCACGGATGTGGTGGCCTGATGACCGTTCCACGATCCTGTAATTGTCGCCGTGCCCCCGTGCCTCCCCGTCACCAGGCCTGTTGAGTCGACCGAAGCGACGAAGGCGTCCGAGCTTGCCCATGTGACCGCCCGTGCGTCGACCGGCGTCAAGGCCCCGCTCTCATCCGCGGTAGAGGCGGAGAGTTGCACCGTCCCGAACAGCACCGCGGTGGCGGGGCTTGGGGACAGAACCAGCCCAACTACGGGGAGAGGCGCCCCAATCGTGATGGCGGCAGTGTCCGCAGCCCCATCGATCGTTACAGCGATGAGCGCGACGCCATCAGCGACACCCCTAACGACGGCTGTGCGGGAGGAATTCACGGCGACGGTCGCCACCGAGGGGTTGCTGCTGCTCCACGTCAGCAGGCGCGGCGTTCGAACGATTCCTCCGGCTGAGTCTCGGGTGTCGGCCTCGAGCATCAACGTCGCCCCGACGCCGATGCGTCCAGATGCGGGCGTCAGCGACACGGATGCAACCGGTGGGAGTGACGAGCTAACCGTCATGCTGAGGTAGCCGCGCTTCCCATCGACCTCGGCGGTAATGAAGGCTCCGCCCTCGGCGAGCGCGGTCACCAGGCCCGCCGGAGACACGATGGCTACCGACGGGTCTGCGCTCATCCACGTGACCGGCCGGTCTGTGATCAGATTACCAGCGTCATCCCGGACAATCGCCGTCAACTGGACCTTCGACCCGACAAGGACTTCAGCCGAATCCGGTGCGACTTGAACCGACGCCACCAGGCCAACTCTGTCCGATCCAGTGCTGAACGCGATCGCGCTGTTTCTGGCCAGTGAGTCGCCCGCCAGGTCGCGCACGCCGCTCGTTATGACAAGGCGGTAGTCAGCGTCCGGCGTCAGTGGCGCAGCCGGACGGAACACGACGGCGGCGGTCGTACCTTCGAGCAGTGACAGGGTACCGGCGGTCGGGGTCCCGGCCTTGAGCAACTGTATGGTGGCACCGGTCACCGTCAGCTCATCGACCGGCTCGCTGAAGACGATCACGATGCCCGCGTTGAGCGCAACGTCCCGCTTTTTGGGTGGCGGGACGGTCCGCACGACCCGTGGGCGACGCGTTGGAGGTGCGCGCAAGGAGAACCGCAGCGCGTGCCCATCGGCGAGCACGACCTCGACATCTATGGAATCGCCAGCGGCGGCGGCAACCGGGACCGGGTCCAGTCCGCCATTGTCGATCGGCGCGATGAGCGTGTGCGCGCTCCCGCGCCGCTGAATGATCGCGCGTTGGCCATCGGGAATGCTCCCGGGTCGAAGCGAGAGGTACACGATCTCACTCGGTTCGCCAGACTGGAGCGGCGTTACGTCGGACACGTTCCTATCGAGCGATGAACGGAGCTGCGCTGCCAGGCTTGCGGCGATCGGGTTCGAGAGAACTGGGATCGAGTCGACCGCGAGATCGTCGAGCGTCATCGTATCCACCGTGATAACCGGTGGTGGCGGCGGGGCGATCCCGGGATCGCCGCACGCGCCGACCCACGCGACCATCGCTACCAGTGTGGCCGAGGCGGCGATGCATAACGCAGTTTTATGCCGGCCCTCGCTCACCGCGCCCCCGACGCTGACCACCGGTTCCAACCAGTGCGCGCTTCAACCTTCCAGGGGTAGCTGCGCCCCCACGCGAACGAGACGGAGCCGGGAAGCTCAGCGGTCGTATCGCTCGTTACGGCCTCGTAGACCACGCCGCCAGTCGCCTCCAAGCTCGCCTTGCCGTGCGCCGCCCGATCGAATGATCGTTCGGCGACCGCCGCGATCATCTCATCGGCGAGGCACTCGGCCGTAGGCGAGGTCGCGCCTCGCTCGGCGGCCAGGCGAAGAAAGTGTTCCGGATTAGCTGTCACGTTTCTGTGAGACGGCAGGAAGGGTGCGAAATGCTCGCGATCCTCCCCGGCGGATCTTGGCTCGCTTCTATACGTCACTCGTTTGGCGCGTCAAGGGCTCGGGGTCGCTGAGCACCCACGCGGCACTCAGCCGGGAAGTAACTCCTCGAGCGCGAGGCGGGTTTTCGGTGCGATCACATCGTCGTCGAAGTACCGCGCGACGATCTCCAGTGCCATTTCGGCGTTCGAGATGTTCAGGTAGCGCAACAGATAGCGCACGTCGTCGAGATCCCGAAATTCCTCACCGAGGCGCATCGAGACGCACTTCATCGCCAGGAGATATTCAGGCCGAGCCGTGAAGACGCGAAGGGACGGCAATTCGAGGTATGGATCGAATTCGCCTCGCGGGCTGAGAAATCCTTTGACGGCGTCGTTCAGCCACGTCTCCGGCACGCCCTCCTTCGCCGCGACGCGCGCGGCCGCCAGCCGAATGGTCCTCGTTGGACGGAAGTACGCGTCGACGTCGCGCGTCGCCGAACGGGCATCGAACACGAGGCACATGACCGCGCCCCCTACGAGGTAGATCTCCCCTTCAGCGCCCTCGCTCGCCAACTCGGCGGCCAGCAGCTCGAGCAGGCGGGCGATGTCGGCACGCGTCAGCTTCGTCGGGTCAGACACGCGATCCGATGGACGCGTCGACGAAGATGTTGCGCCGCTTGAATGGGACTGGTGACGCGCGCAGCAAATGAAGGCGAAGGCCCT
>DASTYE010000027.1:0-12848 GCA_035765135.1 Gemmatimonadaceae bacterium | reverse complement strand
ATATCGCCTAGTGGGATACGGCGCACCTTCGCGCGACGAGCTTGTCGTGAGCGCGCCGAGTCCGCTGGGCGATGCGCCGCTCGTGTGGCTCGCAGCGGCGGACCGCCCCACGGCAGACGGCAACGCCGCCCGACGGGTACTGCGGGGCGAGCTGGAATTCAAGATGTCCGTCGCCCCGGAACAGCTGTGGGACATTCTCGACATCTTCGTCCCGCCGCTGTCGAGCATGGACAGTCTCGCGCTGACGCGGATGCCCGAGCTCTACACGCGAGAGAACCGGCAGCCACGTCTTCCCCTCACGCTTCGCCTCAATGGTTCAGGCTCAGTCCGAGCCGATACGATCCTAACGAGGCACGGGAAGACGTTGCGGCTGTCGCTCGTCCGTCTCGATACGATCTCGGTCGATTCACGGTTCTAGTGAGCTGCGTCTGAGTTTCGGAGTGCAGGCTCAACGAGCCGATGTAACCGCCGAAGGTCGCAGTTGTTGCAAACGAGCCAACGCTTTCTGGTGTTCTCTGCGGCCAGCGGACGAGGGGATTGGCCTTCCCGTCCGGGAAAGCACTCCGTCCTGCTGCGGCCTTCTGCGGTTACATGCCCCTGCACTCACCAACTCGGCTGCAGGCCACTGGCCGATGAACGCGTTACCGGTCGGTGGTTACGACGCGAGCCGAGTCGATGGGTTCGCCGTAACGGCAATCGCGGCCGCCGAGACCGCCTGCGGCACGACGTTGAAGCGATAGCCCGCGTAGATGAACGCCAGCCCGAGCAGCTCGGTGACGTAGAGGACCTCCGTATATCCCGCCCGAGTGAACGCGCCGCCGATGCCAGGCAGCAGCGCTCCGACGGCAATGAGCACGTTGCCGATGTAGCGGTGGCGGGTCTCCACCCGCCGGCGGAAGCGCAATGCCGAGAGAATCGCCCCGCCGACCAGGAAGATGAGGGCATAGAGATTCACGAGCGGACTGATGAACCTCACCCATCGCCACTGAATCACTTTCCCCGACAAGCGATAGGTCTCGACCAGCGACAGATCGAGCGGCGTCATCAACACGCACACGCTTCCCGCGAGCACGACGGCCAACAGCGCGATCGTGAGCCGGTGCGCGGTACGTCGCGGGAGATGCAGATACACCGACCCCTGCGCCAGCGGCGCCCCGCCGAGGAGCGCGCCGGCGATGTACCACGCACGGAACACGCTCTCATGCCATCCGAAGAGCGTCGTTAGGCCTTCGGTGACGGTGCCGGCCGCGTACGTGAGCAGCCCAATGCCCCACCAGAGCAGATGCAGGCCGCCGCGCTGGCGATAACGGCGCAGCACCACCGCTGCGAACGCCAGCGCGACGACCGTGGTGAGGAGCGGAACGAAGTGGACGCTCTCCCGCATCGCTCAGAACCCTACGTTCCACGATACGACGACTCCACGTCCCGGCTCGGGACGGAAGAAGCTCGTGTTGGCCGATTCCGCGTACAGCTCGTCGGTGAGATTGTCGACTCGCACGACGAGCGAGCTCTGCAAGCCGCCGCGATCGAATATGCGAACGCCGCCGCGCAGGCCGTGCACCGTGAACGCGGGAAGCGTCGCGCCCACCGGGCTCGTACCGATCTGCGCCTCGGTCTGCCGCGCGTTGTGCCTGACGACGTACGAGGCCCAGAAGCGTCGACCGGTCGGACGATACCCCAGCTCGCCGACGATCTTGTCCGCGTTGCCGGCGGCGATCGGGTTGTTGGGGTTGAGCACGTCCTTCGACTCGAGATGGCTGAAGCCGGCGCGTGCAAGGAATCCAGCGCCGACCTCGACGCTGCCGCCGACCTCGACTCCCGTGTACCGGAGCTTGTCCACGTTCACGTTCTGGAAGCCCGGGAGCCCATCGATCGTATCGCCGAGCGGGGCGATGCGAATGCCGCCGCGCAGCGTGTTGCGGAAGAGGAACGCTTCCCCGGCGAAGCGGCCGGCACGCACACGGGCGCCGAGGTCCACGTTGAGCGAGCGCTCGGCCTCGAGGTTAGGGTTGGCGCGCTGGTAGCCGCCACCTTCCGGCGTCGGGCCATCGAAGAAGCGCTCGACGAGATTCGGGGAGCGGAACCCGCGCGATACGGTGCCAATGAGAGCGAGCGAAGTGATCGGCCGATAAAGCACGTTGGCCGAGCCCACCAGCGTGCGGTCGCGACTCGAAAGCGGCTCGGCGGTGAGGCCGGCCGTTTCGCGCGTGCGGGCGGTGACTTCCTGACCGCGTACTCCGAGCACCAGCGAGAGCGGCTCGAGCAGCTTGAGGTCACCCTGTACGAATCCGCCGACACTGCGGAAGCTCGCATTCGGTACCTGGGGCCTGGTGGTCGTGACGGGCTGCGGGGGACCGAAGCCGATGACGGTCGTGACGCTCGAGTCGGTATTGCGCGAGCGGTCGCGGAAGAAATCGAACCCGTAGGTGAGCTGGTGACGGCCGGCAATGACCTTCGTGGCCTCGGCGCGCCCGCCGACGGTGGCGAGATCCGTGAAGTTGAAGGACTTGGAGGCCACACCGGCACCGGTCGGCGTGCCCGGACCGAACGGGATGAAGATGTCCAGGTTCAGGCGGCGCTCGTTGTCCATCGAGTATGCTGTCAGCTCCACGCGGTCGGCGAGCGCTGAACGTACCGCCGACGCGCGATAGGTGAGCGCGAAGCGCGAGACTCGCTGCTCCGGATACATGATCCGGATCAACGGCTGGTTCTCGCCGAGCGCCGACGGCTCCACGAAACCGAAGCCGGCGTCGTCGGCCGTGTACCGCTGCACGCGCGCCGTCAGCCGCTGTGTCGAGGTGAGATCGGCGGAGAAGACGCCGCCCAGCGAACGATCGGTGATCCCGGTGTCGTGCACTCGCTGGTCGCCGCCGAGCGTCACGTTGCCGAAGCTGCCCGACGGCGCGCGGTAGTCGCGCGTCTCGCGGTACGAGCCGGAGAGCCGGTAAGCAAACGGGCCAACACGCTGCTCGACGAAGCCGCTCGGCCGGCGACGGTGGTCCTGACTGGCCGCGGCGAACGCCATCCAACCGTGGAGGTCGTCGTCGGGCTGGGTGGCGATCTCCGGCGAGATCAGATTCACCACACCGCCGATCGCATCGGTGCCGTAGAGCACGGACGCCGGACCGCGAACGACCTCGACGCGCTCGACCTCATCGATGTCGATGAGCGCGGGCAGCTCGCCGAAGTCCTGCTGCCGGCGCGAGTTGTTCAGGCGCATGCCATCCTGCAGGAGGAGAATGCGTTGCCCCTGCTGACCCCGGATGATCGGGCGCACCTGGTTCGTCCCGACTCCTGCGACGTCCAAACCGGGGAGCTCCCGAAAGAGATCGGCGGCGCTGTTGGGCAGCTGGGCGCGGATGGCAGCGGCATCGAGCAGATGCACCGGAGCGGGCACGCTGAACACCGTCTTCGGGGTGCGTGTCGCCGTCACCACGACAGCCGACAGCTCGTGAGGCTTCTGGGCGGTCGTATCCGGCGTGTTCTGCGCAGGGACGACGCCGGGAATCAGACTCGCGCCAGCGACCAGAAGCAGCAGGCGCAGCCGGTCCCACTTCAATTGGATGAGCTCGGGGAGCATTCGGACTCCGTGGAGGGTTGACGGAAGTGTTTATCCGCGCGTTTCGGGGAATCTGTCGGGCGCTTCTTACCACTCTTGTAGGGAAAGGCCCTACGGCGCTGGCCTAACAGGACATTTACCGCAAAGGTCGCAGAGGTACGCAAAGACCTGCTCTATCCGATGCTGATGTCCCTTGCGGACCTTGGCGGCCTTTGCGGTCAACAGAGGCTCATCGAGGTCGCCTTGCGGTTGTTGGTCAGGACCATAGCTTCTTCGGTGGCGTTCGGAACGCCTCCGGTCCGCGGGAAGGGCTGCGCCCATCCACTGATTCGATTGATCGCTCACGCCCTCTTCGGGCCGATCGCGCGGACGCCGGCCATAACGAAGGAGGCGCTCCGTGTCATCGCCATTCAGCCGTTCCCTCCCCGATCGTCCTGATCTCGCGCAGCAGAAGAAGCAGGCGAAAGAGCTTCTGAAGTCGTTCACGGCGGGCGACACCGAGGCAGGTGCTCGTGTCCGCGCCGTACTCCCCGACAAGAAACGCATCACCCTTGCCGACGCGCAGCTCGTGCTTGCGCGCGAGTACGGCTTTGCGAGCTGGGCAGCGCTCAAACGTCACATTGACGGTCAGGCTGTCGAGACGAACCCCATCGAGCAGGTTCAGGAGGCATTTCACCGCTGCGACGCGGGCGCGGTGCGCCGTCTCGTCAAGCAGCATCCAAGCCTGCGCGCCCTCATCAACGAGCCGGTGCTGCCCTTCGACTCGCCGGCGATTGTGGCGTGCGCCGCGGATCCCGCGATGGTGGAGGTGTTGCTCGAGTTAGGCGCCGACCCGAACCGTCGCAGCAATTGGTGGGCGGGCGGCTTTCATGCGTTGCACTCGGCGACGGGCGTGGCGGCGGAGCGCTTGCTTGCAGCCGGTGCCGTGCCCGATGCCTGCGCTGCCGCGAATCTCGACCGTCCGGAGCTGCTCACCCGGATGCTGCGCGAGGATCCCACGCGCGTGCACGAGCGCGGCGGGGATGGAAAGACGCCGCTGCACTTCGCGAGATCGCGCACGGTCGTCGACCTCCTCCTCGATGCCGGCGCCGACATCGATGCGCGCGACGTCGACCATCGCTCGACGCCGGCGCAGTGGATGCTGGACCGCCGGCGCGGTGCCGGCCGCTTCGAGCTGGCGCAATACCTGGTGGAACGCGGCGCATCGACGGACATCTTCCTCGCGGCGGCGCTCGGGCTCACCGACCGCGCCCGGGCGATGCTGGAGTCGAATCGCGATCTCCTCAGTCTCAGGACGGGCCGGGGAGAATACGGAGAGAAGCCGCCGAGCAGCTATCACATTTACTTCTGGACGATCGGGGACGGCCGGTCGCCGGTCGATGTCGCGGCGCAATTCGAGCAGCACGAGACGCTGGAGATGATGCTGGCCTTTACGACGCCCATGCAGCGTCTCGTGTCCGCCTCCCGGAGGGGCGACGAGAAGCGCGCTCGGGCGCTCGTGCGTGAGCACCCGGATCTCATCGCGGCGATGGGACCCGAGGAGCATCGGGCGATTTCGGACGCCGCCTGGCATGGCGACGCGCGCGCGGTCGCGCTGATGCTCGAGCTGGGCTTCGATCCTCGCACACCCGGTCGGGATGATGGTACCGCGCTGCACTGTGCCGCCTGGGAGGGCTCGGCGGAGACAGTGGCGGAACTTCTCCGCCATCCCGCGGGACACGCGCTCATTGCCGCGAAAGACGCCCGCCATCAGGCGACACCGCTCGGCTGGTGCTGTCACGGCTCGCTGCACGGCAATCGAAGCCATGACCACGCCGGCGTAGCGCGATTGCTTCTCGCCGCGGGGGCGCAGCAGGGCAACGATACGCGCGACAGCTCACCGTCAGTGCGGGCGGTTCTCGAGGCGTCGCCCGCGCGTTAGGACGTCTTACCGCAAAGGTCGCAGAGGACGCGAAGGACTGCAAACCGCGAAAGCCTCTCCACGAGCATTGTGGTTGAAGTGCTTCTGCGTCCTTCGCGGCCTTTGCGGTGAGGAGGCTCTTGGTCTTGCCCTCCTGGGACTTTTGCTCGCGGGCCGCCTCGCTCGAGCCGTGGCGCGCTGCATCGCAGTGTCGATCTGCGTAGCGCTCTTTCGTCGTAACCGTGTAGCCCCTCAACGCAGTCTCCAACCCTCGAGGAGAGCGTGCAATGTCAAAGGTTGTCGCAATCATGTCCATGTCACTCGACGGCTACGTCGCCGACCGCAACGACGGCGTGGCCGAAGTGTTCGACTGGTACTTCAACTCAGGGGACGTCGAATTCCACACTGGAGGGGCGGATCCCATGACGTTCAAGGTGTCCGGGCCGAGCGCCGTGCACCTTCGCGGTCTCTGGTCCGAACTTGGTTCCGTGCTCACCGGTCGACGCACTTTCGACGTCGCCCACGGCTGGGGCGGAAATCACGCGTGGGGACCGGCATTCGTCCTTACGCATCACATCCCCGCCGGATGGCCGCGGCCTAACTCGACCGTCCACTTCGTGACCGACGGTGTCGAGAGCGCCGTGAAGCAAGCCAAAGCCGCCGCCGCGGGGAAGTCCGTCGGGGTCCACGGCGCTGACACCATCCAGCAGCTGCTGAACGCTGGGCTCCTCGACGAAATCCACGTCGACATCGCGGCGGTTCTGCTTGGCTCCGGAGTTCGGCTCTTTGACCAGCTCGGCGACAGGCCAGTCGTTCTTGGCAACCCGACGGTAATCCCGGGCGTCGGCGTGACACACCTGCGCTATCCCGTACCCAAAGGATAGCCTGACCTCACACCCTTTCTTGCCGGGTTGTGGTGTCGTCTCGGTGAGACCTTCACGCGCGAAGCCGCATGGAGTCCAAGCACGAGTCTCCGACACCATCACGGAGCTAATCGCCTAACGCGGGCCGCCCGGTAACGCAGCGCACGCTTTGATCGTCCATTGGGCATGAACACGCCTGCCTGGCTCGATCTGCTGTGGCGCGGCCTGACCGTCGCCGGCACCCTCGCGCTTTTCTTCGCGTGGCGCCATTCGCGCACGTTGCCGGATCCGCTTGCGCGTGCGCGCCTCGCCGCCCTCTGCCTGGCCAGCACGGCGACAGCGGTGTGGAGTGCGATCGTGCTCACCGAGGTTCTTGACCTCTTTGCGAAGTCGTCCGCGCCGCCGCTCATAGTGGTGGGGATGCGCGTGACCTATCAAGCGGTGGTCTACGGGCTGGCGCTGCTCGTGCCGGGTTGGCTGCCGCGACTGCTGCTCGCCGGAACACCGGGTCCCGGGCGTGCGCGCATGGTGCTGGCACTGGGCGGAGTGGCGCTCTTCATCCTGGCGGTCGTGATGGTCACGACAGGAATGCTTACGCTGTTCGCGAATTCGATGCGCGAATGGCTCGAGGGAATGTTCGATGTCGGCATACCCGTGTTGATGGTCGCGCTCGTCGCGCTGGCGATGATCCGTGCAGTGCGAGAGATGGGCGGTGGATTCCGGCCCGGAGATCGCACCGGCTGATCGTTCCACAGGGTAAAGTCGTCATCAACACGCGCTGATCCGGTCTGGTCCCGTCGTCGATGAGCACGTCGAGTGCGTGGCGGGAAGTCGAATCAGGTGGACTGGTCCGCGCTGTCGCTCGACTGCTCTCGTCGGGCCGCAACAGGAAGGCAATGTTGGCTCTTGACGCGTATGACAAAACTGCATTGTTCGCACTGTTTGCGGATGGTCATGCTGCTATAGTTATGCAGGCGCAGCGGAATCTCATGACTGCTCGAGGTTTGCTCCCTCTTCTCGCGCTTCTGAGCGCGGCCACCGGGACCGTGGGTGGTTGACCCAGGGCAACGCGCCGGCCAATGCCGATCCGTCGAAGCGCGGGTGCAACACGGATGGATCGCGTCGACATGCGCGCGATGATCGCCCGACGAGGCGATAAGCCGCCGGTCATATAACTCGAGGCCCTCATGCTGACAGGTCTCCTCGGAAAGCTGCGAAAGACGGTCACCCTCACGGTCACCCCTCAGCGCTTCAGTTTCGCCTCACCGCCTCGCGAAGCCGCGATCGATGCCACCGTTCGCGTCAGCGCCGATGGACGGATTGTCGGCTTCGGAGACTCCGGACCGGCGACCCAGGGACAGCTGAGACCGGTTTTCAGTCCCGGCGCGTCGGGGGCCGTCACGGCGAACGAGCAGGCACTGGTGGCGCTTTGTCGTCGTGGGTTCGCACTCGTCCTCGGTCAGGGGCTGAAGCTGCGGCCGCGGGCGATAGTCCGGGGCGCCGAGCGGTGCGGTGTTCCGAAGGGTATCTTCACGCGCGTCTTGCGCGAAGCCGGCGCCGAGACAGTGGAGTTCATCGACTGATCACGCAACGCACAAGCGCGTCGCGGGTCGCCTGCGAGCTCCTTAGGCGACTCGGGAGCCCGATATGACAGAGACAGTGGCCACAAAACAGATCGTTCACCGGTGGTACGCCCGACCCGTGTTCTTCGTCGCCGATGTGAATCGTGCACTTCGGTTCTACATCGACATGCTCGGGTTCGAGAAGGCCTGGCATTCGGGCAACGGGACAGGCACGGTCTGCCAGGTGACTCGCAGTGAATGCGAGATCATCCTGTGCCAGGAGGCCGCGCGCAAAGACAAGGCGCGGTTGTTCGTCGAGCTCACCGCGGAGGGGCTTGAGGCGTTCCGCCGAGAGCTCGCCGAGCGCTCTGTGCCTAACAACAAGACGTGGTGGGGCTACGACTCAATCCAGATCCACGATCCGGACGGCAACGAGTTGCTTTTCCCGTTTCCCGACTGATCATCGGCGTACAGGGTTCGCCCGGTGATTCGACCAGGGTCACTCGAGCCCACCACCTAACGCGAGCGCGGCCGCACCCCTCCCGATTCCTTGTCCCGCCGTGATGTCGAACCGGTAGTGGATTCCGGCGTACATTCGTGAGAGGCCTGCCTCCCGGATGACGCCTTCCAGATACACCCGTTCACTCGGAAAGGCGTCGATCAGAACCGTCATGAGGCCGCCCGTCACGCACGAATGTCCGGATGGGTACGACGGGTGATTGGGAGCCGGAAAGACAGTCACTATCCCCACGTCGGCCTGTGCTGGACGGATGAACCAGTAGGTGAGCTTCGCATCCCAGCACGCGATCTGGGCGTCGAACGCGGCGGCATTGGCGTAGGCGAGAATGCGCGCCGCCTCCCGCTCGGTGCGATGGTGCGCACGAATGAGCGAATCGGCGACGCGGTTCAGCCTTGTGCTCGTGAACCCCGTGTTCCAGAGTGTCGCGATGGCCCGCTGTTCCGGCGTCCTGCCGTCGGAGAGGGCGCGTATCTCAGCCAGATCAGCCAGGAACTCCGGCGAGCCGAACGCGGGCGGGGGCGGCGGACGAAGCTGGCTCGCCGAGGTGAGAAAGAACGGCCGAGTGCCGTGGAGCGCTCGAACGATCGGCGCTCCGCTGGATGTCCAATAACCCGGTCCGACGGGCGGGCTTCCAGTCGGCACCACGCTGTAATTGTCAGTCGCCGCCTGCGCGAGCACCGCGGCCCCGATCGCGCGTCCGATCGCTTCGCCGACGGCCTCGTCATCATTCTGTTCTCCCGGCCATCCTGGAGCGGCGAGGTCCGCGTCCAGCTGCGCTTCGATGGCGCTGGCATCGGATGAGAAGAAGCCACTCAACACGACGGCGGACGCGCCGCCGACCGCGCCAGAGATGGACGGATGCATCGGGGCTTGCTCCCCGGCTTCCGCGGCAAGGACTGCGCGGTACTGCGCGAGCGAGAGGTATGTGAGGACCCGGGTTGCCGCCGCCTGCCCGTTGGGAGGCTGGCGAAGCGCGAGAAGCACGTTCGCCCGCTCATTCCATCTCGTACTCGCGGTAGCGTCCCAGAACTTCACCGCGTCGAGGTGAGGGGCCGGCAGGGCTGTCGGTCGCGTCGGGGCGTCGGCGCACCCCCACAATGTCGTGGCGATGACGGCGGTCATCGCCGTCCTGCCTGGTCTCATCGAGAGCATGGATTCCCCCAGGGTTCGAAACGTCGTTATGCGCGGCGAGCGATGGGCCGACGGGGCCTCAACGTCAGAGAGGTCACCGGATCACTGACACTGTGTTGCTGCCGGCGGGATCTGTCGGCACGCTCGCCGTCGTCGCCACGTCGATCTGTTTGCTCACACCGTGGAGCTCGATCGTCACCTGGTTATTTGTTCCGGAGAGTCCCGAACGAGCTTCCTGGCGTGCGCCGAACGCTTCGAAATTGACGCCCAGGTTATCCGCGACCTTCGATCCCCAGAGCGCAACCCTCACCCTGTTGGATGACGTGACGTTCGCCTGAGTGACCGAGAGGCCGCCGTCGACGCGGATCCCGCCCGAACCCAGACCGCCGAACGCGGCTGTGTTGTCAGTGAATTGGGAGCCGCGCGCCTCGAAAATCGTGGAGCTCGAGTTGGCGACGCCGGTCAGCGCCTGGCTGAGGCCGCCCGCGATCTGGCACCCGAGCTCATTGGCGAAGAATCGGTCACCCGACGATCGCACCTCGACGACGGCGTTGCTCGATCGATTATTCGCGACGATGCAGCCCAGCTGAAAACCATGGGTTCGATTGCCGCTCAGGCTCGCGACGATGGCTGCGCCGTTCGCTCCGACGAAGTTGACCAGCCGAATACCCTCGCTCAGCCCTACCACCCGACTCGGGCCAAAGAACTCGTTGTCGACGATCTCGGCATCGATCCGCCGTCCGGCACCGCTGGCCGCGCCCACATTCCTCACGTCAACGCCGCGGGAGCTTCCGCCGGAGACGACATGCGCGACTCGGACGCGCGTGCTGGGCGTGCCCGGAAGCTCCGTCGCGATGCCTGCCGCCGCCTCCGGATTCCCCAGGACGGTCAGCCATTCGATCGTGTTGCTGCCTCGGCCGATCCGGACCGGCGCGGTGCGGCCGAACGGAACGTTGAACGACGACGTCGGAAGGCTGCTCGCATCGATCACGACGGCGGATCGTTCATCCGTGACGCCGTACAGCGACATGTCGCGTTGCAGCTCCAGCCGTCCGCCATTGGGTCGCCCGACCCCTGCCGCATTCGTCGCCGAGAGTACATACCTGCCGGGCGCCAGAGTGATCGCGGCGCCTTCGTTCGCGGCGTCGTTGACGGCGGCGTAGAGCTGCTCCACATCCGCGACGTGAAGAACGGTGGCGGACACGCTCAACTGCGCCTGGCCTCGAAGGGACGATCCGTCCGTGGCAGCTGCCGCAGTCAGCCGTTCGCCGGCGTCGTCGCAACCCACAGCCGTTGCGAGCGGTAAAGCCATGCAGAGCCGCAAAGCGCTTCGCCTGGAAATCATGGTGACCCCGGGGTCCGGAACACTGCGACCGTATGATCCCGAGGGGTCTGCTCGCAATGGCGGACACCTGTCGGTTTTCTTATTCTTTCTCACTTGGAGGCACATAACGACGTTCGAGTCGCCGGTGCGCCAGGCGTGAACGGTTGCCGCCTGATGCACCGTCAACAGAGGCAGTGGCGTGTCTTCCGATCCCTCGCAGCTCCCGAAATCGATCCGCTTTGGCGACGACTTCGAGCTGAATCCGCGAACGCATCAACTGCTCCGCTCTGGCCGCCCGCTCAAGCTGGAGCGTATTCCCATGGAGATGCTCCTTCTCCTGACCGAGCGTCGAGGACAGCTGGTCAGCAGGGAGCAGATCGCGGAGCGGATCTGGGGGAAGGGTCACTACCTGGATACCGACAACAGCATCAACGGCGCAGTTCGCAAAATCCGGCACGTCCTCGGGGACGATCCCGAGCAGCCCCGCTTCATCCAGACCGTCACCGGGCGGGGCTATTGCTTCATCGCCCCGGTGCGCGAGGCAGAGGAACCCCGGCTGGGCGAGACGGTCCCCACAACTCCAACAGCAGAAGAGTTGGCGCCCCTGTCGCGGCCGCGCGCCAGGCGTTGGCCCGCCCTCGGCCTGACGATGGCGGTCGTCCTCGCCTTGGCTCTCGCCGCGTGGGTTGCCTGGTCTCGTTCGCGGGCATCAGGACCTGTTGCGGGCAGGGTGATGCTCGCCGTCCTTCCCTTTCAGAACCTCACCGGTGATGCCGCACTCGAGTACCTCAGCGATGGCCTCACGGAAGAAATGATCGCGCAGTTGGGAACCCGCGATCCGGAACGCCTTGGCGTAATCGCCCGGACCTCGGTGATGACGTACAAGAACGACCATCGCCCGCTGGACCAGATCGAGCGCGAGCTGGGCGTGCAGTACGTGTTGGAGGGGAGCGTGCGGCGTGACGCCAGTCGGCTGCGAGTTGCGGCTCAGCTCATTCAGGCAACGGACCAGACGCACATTTGGGCGCGGCAGTACGATCGCGAGCTGAGCGGACTTCTGACGCTCCAGGGCGAAATCGCGCAGCAGATCGCCGCCGAGATCCTATCCAGAATCGGCAGTCCCGAGGCAGGGGCGGGATCGCAGACGGCGCGCTCCACCGACGACTTCGAGGCGTACGACCTGTACTTGAAGGGACAGTTCTTCCTCGCCAAACGAACGACCGCGGACCTCGAACGAGCCGTCGGGTATTTTCGCCAGGCGACGATGAAGGACACGTCGTATGCGCGCGCGCACGCGGCGCTTGCCCATTCGTACACGCTGCTCGCTGGCTACAGTAGGCGTCCGCCCAGGGAATTCGTGAGGGCCGCCCGCGCGTCGGCGCTGAGGGCGCTGGCGCTCGATGAGAGCTTGCCGGAAGCACACACCGCGGTCGCGTTGATTGTCCAGAATCACGACTGGGACTGGCAGACCGCGGAGCGGGAATATCGGCGAGCTATCGAGCTGAATCCAAACTACGCTACGGCCCATCATTGGTACGCCGAGCATTTGATGTGGCGGGGTCGTTTCGATGAGGCGATTCGGGAGAGTGATGTAGCACGACAGCTCGACCCGCTTTCGTTGATCATCGCAACCGATCACGCCGTGATTCTGCTCAATGCAAGACAATATGACCGTGCGATCGAGCAGTTTCGTTCGGTCCTGGAATTGGACCCTGATTTCCCCCGAGCTCACATCATCGAGGCTGCTTACGTAGAAAAAGGGATGGTCGCCGAGGCGCTCGCCGATCTCGAAACGCAGCGATCAAAGCTCGAACCTCATTGGTATTGGTTCTCTCTCACTGGCATCTACACCCGCTCCGGCCAGACCGCGCAGGCGCGGCATGCAGCTCAGGAGTTTCTTCGGCTGAGCCCGCGCGACGGTGTCCAGCCCTCAGTCATGGCCGGGGCCTTTCTTGCCATGGGAGACAGGGAACAGGCCCTTGCGTGGCT
>DASTYE010000026.1:0-55853 GCA_035765135.1 Gemmatimonadaceae bacterium | reverse complement strand
GGGGTTGAAAGGCAAACGGCTGCGCAGAGCGCAGCCGTTTGCTCATCGGATGAGCGCGGCTTCCGCGCAGCGGCGCCGCGCCTTTCCACACCCTTGGCCCCTGGCCCCTGGCCCCTGGCCCGCTCTTTACCTCACCTGCGACGCCACAGCGCAGAGGCGACCAACCCGACTCCCACGGCCGCGATCGCGACGCCGAGTGGCCTGTCCTTCGTTCCGCGGCGCACCCCCTCGAAGAGCGCCATCGCGCCGCGCTCCATTCCTTCCATGACGTCGGCGAGACGTGCGTTCCCGATCTCGAGCACTCGCTCGACGCGGGCAGTGTTGCTGTCTGGCGATACGCCGAGCTCGATCAGCGCCCGCCCCGCCCAGTCGTAGTGGCGGATTTCATCGTCGGCGGCGCGCGCGAGCACGTCGGCGACCTCGAGATCGTCCGCCGCCTCGGCTTCTCGCCGATACTTGTCGCGCGATTGTCGCTCGTTGGCCTTGAAGGCGAGCAGCAGCGCGGTTTCACCGCCAAGGGCGCCGGCCTTTTGTACGGCGAGCTTGAACATGCTCGTCGGAACATGGGGACTCTGAATCGGCTTTCCGCCGCGATCCTGAATGAGTCGCGTGATTTCCTCGATGTGCCGCTCGTGATCGGCCCGGAACTCACGTAGCGTTTCCCGGCGGGCCTCGTCGGTCGTCGCGCCGATGGCGATCCCGTACGCGCCGACGGCGTCGTGATCGAGCTGCAGCAGATCGTTCAGCGTGGCGATGCGCGTGACATCGCGAGCGAGCGTTAGGGCGTCTGACACTGGCGGTCTCCGGTGGGAAGAATCGATCGTCGGGCGACTGGTGGCCGTGGTTGTTGTGCCCTCAGCGCGCATGATGCGCGCCGCGAGGGGCCGGCGCAGTGTCCTGGACGCCGCTGAACGCCGATGGTGGCACGGCCTCTGCCCCTTTAGCGGCCACCCTCTCAGGGAGCCATCAAATGACCGACAAAACCAATCCCGACGGTGCCGCCGAGCGCGAAGAGCTGCTCGACGAGCTCGAGGAGAACCATGAGCGAGCGCGCCGCGAAGCGGCGGATTCCGACATCGAGCGTCGCGCGCGCGAGGCGAAGCCGGAAGGGAAGAAAGAGCCGGAACGGAAGCACCACGATGAAGAAAACCCGCCGCATACCACGACGGGTCGAGTCACTTCCCCCAAATTCGGGTCAGCCGGGAGTGGTGGCGCCGAGTTCGAAGGGAATTTGAAGAAGAACTAGCGCGCTTCAGCCGCGGGCCGCGACGTGATGGCGAGATCGACGCCCGTCGCGGTCCCGAGGCGGCTGTCGGTTGTCGGAGCCACCGACTCTGCCTCGATAGCTGGTGGCGATGGAAGGCGGCGCTCGCGCACCCGATGTTGCTGAATCGCGACGATGGCGGCCGTTGCTGCGACGAGTACGGCGATGGTGCTGAACTCACTTGTCCTGATCACGAGCATCTCCGGGGCGTAGCGCCGATTAGCCGGCGCAGGCCCCAGGGATTCGCATAATTCGTTCCGATTTCCGTCCGGGCGCGCGAGCGCTTGGCATGCGGCTCGCGCCTTTGGCGATCCGCGCACACCGAGGCGATCACTATGCCGGACCGACGTTCCCCGGATCGTCAGCATTCCCCCGACCGCCGGCAGCGCGCCGTCGGCACGGCTCGCGCCGTGCACGCGCTGAAGTCTCGCCACGCCGCCAGACGCTCCGCCCTCGAGACGGCCGCCGACCGCCTAACGCGCATCGCGAGCTCCGGCTATTTCCTCGCGTTCCACGCACTCTGGTTTCTCAGCTGGATCCTGTGGAACACCGGGCTGCTGCCACGGCTCGTCCCGTTCGATCCCTTCCCGTTTGGTCTGTTGACGATGGTCGTCTCGCTGGAGGCGATCTTTCTCGCGATCTTCGTCCTGATGGCGCAGCGCCGGGAGTCGAGCATCGCCGAGCTTCGGGAGGAGATCACGCTTCAGGTGCTGCTGCGAGCGGAGGAGGAGGTGACGAAAGCGCTCCAGCTCGTCGCCGGTCTCTATCCGCGTCTGGGGCACAAGCTCGCCGAAGACGCCGAGCTCGCCGACATGATGAAGCCGCTGGACGCCGACGCGATCGAGCGGCAGCTCACGACGCAGATCGAGCACGCCGGTGGGAATGGAAAGGGCAGCCGATCACGGCGCGCCGACGCGCCGAAACCCGTCGAACCCGCGCCCGCGGCTCCGGAGAACCCTACGGCCTGAAGGCGACCTTGACGCTCCCCGAGCCGCGCTTGTCCATCGCCGCAGCGAGAGCCGGCCGATAGTTCGCGAGCGGGAAGACGTGCGTCACCAGTGGCTCGAGCATCGCGCCGCGTGAGACGACGAGATCGGCGGCCTCTCGAAAGGCATTCACCGGCGGCGACGCGTGCGAGTGATCGCCGTAGCATAACGAGCCCCGGAGCGTCAGCTCCTTGAGCCAGATCGGCGTCCAGTCGACGCCGTCCAGACGCGACGCGTTTCCCATCAGAACGAGTGTCCCGCCGGCGCGAGTGACACGCATGGCGTCATCCGTCGCCCGGGCGCCGCCAATGCAGATGAAGGTGCGGTCGAACCCTCCGACGCCGACCGGTCTGCCAATGATCGGCTTCAGCAGCCGCCCTCGCCCCGCCTCGGCGAGCTCGAGAAGGTAGTCACCACGCGCGTACACGACACGATCGGCCCCCAGACGCATGGCATGCTCCGCCTGGAACGGGTGTCTGGCGAGCACGGTGATGTCGCAGGACGGGACGATCGCCTCGAGCGCGGCAATGGTGAGGAGCCCGATCGATCCAGCGCCGATCACCAACACGCGTTCACGCGCCGTGGGCATTGCCAACCGCACCGCGTGAACGGAGCAGGCGAACGGCTCGATGAGAACAGCCGCTTCGTCGCTTACGCCGTCAGGCACCTGAACGAGCTGGGATGCATGCGCGACGAACATCTCCCCCCAGCTTCCACCCACTCCGCGCGTGGTTCCAATGAGCATCCCGGGAGGGAGCGCGCCGTCGGTGTAGTGAGCGCATCGCGAATGCTCGCCGGCGGCACACGCATCGCACGGCGGGGTCACCCCGCGCGGCTCACAGCAGAGGAGCGGGTTGACGACGACCCGATCGCCGACGCGCACGCCGCGAACGGCGCGTCCCACCTCGGCGATTTCGCCGACGTTCTCGTGACCGATCACGAACGGGAAGGAGGAGAACGGCGACGTCGAGGGTGACGCCTTCAGCGTGATGACGTTGAGGTCGCTTCCGCAGATGCCGCCCATGCGCGTGCGTACGCGAACCCAACTATCGCCGGGCAGCGGCGGCACCTCGATGTCGGCGAAACGCGTGCACGCGTGCGGGCCGACGTACAAGGAATGGTGGATCTTGCCCGCGAGAAGCGTCGCGAGATAGGTGGGGATGGGCGCGGCGAAGGTGAGCGCTTTCATCCAGAGAGAGCGCCGCATGCGGGATGCGGAATGCGGATTCCGTATGAGAGCCCGCGGCCTTTCATTCGTCCCCGCATTCCGTATTGCGCATTCGACTACGGCGCTACGATACGCAGCGCGTTGGGAACACAGTCTACCTGGATGACGCGCTCGCTCGCGCGATTGTATTCCCCGTCGGTCTCGAATGCGGGTGGCGAATCAAACTCGAGTGTGAAGGCCGCACTCTGCTCGACGAGTACCTCGGGCGCCATGACGTGCGTCCCCTTGGTGGCGGCCGCGAAGAGCCGCATCCGCGCGAGGGGCGCGGCATCGAGGATGGAGATGGCGTCGAGCTTCCCGTCGGTGAGCGACGCGGCCGGAGCGATCTTGAATGAGCCGCCGAAGTTACGCGCGTTGGCGATGATCAGCATCAGGTGTCGCCGACGGTCACGCTGCCGTCGAGCGGTGGTGATCGAGAGCTCGACTCCCGGATACCGGAAGAGCTGTCGAAGGGCGGAGTAGAGGTAGAGCATGTCGCCCTTCAACCAGGAGATATGCTCGATGTCCTCGAGCACTGCGATGTCGAATCCGAATCCGGTGACGTTGAGGAAGTACTTCCCTTGGACTTTCCCGACGTCGACGGGTTTCTCGGCACCGTTCACCGCCAGGCGTGCGGTCGCGGCGAAGTCCCGCGCGGGTGCGCCGACGGTTTTCGCGAAGTCATTGCCGGTCCCCGTCCCCACCAGCGCCAGCCGCGCCTGGTGGCCGGCTCCGGCGCCGAGAATCGCATTCGCGACGTTGCTCCAGGTGCCGTCCCCCCCGCACGCGACGATCGTCTCGAATCCCTCGTCGAGCGCCCGACGAGCTTGTGCCGCTTCATCCCCCTTGGCACTCGTCAGGCGCACCTCCGACACGCCGACCGCGGCGAACGCGCTCCGGATCGCGGGAAGCGCGCGCGCGCCGGACCCCCTTCCAGAGGCGGGGTTGACGATGACGCAGACCTTATGGGGCATTATCGAGGTAGCGAAACGGCAAAGATGACAGAGTTCAGAATACAGAATTCAGAGTTCAGACATTTCGCCGAGTACGGTATCTGAACTCTGAATTCTGTATTCTGAACTCTGTCATCTTTGCCGTTATCCTACCGGCGAGCGTACGACGCGAGCTGCTGCAACGGATGGAACGTCTGCACCCCGTTCTTCATCCACAGCTCGCGGAACGGCGTCGTCGTCAGCTCCCAGTCCTCGAGGAGCTCGGTCATCGCCTGCGTGTGGATGACGATTCCGCCCTTCTCCTCTTCGTTCTCGGAGAACAGCCCCTTCATCACGATCGTCGACGAGTAGAAGCCCTCGTCGTCGTGCATGAACGCCTGATAGCGATGCTCGACCTCCGACCACTCGAATTCCGTCACCGTCATGTCCACGATCGGCTGCCCGCGCTCCGTCGCGTGAATCGTGACGTGCCCGTCGCCGCGATCCCACCGCAGGTCGATGTCCTTCATGTAGTGCGGGAGATGCCAGCGCTCGATCGCGTGCTCGCGAGATTCGCGCGTCGTCGTCGCCAGGCGGAAGGGGAAGAACGCCGATCGTGGCCACGGCTGTCCGTGCTCGACGCGTGGCGCGGTGAGGATCGACAGGATGAGCTCCCCGTACGAGCCCACCGGACTGTCGTGAAAGTCGAACGCCATCACCGAGAGCACGCTCGATCCGTGATGCGGCTCGATCGGCTGCAGGTCCTGCGGAAGCAGCGCTCGCGCGTTCTCCGTGGGGAACTCGAAGAACCCGCCAATGGCGTCACGATAGTGGTACTGAACGAACCCGTTGTCGCTCATAGAATGATGCCCTCTTCACGAAGTACGCGGGCGAGGATTGACACGCCCTCGTCCAGCTGCTCGAAGGTGTGCGAGGCCGAGACCGAGACGCGGAACCGTGACCGGTGCTTGGCGACCGCGGGATAGATGATCGGTTGGAGATACAACCCGGCGCGCAGCAGTTTGTGCCCGATCTCGAACACGCGTCGGTCGTTGCGGATCATCACCGGGAAAATCTGGGAGGTGGAATCACCGACGTCGACGCCTTCCGCATCGAGCCGCTTTCGGATGTGCGCCACGTTCTTCCACAGCGTCTCCCGGAGCTGAGGCTCCTGCTGCGCGAGCTTCAGCGACTCGAGCACGCCCGCCGCGACCACCGGCGAGAGCGAGCAGGAGAACACGCGCGAGCGGGCAAAGCCCTTCAGGTAGTTGTACAGGCCTCTGGAGCTGGCGACGTAGCCGCCCTGGCCGCCGAGCGCCTTGGAGAACGTGCCGATGTGAATGTCGATCTCCTCGTCGAGGCCGTAATGCTCGGCCACGCCGCGCCCGTTAGGTCCGTAGACGAAGCAGGAATGCGCCTCGTCCAGGAGGATGCGTGCACCGTACCGCTTGCAGACGTCCACGATGTCGGGCAGGGGACAGACGTCACCGTCCATGGAGTAGATCCCCTCGACCGCCACCAGCTTCTTGCCCGTCGTCTGCCGCAGCTTCTTCTCGAGGTCGGCGACGTTGTTGTGGCGGAAGAAGCGGACGTTCGCCTTCGACAGAATCGCGCCGTCGACGATCGACGCGTGCGAGTTCTGGTCGGCGATGATCCAGTCCCCCGGGCGCATGAGCCCCGAGATCATCCCGACGTTCGTGCTGTACCCCGTCGGGAAGACCATCGCCGCTTCCTTCCCCTTGAACCTGGCGATCGCTTGCTCGAGCTCGACGTGAATATCCATCGTGCCCGAGAGGATCGGCGAGCCGGCGGCGCCAAGGCCATACTTGTCGAGCGCGCGCTTCGCCGCTTCGATCACCTCGGGCCGATACGACAGCCCGAGATAGTTGTACGAGGACAGGTTGAGCAGCGGCACCTTTCGGTTGTGCAGCTGCTCCTCGAGCGAGATGCGCGCCGCGGGCGGCGTCGACATCGGCTGCGCGAACAGGTAGTAGCCCTGCCGCGTCGCCCGGTTGTACCATTCATTGTACGGCTCGAGAATCGCGAACGGGTCGTCGCTCGACGAGTAAAAGAAACTGCTATAGTCGTAGTCCAGGACGTTGCTACTCGCCGGCGCTTCGACTCGTGTTGCCATGTGGTGATCTCCCAGTGAATACCCTCAGCTCCGACACAATCGGCGCCGCAGCGGCGAGCTCATCCGCCGTGAATCCGGCACCCACCTCACGAACGACACGAGCCTACCGTGCCGCGCGGAGCCTGCTGTTTCTCTTCGCCTTCGGACTGCACCTGCTCATTGTCATCGCGGCGGGGCAGCGACTCGTCATCCTCCCGCTCCTCAAGCTCTTCCCCCGTCACAGCCTGCGAATTCGCCGCGCGTGGCTTCGTCTGCACGCCATCGTCACCACCGGCCTTGCCCGCATTCTCGGAGGCATGCGTCTCGTGGTGAACGGCGAGATCCCTCGTGAAAGCGTGGTGGTGGTCATGAACCACCAGTCCGTCATGGACATCCCGGTTGGCGTCCTGCTCACTGCCGGACCCTATCCTATCATTCCCACGCGGGATCGCTATAGCCGGGGCGTGCCCGGCATCGCGACCCTGGTTCGGCTCCTCCGCTATCCGATAGTCACGCAGAAGCGAGAAAATCTGCGGACCGAGCTTCCCGCGATCGCCGAGGCGGCCGATGCGACCGCTCGCGGCGAGAACTCCATGATCATCTTCGCCGAAGGCCACCGCACCCGCGATGGCCAGATCGGCCCCTTCATGCGCACCGGCTTGCGCATCGTGCTCGAACGCGCGAAGCGCCCGGTGTACTGCATCGTCGCCGACGGGCTCTGGCACGCACGCACGACCTTCGACGCCGCCACCGGCTTTGCCGGCGCCACATGCTCCGTGCGCATCCTCGGCCCATTCACCCCGCCCTCGACGGACCTCGATGGGTTCATCGAGGAGCTGCGGAGTCGAATGATCGAAACCCTCGCCGTCATGCGGGGGACGTCAGTCTCAGATACCGCCGGTGCCGCTCCGGCCGCCTGACTCTCCCGCGGTCCGCGCCGCGCTGCTTCGCGGTGTGGACCTTCCACCGTCAGCGGACACGTTGGCGCTCGCCTCCTTCCTCGCGCGCGCGTTCGGTCCCACGACGGCGGCCATCATCCACTACGGCTCCCACGTCCACCGGTCCGACGCGCGCCCCGAGAGCGCGCACGACTTTTTCGTCATCGTCGACCGCTACTCCGACGCGTTCGCGTCACTCAGCAAGACCGTCCGACCGCGATACAGCGCCGCCACGGCGACCGCGCTCGCCCGGGTGTTGCCGCCAAACGTCATCGCGCTCACCCTCGCTCAATCCGATCGAACCCTTCGAGCGAAATGCGCGATCCTGTCCATGCGCGATTTCCGCCGCCTGTGCGGTCCGCGAGCCCCGGATCACTTCACTCGTGGCCGTCTCTTCCAGCATGTACAGCTCGTCTGGACGCGCGATGGGCGCTCGCGCCAGGAAACGCTCGAAGCGCTTCTCGACGCGCGGTTGGGCACGATCGACTGGAGCCGTCCCTATCTCCCTTCGGTTTTCAATTCGGAATCGTACTGCCGCCGACTGCTGGAAACGTCGTTCGCCGCGGAAATCCGCCCGGAAGGTGGTGAGCGTATCGCCGCGTTAATCGCGGCACAGCGAGAGGTCGTGCTACCGGTCTATGACACTCTGCTGCAATGGCTTGTGGAATCAAGGATAGTGTCCCAGGAGGGGAATGTCTACCGCTTGACAGCGCCCGCGGGGCCTCTCAAGCGGAGCGCGAGCCGGCTCTGGTTTCTGAAGAGCAAGGCGCGAGCGACCGCGCGGTGGCTCAAGTACGTCGCGCTCTATGAGGGATGGCTCGACTACATCGTGCAGAAGATCGCACGTCGCAGCGGCCGCACCATTGAGCTCACGGAGCGCGAGCGCCGCTGGCCGCTGATATTTCTCTGGCCCAAGGTCATCGAATACGTGAAGACCAGACCACAGGTGCAAGGGTCAAGGGTCAAGGGCCAAGGGCCAGGAAAACCGGGGGCCATGGGTTGAACTTCGTTCCCTTCACATGAATCAGACCATCTCGTTAGCTCTCGTCGGTCTTCTGCTTCTCACGTTGCCCGTGTATGCCGTCGTATCTCGCGGTCGGCCCCTCGACCCCGAGGTCGCTCGGCGTCCCAAGACGATTCTGCTGGGGCACTGGATCCGCGACTGGATCATGTGGGTGATCGGTCCCATGGAGCGCGGCTTCGTGCGGATGGGGCTCTCGCCGGACGTGTTCAACTTTCTCGGCGCATTCCTCGGCCTCGGCGCCGGCGTTGCGTTCGCGACGGGCGATTTCGCGCTGGCGGGATGGCTCGTGCTGCTCGGCGGTGCTGCCGACATTTTCGACGGCCGCATCGCGCGCGCACGCGGACTGGTCAACACATACGGCGAGTTTCTGGACTCGACGCTCGACCGATTCGCGGAGACGTTCGCCTATACCGGCCTCGCACTCCGGCTCGCGCACACGCCATGGATGGCGCTGGCGACGGTGCTGGCGTTGGGCGGCTCGATGCTCGTGAGCTACACGCGAGCCAAAGGCGAGGCGCTCGGCGTGAGCTGCAAGGGCGGCATCATGCAGCGAGCAGAGCGCCTGGTGCTGCTTGCCCTGGCCGCGCTGCTCGATACGACCGTTTCCACACGTAGCGGCTGGCAACCCGGCGCCCTGCTCGGCTTCGCCGTCGCCGCGATCGCCGTCGGCTCGTTAGGGACGGCGATGTACCGGACGGCGCACATCGCGAGGGGCCTGAAAGCGAGGTAGTCAAGGTCGTCGAGGTAGTCGAGGTGATCGAGGTGACTTCATCGAGCCGCTTCAGGTTGGCTCGACAACCTGGACGACCTTGACGACCTTGACGACCTGGCTCCTCGCCGACCTCAACCTACCTCGACGTCCTCTCGATCTGTCCTGCATGCCGCTCGGCATGCGTGACCAGAACCGCGAAGGCGTCCCCGAGGTTCATGCGAATCAGCGCGGTGACTGGCGAGCGTAGCCGGACCCGCCGCCACTCCTTGTCGCCGGCCGCGGCGATGAGACGGCCGAGCTCCTCATGACGTGCCACGAACTCCTCGAGCGCGCCTGAGCGCGGCGATGGGCCCGGTCGATAGATCTTCGGTGCGCGGCGCTTTCGAGGACTTCTGAAGGCGTTCACCAGCAGGCCGCCCATGAGCGACGGCTTCCACATCGTCTCCGGCGTGACTGCATGGCCGTTCTTCGCCGCCACGATCGGACGCAGCGTTTCGAGATACGAGTCGGCCGAGACGATGAGGTGCTCCAGCACTTGTGAGACGCTCCACCCGCCGCCCGGTGGCTGACGCATCAAATCGCTCGGAGACAGTGTGGAGACGGCATCGCGGACCCGCTGGATGACGGCGCGATTGGCCTGGAGAAGCGCGGCACGTTGAAGGTGCTGGGGGATGGGAGCCATGGTCCTCGGGTCGTCAGGGCGACGGGCCTGCAATCGTGATGGGTGAGTGGCGCCGTGTCCGGTCATCCCGCACGCCCGACGATGCGGTTTCCCGATCGAAAAAATGCGGTCGTCCCTGTTCCTTCCAACGAGGGAGGTGGGCCGGGCGGTTTCCGTTAGGGTGCAGGGCGTAACGAAACATTCCAGGGTTGCGACGTTTCGTCCGATGGAGAGGATCGGCGCCGGACTGCACGTCATCCCGTAAACATTTAGGTGGCAATGGCTTGCACTGCTGGAGCCGACGAGTGGATGAGTGGCGTATCACATGCCCTGAAGGGGGACGCCGCGAACGAGAACCGATCGCGGTAACCACCCGACTGAACTGGAGCACCCCGTGAAACACGAAATCCTCTTTCCGCTCGCGATCGTTGCGCTCGCCGCATGCAGCGATGCGTCCGGCCCCAATAGCCAGGCAATGTCCCTGTCGTTCGCTGCGAACGCGAGTACCGCCGCCGCCGCTAACGTGACTGGTTTCCACCCGGCCGTCACCATCGGCGACGGCACCAACACGCTCGTGCTGACGCGAGTGCAACTCGTCCTCGGCGAGATCGAGCTCGAGCCCGCGGGTGCCCAGGACTGCGATAGCTCGGGCCCGGGGAACGAGTGCCCCGAGATTCGTCTCGCTCCGGTGATAGTCGATCTTCCCCTGAGCGGGGGTGTCAACACAGCCTTCTCCGCGTCGATCCCCATGGGGTCTTATCATCAAGTCGAGCTCGAGATGGACGCGGTCGAAGATGGTGACGTCGGGGCAGCCGCGTTTTTCGCCGCCAACCCAACGTTCCCGCGCGCCAAGAGTGTCCGCATCGAAGGCACGTACAACGGACAACCTTTCGTCTTCACGAGCTCGGTGGAGGCCGAGGTCGAGCTCGAGTTCGAGCCGCCCCTCAATGTCGATCGAGGCGGAATGAACGTGACGGTGAATGTGGACGTATCGAGCTGGTTCCGCGCGAACGGCGTCCTCATCAATCCGTCGAGCGGCGACGCGCAAAGCCAGATCTCTTCGAACATCAGCGCCTCGTTCGAGGTGTATCATGATGACGACCGCGATGGACACCGCGATGACTGATCCCGACTTCTGACCTTCACATAGCGGCGGGGGGCTTCCTCCCCTCGCCGCCATGCCCGTGCCAGCGCTCAACGTTCTCTCTCTCACCGATTCCTTCTCTGCCATGTGGGCTTCGCTCGCGGAGTCGTGTGGCCTGTCGCTCGTTATGGCGAGCGGGCCGGCCGAGCTGCATCGATTGCGCGATGCGGTTGGCCTGGTGTCGGCCGGCGGCGCGGAGGAGCGTCTCGAGCGAGTCTTTCTCGAGATCGCGCCGTCGGGCGGTGAGGTCGCGGCGGTGGGAGCGCTTCCGAGCCACCATCTCGCGGCGGCGGTCGTTCGTGCCGGCGCCGCCGAGCTGTTCGCGCTGCCGCAGGACCAGCCGCTGCTGCGTTCGTGGCTCACGGAGCGCGCGGAGCGACTGCGCAGTGCGCGGTCGCGCGGCGAGTTCGTGGCGCACGAGGCATCGAAGTACCAGTTCGAAGGGATTCTCGGGGAGAGCAGGGCGCTGAGAGAGGCGCTGGAGCGCGCGGCGCGCGTGATCCCGCACGCCACGGCCACGCTGCTCATCACCGGCGAAACCGGAACGGGGAAGGAGCTGCTCGCACGCGCGATTCACTACAATGGGCCGCGGCGCGATGCCCCGTTCGTCGACGTGAATTGCGCGGCGATTCCCGAGAACCTCCTCGAGAGCGAGCTCTTCGGCCACGAAAAGGGCGCGTTCACTGACGCAACGACCACGAAGCCGGGACTCTTCGAGGTCGCGAGCGGCGGGACGTTGTTCCTCGACGAGATCGGTCATCTCCCGATCACCCTTCAAGGCAAGCTCCTTCGAGCCCTCGAGGAGCGCGCGATTCGTCGGGTTGGCGGGACGCGAACGATCCCGGTCGACGTGAGGATCATTGCGGCGACGCACGTCGATCTCGCGACCGCGGTGAGCCGCCGCGAATTCCGCGAGGATTTGTTCTATCGGCTCAACGTGGTGCCGCTCTCGCTTCCACCGCTGCGCGATCGGCGCGAGGACATTGTTCCACTCGCACGCGCGTTCCTGTCGCGGTTCTCCAGGGAATATGGCCTTCCCCAACCCCGGCTGACCCCCGCCGCCGAGCGAGCGCTGATGACGCATCCGTGGGCGGGGAACGTTCGCGAGCTGCGCAACGTGATCGAGCGTGCGGTCCTGCTGCATCGCGGCGATGCGCTCGATTCATCGGACGTCATTCCGGCGCCGCTGCCGACGGCCGTGCGCGAGGGACCGATTCCATTTCCAGCGACGATCGCCGAGATCACGCGTGCCGCCGCCGTTGCCATGGTCGACCGCTGCGCGGGAAACAAGAGTGAAGCATCGCGCCGCCTCGGCATTTCCCGTCCTCGCCTGCTGCGTCTGCTCGACGGGCGCGGCGACGATACCAACGACACTGAGGTCTGACATGTTGAGTCGCATTCGGAGGTCGCTCGCCCTGATTCCCTTCACCGCAGCGCTCGCGTCGTGCGGCGATTCCACCGCGCCGGCGGGGAAGCAGACCGATGAGCTGCGCTTCATCAAGCTGGCACCGGACGCGCCACCGCTCGTCACGCAGACGGTGTCATTCATGGCGAAGACGCGCGAGGACAGGGAAGCGACAATCTTCTTTCGTCCGCGCCCCGGCGAATCGGACTCCTCCGAGTTCCTCCGGTTCCGCGTGGAGGCGGGCGCGCTCTCACGGCGCCCTGACGGCTCCGCGTTTGCCGCTGACGACTCGATCCGCATTACCATCACGATGACCGGCGGCACCGACCTGATCTTCGACTTTCAGCCGTCGGGCCTTCGCTTTCACACGCTGCGCCCGGCGCGGCTCAAGATCCGGTACGAGAACGCCGATCACGATTTCGACGAGGATGGAGATGAGGACGATGTGGACCTCTCTCTCGAGGGGACGTTCAACATCTGGAGGCAGGAGACGGCCACCCAGCCATGGTTCCCGCTCGGCTCCATCCGGCATCTCGAGATCGACGAGGTGGAGGCCGACATCTTCGGCTTTACGAACCACGCGCTGGCGTACTGAGTCCATTTCGCCTCGATGATCGCTGGCCCAGCCTCCGACGACATTCACGGACTCGTGAGCCGACTTTCGGCCGCGGGGTCGTGGGCCGAGGTGCGCGCGATGCTCGCGTCGCACGCGAGCGAGGCGCGCCAACAGCCCGCGTTGGCGACGGCGTGGGCCGAGGCTCACCTGCGCACCGGGAACCCGCGCGACGCGCAGGCATTGCTCGGCGAGACGCTCGGCGGGATCGAGCGGAGCGGGGATCGCGCGCAGGTTCGACGGGCGCTCAATCTCCTCGGCGTCGCGAATACGGAGCTTGGCGCGCTCGATGACGCGGAGTCGAGCTTCGATCGCGCAGCGCAGCTGGCGTTGCTCGATGGCGATGAGCTGCTCGTCGCGCGCGCCAACAACAACCTCGCTGCCATCGCCCACGTGCGCGGTCGGCGCGAGGCCGCGATCGCGCTCTATGCGCGCGCGCTACCCGCGTATCAGCGCCTGGGAAGCCCTCGCGGGCTCGCGGAGAGCTATCACAATCTGGCGATCACGCTTCGCGAGCAGGGCGACCTCGACCGGGCGGACGAGTGCGAGCAGCGCGCGATCGAGTACGCGCACGACGCTGGAACGCCCGCGCTCGCGGCGATGGCGCGCGTTGGACGCGCCGAGGTGCAGCTGCGCCGCGACGACACCTTGATGGCCGAGGCGACGGCGCGCATCGCCGCGCGCGAGCTCGGCGAAGCGGGCGATCCCATTCGGGAGGCGGATGCCCTGCGCGTGGCCGGGGTCGCGTGTACGCGGCGCGGCGACCTCGCTCCCGCTCGCGAGACGCTCGAGCGCGCGGTGGCGCTGGCGCGCGAGCACGGGCACATGCTCATCGAGGCCGAGTGCCTGCGTGCGCGCGCCGATGCGTCGCTGGCGACGGGCGATCTCGCTCTCGCGCGCGAAGACCTGCGTGCATGCGTTGACCTCTTCGTCCGCCTCGGAGCCGATGAGGCTCGGGACGAGGCGCTGGCAAGGCTGGACACGCTGGCGAAAGAGGAGTGACCGGGCCAGGGGCCAAGGCCAGGGGCCAAGGCCAGGGGCCACGGTGGGGTCAAGGGTCACGGAGCCGCGTTTGACGCCTGCCCCTCCCCCTGGCCCTTGGCCCCTGGCCCTTGGCCCGGCGTCATCCGACCATCGGCGTCGATGATCCCGAGCGCCGGGCGTGACTTCCAGGCGCCGCGAGTGAAATCGGGGAAGTCGACCGAGCGACTGCGGCTCGCGATCGACTGCTCGCTCATCATGATCACCGCCGTCCATGCCGCGCCATCGTACACATCGAAGTCCATGGGTGCGCCCTGGCGGAGGGATTGCACGAGTCGAAAGTCCTCGATGTAGTCCATGCCGCCGTGGCCGGCGCCGGCGGCGCGCGCATCGAGTCCCGTCCAGAGCGGGTGATCGTACTGTGCCCGGTAGGCCTCCAGATCTTCCCAGCGATCGTGCTGGGGGCTCCGACCCTCGATGTAGATCCGCTGCTCCGGATACTTTCGCACGAGCCCGCGCGTTCCCTGGAGCACGATGTTCCGGCTGTACGGCCGTGGCGAGCTGGTGTCGTGGGTGATCTCGATCGTCTCTCCGCGCTTCGTTCGGATGAGCGTGGTCACGACATCGCCTAACGCGTACCGCTGCCGCGCCTCGGGGCTGTCGGGGCCGAGCGCCGCTGCCGCCCAGAGGTTGAGTCCGCGAGATTTGGTGGCCATCGACACCAGGTGGTCGAACTGGTTGCCACGGTTGATGTCCAGCCATTGGGCAACCGGGCCGATGCCATGCGTGGGATACAGGTCGCCGTTGCGCCGGATCGAGTGCTTCACCCGCCAGCGATCGTAGTAGAAGTCCGAGAGCTTGAGCTGGCGCAAGTCGTGGAGGTACCCGCACTCGGCGTGCAGCAGCTCTCCGAACACGCCGTGTCGGACCATGTTCAGAATCATCAGCTCGGCGCGGTCGTAACAGCAGTTCTCCATCATGATGCAGTGCCGCCGCGTTCGCTCCGCGGTCTCGACCAGCTCCCAGCACTCATCGAGCGTCACGGCCATCGGCACTTCCGTGGCCGCGTGCACGCCAGCGCGCATGGCGGCCAGCATCACCGGAGCGTGCCACTCCCACGGGGTCGCCGTGAACACGAGGTCGAGGCGCTCCTGGCCGATCATCCGCTCGAAGTCGCGCAGTCCGCGTTCACCGTAGCCCTTTGGAAGCGGACGGCCCGCATCGGTGACCGCCTTCTGCGATCGGGCGAGATTCTCCGGGGTCACGTCGCAGATCGCGACCACGTCCACGCCATCGATCTTCAGGAAGTTCGTGACGTGGCTCGAGCCCTGATGGCCGACACCGACGAATCCCACGCGCACGCGATCGAGCGGTGGGGCAGCGAACAGCGCGGTCGTAGGCGATGCCAGCGGCGTTGCGCTGATATCACCCTCGACCGTCGCGCCACCGGTGCGACACCCGCCGAGTCCCAGGCCGACGCCCGCGAGCGCCGCGGCCCTGAGAAAGTCACGACGATCTGGTTGCGAGGTCATGGACTGCTCCTCGGCCCGAGGCCGGCTGGTTGGTCGTTGCGCGCAGCGCTAAGTACGGGAATAATGCCCGCGACCGTCGGCATGTCAAAAGCTCTCTAACGTCATCGGTCACGCCTCCATGCAACTCAACGCCATCGACGCGCTCATCGTCCTACTGTCGGTCGTGGTCTCCTTCATACCGGCGGTGGTTCTCGCCCGGCGCGGCGGCTCGAGCACGACGGAGTTCTTCACGTCGGGTCGCGCCGCCCCGTGGTGGCTGATCGGGGTGTCGATGGTGGCGACGACGTTCAGCACTGATACGCCCAATCTGGTCACCAACCTCGTGCGCGAGCGCGGCGTCGCGAACAACTGGGCGTGGTGGGCGTTTCTCCTCACCGGGCTGGCGACGGTCTTCTTCTACGCGCGTCTCTGGCGTCGATCGCGCGTTCTCACCGATCTCGAGTTCTACGAGATTCGTTACACCGGGCGCGCGGCCACTTTCCTGCGCGGGTTTCGCGCCGTCTATCTCGGGCTCTTCTTCAATGCCGTCATCATGGCGACGGTGAATCTGGCCGCCGCCAAGATCGCCAACGTGCTTCTCGGTTGGCCGCTCGGACAGACGCTGCTCATCTGCGGCGTGTTGAACGTTGCCTTCGCGGCGACGTCCGGGCTGTGGGGCGTCATGGTCACCGACTTCATCCAGTTCGGGATCGCCATGGCCGGCGCCATCGTCGCGGCGTACTTCGCTCTCAAACAGCCGGAGGTCGGAGGACTCGCCGGACTCATCGAGCGAATCGACCCGGCCACGCTCGCGCTCGTCCCCGACTTCGGCGACTGGCCCCTCGCGCTCACGGTCCTGGTCATCCCGCTCACCGTGCAGTGGTGGTCCGTGTGGTACCCGGGCGCCGAGCCCGGGGGCGGGAGCTACATCGCGCAGCGGATGCTCGCGGCGCGCAGCGAGAACGATGCGCTCGCGGGAACGCTGCTCTTCAACGTCGCGCACTACGCGGTGCGCCCATGGCCGTGGATCATCGTCGCGCTGGCGTCGATGCTCGTCTATCCCGAGCTCTCCGACATCGCCCGCACGTTTCCGCACGTCGACCCCGAGCTCGTGGGCCACGACATGGCCTACCCGGCGATGCTGCGGTTTCTCCCGCACGGTGTCCTTGGATTCATGGTGGCCGGGCTGCTCGCCGCCTACATCTCGACGATGTCGACCCACCTGAACTGGGGGACGTCGTACCTCGTCCATGACGTGTACCGGCGGCTCGTCAGGCAGGACGCCGGCGAAAAGCACTACGTGCTCGTCGGCCGCCTCGTCACCGCGGCGCTGATGCTCGTGGCCGCGCTCGTCACGCTGGTGCTCGATTCCGCACGACAAAGCTTCGAGCTGCTCATGTCAATCGGGGCCGGGACGGGGCTGATCTACCTGCTGCGGTGGTACTGGTGGCGGATCAACGCCTGGAGCGAGATCGCGGCGATGGCGAGCTCGTTCCTCATCTCGGTGGGACTGTTCGTGGCGGGGAAAAGCGGGGGAGGGGTCTCGCCGCACGTCGCGCTGTTGCTGACGGTGGCCGCGACGACCATCGTCTGGGTTGTCGTCACCTTCGTGACCGCTCCAACCGACCACGCCACGCTCGTTCGGTTCTATCGGGCGGTGCGGCCCGCCGGACCTGGCTGGAGAGGAATTCGCGCCGAGGCGGGACTTGGTCCGTCTCCCGACAGTCTGCCGCAGCTGCTGCTCGCCTGGACTGCCGGGTGCGTGTTCGTGTACGCCGCGCTCTTCGGTGTGGGCAGCTTCGTCTACGGACGGCACGCGACGGGATTGGTCTTCCTGGCCGTGCTGACAGGGAGCGGGCTGGTGCTGCTTCGTATCCTGAGGGCGATGTTCCGAGCGCCCCAGTCAGAGTCTGGCTAGGTGCCGGTCGAGCTCCGGCTCGGCGCGCGTGAGTCCCTCGAGCAACGCGAATTGCGTGCGACACCGGTCGAGGTTGTGCGCGGGCCGATCGGTGCGGTAGTAGTGGTCGCCGCTCAGAAAGTCCGTGAGGAATCGCAGGCCCTGCTCATACGTGATCACGCGCGCGGCCGCCACGAGGAGACCACGTTCAGCGGAGGAAAGGAGGGCACCCGCGCCGTCCAGATATCCGCGAGCAATCGCCTCGAACATGTCGAGCTGCACGGTGACCAGCGTCAGATCGGTCTCATCTTCAGCGGCGAACGTCACCATCGAGCGGGCCATGTCGCCGAAATCGTAGAGCGCGAGCCCCGGCATCACCGTGTCGAGATCGACGACGCAGAGCGCCTCTCTCGTGCTTGCGTCGAAGAGCACGTTCGAGACCTTGGCATCGTTATGCACGATGCGCTCGGGGATCGCTCCTCGCGCGTGGTGGTCCAGCAGGAGGGACGCGAGTGAGCGGTGCGACATCGCGAGATCGATCTCGGGGCGAGCGGCTGCGCACCGCTGGTGGGAGTCGGCCTCGATGGCCCGCTCGAGAGCGGCCAGACGATCCGGCGTGTGGTGGAACCGGGGAATGGTCTCGTGGAGCGGAGGGCCGCGATAGTCGCCAAGACGACGCTGAAACTCGCCGAACGCTCGCGCCGCACGATACGCCTCTCGAGCGTCCGCGGCGCATTCCCGCGCGACTGCTCTCTCGATGAAGTGAAAGAGTCGCCAGTAACCGCCCTGCTCGTCGACGAAGTACCACGCGCCGTCGCGCGCCGGAACGAGCGTGAGCGTTCGGCGCTCGGCCTCAGCCACGCCCTCCCGCTCGAGCACCCGGGCCAGGTGAGCGGTGACGCCTACGATGTTCTCCATGACCAGCGCCGGCCGCGGGAACACGTGCTCGTTGACTCGCTGGAGGAGATAGCGAGCTCGCCGTGACCCATCTCGGGCGACTATCAACCACGATTCGTTGATGTGTCCCCGGCCGAACGGTTCTGCGACCTCGACCTCGCCCGGGAGGGCGAAGTTGGCGGCGAGCCTCGCGACCGCCGGCGTGCTCGTTAGGCCCACAGGCAGCGGGGATACACGCCGCGGCCGACGAGGTCGCGCAGCGTGGAGGCCACCAGCGGAACGTCCTCCGGATAGGTGACGCCGCACCATGGGCCCACGCCGCGGAGAACCCGGACGCGCGCACGCCCCTGGCGAACCAGCGCGTTCACGACGCTGGGCAACTCGAACTCGGAGCCTTCCCGATGACCGTGCTCGACAACGAAATCACGGAACTCGGACTCGAGCATGCCGAAGATGGCCGGCGTGAAACCCCAGATGTTCGTCGAGACGGGCGTCTCGCCGGGAATGCGGCGGCTCTCGCCCGCCGCGGTACGGTACCGGCCATCCCGTCCGTCACGCTCGATCCCCTTGATTTCCTCGATTTCCTCGAGCCAACCGTCCCGCGATGCGCGAAGGGCCGCGCGGTTGACGCCCCCGGCGACGGTGAGGGTGTCCCGCAGGGGAAACCCGAGCGAAGCGTAGGTCGGGATCGATCCGGCGGGTGGATCGCGAAGGACTGCGCCGAGCGAACGGAACGCGTCAGCGCCGTAAAAGTCATCCGCGTTGGCGGAGACAAACGGCGTATCCACTAACCCGGCCACGGAGAGCACCGCGTGCCCCGTGCCCCAGGGCTTTTTGCGGCCGGCCGGTCGTGCGACTGCGGAGGAGATCGGTGCGGCCTCCTGCTCGACGAGCTCGACGGCCAGGTGGCCCCGCCAGCGCGCCGCAATCGTGCTTTCGAATGCATCGCGCATGTCGCGCCTAACGACGAGAACGGCCCGTCCGAACCCGGCCCGCCGCGCGTCGTAGATCGAGAAGTCGAGGAGGGTCTCGCCGTTCGGGCCGAGCGCGGCCAGCTGTTTCGGTCCCCCAAAACGACTCCCCGTGCCGGCGGCGAGGAGCACCAGCGCCGGAGCGATCCCTGTTCCGCTGTCACTGTGCCGCATTCGACAGCAGTCCGGCCGTGTATGGAATCGCGATTTCCTAGTGTACTGATTCCGACTTGCGGATGGCAGCTCGGAGGGCGGCAGATGACGCAGACGGACGCAGAAACTGCAACGTCAACAGCGTTGCCACGGATTTCACGGATCCGGAACGGCAAAACGGCACGGATACGTCAACCGCGAGAGCTTTGGAACTGGAACCGCAAACGAAGGAACGATCGGTCCGGCAAATCATCGCGAGCTTGATCCGATAGGTTTCCATAAAGCTATTTGGCAGTTGCCGTTCAATCCGTGCCGCTTCGTCATTCAGAATCCGTGTTCATCCGTGATACGCCTTTGACGTTGCCGTTTCTGCGTCCGTCTGCGTCATCTGCGGCCCGCAAGGCTGCTAGCTCCGGACGAGCTGCCGCAGCACGTACTGCAGGATCCCGCCGTGTCGGTAATAGCTCAGCTCCTCGGGGGTGTCGATTCGCGAGATCACCTTGAACGTTCTGGGTGCGGCATCGGCCGTCGTGACGCGCACGGTCAGACGAGCCCGTGGACGCATCGACTCATCGAGCCCCTCGATGTCGTACATCTCGAAACCGGTGAGGCCGAGCGATTGGCGTGACTCTCCGGGACTGAATTCCAGCGGAATGACGCCCATCCCGACCAGGTTCGATCGGTGAATGCGCTCGAACGACTCGGCGATGACAGCGCGGACGCCAAGGAGCAGCGTGCCCTTCGCCGCCCAGTCGCGCGACGATCCGGTGCCGTACTCCTTGCCGGCGATGACCAGGAGCGGCGTTCCACGGCGCTGGTAATCCATCGCCGCGTCGTAGATCGGCGTCGCCTCGCCACCTTTCTCGAAGGCGGTCCAGCCTCCCTCCTTTCCCGGCACCAGCTCGTTGCGCAGGCGAATGTTGGCGAACGTCCCGCGCATCATGACTTCGTGGTTGCCGCGTCGCGAGCCGTACGAGTTGAAGTCGGCGACCTTCACGCCGTGCTCGATGAGCCAGCGCCCCGCCGGACTCGCCGGAGGGATGTTCCCCGCGGGGGAGATGTGGTCGGTGGTCACGGAGTCGCCGAGCATCGCCAGCACGCGTGCGCGGCGCACCGGGCGAACGCCCGGCGGGTCGAGCGTCATGTCGTCGAAGAACGGGGGGTTCTTCACGTAGGTCGAGGTATCCGACCAGGCGAACGTTTCACCGGTCGGGACGTCGAGCGCCCCCCACCGATCATCGCCCTCGAACACGTTGGCGTACTGCGAGCGGAACATCTCGCTCTTCACCGAACGCAGGATCTCCTGCTCCACCTCGGCGGGCGGCGGCCAGATGTCCCGCAGGAACACCGGACCGCCGGCGCCGACGCCTAACGGCTCCGTGTTGAGATCGATGTCCATTCGGCCGGCGAGCGCGTAGGCTACGACCAGCGGCGGCGACGCGAGGTAATTGAACCGCGTCAGCGGGTTGACGCGTCCCTCGAAGTTGCGATTCCCGGAAAGCACGGCCGCGACGATCAGCTTGTTCTGCTCGATCGCGTCGGTGATCGGCTGCGGCAATGGGCCGGAGTTCCCGATGCACGTGGTGCATCCGTATCCGACGAGGTTGAAGCCGAGCGTGTCCAGTGCCTCCTGCACGCCTGCCTTGCGGTAGTAGTCGGTGACCACCTTCGAGCCCGGAGCGAGGCTCGTCTTCACCCACGGCTTCGTGCGCAGCCCCTTCGCCACCGCATTCCGGGCGAGGAGCCCCGCCGCGAGCATGACCGATGGATTCGACGTGTTCGTGCAGCTCGTGATCGCGGCGATGACGACGGCGCCGTGACGCAGCGAGAACGTCTCTCCCTTCATCTCGACCTTGACGCCAGTATGCTCGTGCAGCTGCTCGTCGGGCTTCGTGGCCACCGCCGACATGGCCAGCTCCGGCTCGGCGGATACGGCGAGCTTCTTCGTCGCCGCGGCGACACCCGCCGGCGTCCCGGCGCGATCGAGCTCGACTCTGAGCGACTCGCGATAGCTCTGCTTCGCCATCTTCAGCGGGATGCGGTCCTGTGGACGTTTCGGACCGGCGAGACTCGCCTCGACAGTGGAAAGATCCAGCTCCAGCGTGTCGGAGAACACCGGATCGGGCGTGTCGTCAGTGCGGAAGAGGCCCTGCTCCTTGTAATAAGCCTCGCACAGCTTCACACGGTGCGGATCGCGTCCGGTGAAGCGCATGTAGTCGATGGTTCCCTGATCGACCGGGAAGAATCCCACGGTCGCGCCGTACTCCGGGGCCATGTTCGCGATCGTCGCGCGATCGGCGAGCGAGAGGGTCGAGAGGCCCGCACCGTAAAACTCCACGAACTTGCCCACGACCTTCTTCGCGCGCAGCATCTGCGTGACGGTCAGCACCAGATCGGTCGCCGTCGTTCCCGGCGGAAGTTTGCCGAACAGCTTGAACCCGACCACCTCGGGGATGAGCATGGAGAGCGGCTGTCCGAGCATTGCCGCCTCCGCTTCGATTCCTCCAACGCCCCAGCCGAGCACGCCGAGGCCGTTGATCATGGTCGTGTGCGAGTCGGTCCCGACGAGCGAGTCGGGATAGGCGCGTCCGTCTTCGTCCGTGAACACGACACTGGCGAGGTACTCCAGGTTCACCTGGTGCACGATCCCGGTGTCCGGCGGAACGACGCGGAAGTTCCGAAAGGCCTCCTGTCCCCAGCGCAGGAACTGATACCGCTCCCGATTGCGATCGAACTCCTTCTCCGCGTTGATGAGAAACGCCGCATCGGAGCCGTACTCATCGACCTGCACCGAGTGGTCGATGACGAGATCGACGGGCTGCAGCGGGTTGATGCGCTTCGCAGCGCCGCCTAACCGGACGATGGCGTCGCGCATGGCGGCGAGGTCCACGACCGCCGGAACGCCGGTGAAGTCCTGCAGCAGTACGCGGCTGGTTCGGAAGGCGATCTCCTGCTCGACGCCGCCGCGCACGTCCCAATGCGCGAGCGCCTCGATGTCGGACGCCTTCACGAAGGCGCTGTCTTCGTTGCGGAGGAGATTCTCCAGCAGAATGCGGAGCGTGACGGGAAGTCGCTCCACGGTCGCACTCGGCAGCGCGGCGACCGCGCCGAGACGCGCTATGCTATACGACGTCCCGTCCACGGTCAGCGTGGAGGAAGCGCCGAAGGAGTCGAGGGATGTCATACGAGGTAATCTACCCTAAACGCGCAAATGAGGAACGAGGATGAGACCGAGGAATACGGAACGCTGCTCCCCCTCGATCCTAACGCACGCTGCCAATAGCTTGACGGTACCGGTATCCCGAGGGCACACTCGCAAGATGCGGTCTTCATTCGAGAAGCTCACGCGAAGCGCGGGCGCGGTCGGCCTGCTGGTGGCGCTGGGCGCGTGTGCGGCGGCTCCGGCGCCGTCCATACCGACACCGTCCGAGGTCGTTCATACGCATGACGTGACGACCTGGTTCGAGGAGTATTTCGCGCGGGCGACATCGGTGTCGCCTGACGGCGGACGTCTGGTGTTCGTCAGCACGGGCAACGTCGCCCTGATCGATGTCGTGCACGGCGCGCTTCCCATGGAAGCGTGGGCGGGCGTCGAGCAGGTGACCGGGGTCGTCATACGCCCATCCGGCGAGATCGCGGTGCGCGGGCGGCAGGGCGCCGAGAACGGGTGGTTCGAGCGGGATCGGAGTGGACGGCGGCAGCGCGTGGACGTGCCGCCCACCGCGGTTCCGTTGTGGTCGGACGACGGCGCGTCGATCGCGTATCAGGACAGCGCCGGCGGGCAGTGGAACCTGCACATCGATGTCCGCGGTGTTCGCCGCGCGATACCGCTCCCGGCGCGTGCGAGCGCAATCGCGTGGTATCCAGGCGGGGCGGCGTTATTGGCGATGTTGCCGGAGGATGCGGGCCTTTCCGCGCTCCATCGTGTGGATGCCCGCTCGGGCGACATGCGCGCTGTCGCACGCCGGCTCGATGCCGAGCCGTATCCCGGGGTCACCATCGCTGTCTCCGCCTCGGGGACCCGAGCGTACGTCGCGCTGGCGAGTGTCGGTGCGCCACTCCCCGAAGACCGCCACGATCCGCGCGCCGATCGGGATCTCGACATTTACGAAATCGACCTGGTGACCGGCGCGCGCCGCGCGGTCGCGGTGACGAGCGGTGACGACGCCAACCCAATGCTCGGCGGCGGGAGCCTGTACTGGACGTCTGCGCACGCCGAGGGATCGCTCGTCACGATTCCAGTGGAAGGCGGCGAGCCGCGTTCGGTGATTACCGGAGCACAAATGCCGACCTGGCATCCGAACGGTCGCCAGCTCGGCTATTTCTACGGCGATTGGCGCGCCGCCGACTGGGTGCTCAACTGGGATGGCGGGGCCGTGGAGATCGACACGGCCGCCCAGGCCGCGAGCCGGCCCAGTCCGTTGATCGTCGGTTACCACGAGGACTTTTCACCAGTGTGGTCGCCTAACGGTCGATGGATCGCCTATCACTCGCATCGGTCGCCCACTCCGGTCGTGCGCTACGGGGAGGCAGGCTCGACCGACGACATCTATGTTCGCGCCGCGGGCGCGACCCGGGCGGCGGAGGCGCGGCTCACCGACTTCGGGCTCGAGGCGGGGTCGCCGGATTGGTCCCCGGATGGCACCCGCCTGCTCTTCACATCGTTCGATCGTGCTCGTGCGACGCACACATCGATTCCATTTGTGATCGCGTTCGACACGGCTACTGGACGAGCGGCGTCGACGATGTCACTCCCGATGCCCGAAGCGGTCTCCGGCGCGGAGATGGCGGCCTGGTCGCCGACGGGCGAGGACATCGCGATCGAGGAGGCAATGGGCGGTGGGCGTCACGCGCTGTGGATCGTGCGCGCGGACGGGAGCCGCGCGCGCAAGCTCGTGGACTACCCCATGCGCACGTACGGCGGCGTGGACTGGACGCCGGACGGCAAGACGCTGATCTACAGCGCCCTCACCGGCAACCGCATGCAGCTCTTCGCCATTCCGGCCGCCGGTGGTCAGCCGCGGCGCCTGACGAGTGGCAACGCGCACATCCTGCACCCGCAGGTCTCGCCCGACGGGCGCCGGATCGCGGCGACGCGCCTCGTGCACGCGATCCAGGTACGTCGGATGAGCATGGCGCGCTGAGGCGTCCGAGCCTCGCGCGAATCCCTGTTGATCTGGCATCAAGAACAGAGGGGCTCTGCGGATGAGGCGGATTGGGCGGAAGAGGCCGGATCCGTCTCCGGTGCAGTGAACCTTCCCCGCGCGACAACAAAACCTGCTTTGGACCTGCGCGTGGAGAGTCGTCGGCGCCAGGCGCGATCCGAGGCATCCGCCCAATCCGCCTCATCCGTATAGCCCCTCCGTTCTTGATGCCAGCAGGTGCGGGTGACCCGGCATCAAGAACAGAGGGGCCCTGCGGATGAGCGGATTGGGCGGAAGAGGCCGGATCCGCTCCCGCGGCATTGAACCCTCCTTAGCACGACGTTACTCAGGACTGAGCTCGGCCAGCTGATCCAGAAACGTGGACGCCCACCGGTGCACGTCGTATTCCCGCACCGTTTGCCGCAGGCGTCGCATGCGATGCTGCCGCTCGACCGCATCCATCGTGAGCGCGCGATGGATCGCGTCAGCCGTTCCGTCCACATCGTAGGGGTTCACGATGATCGCATCCGTGAGCTCATCGGCGGCGCCGGCGAACTCGCTCAGCACGAGGACGCCGTCGTCGTCGATCCGCGCGGCGGCAAATTCCTTCGCGACGAGATTCATCCCGTCGCGCAGCGGAGTCACCAGCATGACGTCCGCGGCACGATACAACGCGAGGAGAACGTCATCCGGGATGCTGCGGTGGATGTACTGGATAGGGGTCCACGTGGGTGTGGAGAGCTCACCGTTGAGCTGGCCCACGAGGGAGCTTACCTCCCGACGAAAACCGCGGTACGCATCCACCCGATCGCGCGTGGGCACCGCCACCTGGACGAGCCTGACACGCTCGCGCCACTGCGGGTATCTCACGAAGAGCCTCTTCAGCGCCACCAGGCGGCGCGGAATGCCCTTGCTGTAGTCCAGGCGGTCGATACCGACGAGCAGTCGCATCCTCGCCGACCGATACTCCCGCGTCTTCGCTTCGACCTCGGGCGTCGCCGCGCGCCGCGCAAGGTCCGCGGCGTCAACGCCAATGGGGAAAACCCCGAGCCGCACGCGCCGTGAGCGCCAGCGCACCGTCCCCGTGTTGTCCGCCTCGACCGAGAAGAGACGTCGCAACGCGGCGCGAAAGTGGCCGTGATATCGACGCGTGTGGAGGCCGACGAGATCGGCGCCCATCATCCCTTCGACGAGCCAGTGGCGGTTAGGCAGTGTGAAGAAGATTTCCGGGTTGGGAAACGGCACGTGAAGGAAGAACCCAATGCGCGCGTCGGGAATCCGCTCGCGGAGCAGGGCGGGAACGCGCAGTAGCTGATAATCGTGCACCCAGATGAGATCACCAGGTCGGTAGTGTTCGACGACGGCGTCGGCGAAGCGCGCGTTGACCGCCTCGTACACGTCCCACCCATCCACGTGAAGGGGAAGGCGGTCAATGCGATCATGACAGATCGGCCAAAGCACGGCGTTGGAGATCTGCTCGTAGAAGAGCTCAACCTCGCGAGCATCGAGCGCGATCGGAACCGCGCGCATCGCCTGGAGATCGGCGGCGAGCTTGCGTCGCGATTCCGGTGAGAGCCCCTCGGTACTTCCGGGCCATCCGATCCACAGGCCACCGGATTGCTCGTGTGGCCCGCGAAGTCCCGTGGCCAGTCCCCCTGCGCTCTGGCACACGACGGGACATCCGTCCTGGACCGCCACGGTCACCGGGAGTCGGTTCGATACGATCAGCAGCCGTCGTTCCATGCCCGGTGAATAGCAGCGAACGGCTCCGAAGAAAACCCCCGCCAGATCGCCGGCGGCTCTTGCGCTCGACGCGAGAAGAACGCTTCCTCCATCCGCCCAATGCCTGGCCAACGCAGATGATGCTCGATCCGGTGGATCTCGCCGTCGCACTCATGCGCATCGACTCGACGAGCGGACATGAGGGCGAGGTCGTGCGCCTCGCCCATTCGATGCTCGAGAGCGAAGGGTGGACTGTGCGCCGGATCCCGGTCTCCGAGGGTCGCGACAACATCTACGCGACCGCGAGCGAGACGCCACTCGTGACGCTATCGACGCACCTCGATACCGTGCCCCCCTTCCTTCCACCGCGCGTGGAGGGCGGGCGTCTTCTGGGTCGCGGTGCCTGCGATGCGAAGGGGATCGCGGCGGCGATGATCTGCGCGGCTGAGCGTCTGCGCGCGCGTGAGCTCCCCGTCGCGCTCCTCTTCGTCGTCGGAGAGGAGACGACTCATGACGGCGCGCACGTCGCCAACGCATGGCCCACGACGAGTCGCGCGCTCATCGATGGCGAGCCCACCGAGAGCACGATCGCGGTGGGGACGAAAGGCGCACTCCGGCTCATTCTTCGCGCTCACGGCATCGCCGCTCACTCGGCGTACCCTCACCTCGGCAAGTCGGCGACTCACCTGTTGCTCGACGTCCTGCACGATGTCCGCGCACTGGAGTTTCCGAGCGATGCCGTGCTTGGAGATACGACGCTGAACGTTGGCGTCATCGCCGGTGGTGTTGCCGATAACGTCGTTGCACCCGAAGCACACGCCCGCGTGATGATTCGCGTGGTCTCGGATATCGACGAGATTCTCGCGCGCGTGCGCGAAGCGGTCGCGCATCGGGTGGAGCTTCAGGAAATCGTCCGCGTCGCTCCAATGCGGCTGGCCACGACTCCGGGGTTCGCGACCTCGGTCGTCGCGTACGCGACCGATGTTCCGGTGCTCTCGGCGTGGGGAACGCCCTATCTTTTCGGTCCTGGATCGATCAACGTCGCGCATCGCGACGACGAGTATGTTGAAATCGCTGAGCTTCGTGCCGCCGTTGACGCTTACGAGCGTCTGGCGGTGACCGCGCTGGAGAGGCTCCCAGGTGATGGCACACCCGTTGCGCGCATCCCCTCGCATGCCCCCGAACCAGGTTGACCGCAAGCAGACGATCCTCGTCGCGGACGACCACGAGGATACTCGTGTCATCCTGCGCCATTACTTCGAAGCGATGGGTTACAACGTCCTGGAGGCCCACGACGGCGAGCAGACGCTCGAGTCGATGAAGGGCTGTCACCCCGACGCGGTCGTCCTCGACATCCAGATGCCCCGGATGGATGGCATTCAGGTGCTGCGAGCTGTGCGCAGTGACGGGGCGCTGCGAGACATACGCGTGCTGGCGCTGAGCGCGCACGCACTGTCCGACGAGGTGCGTCAGATTCGGGAGGCGGGAGCCGACGCTTACCTGGCGAAGCCGGCCGATCCGAAAGCGGTGCTCGACGCGGTGCGATCCCTCATCAGCCAGGATCGCGGCGGTTAGTCAGCCGCGATTGGCTCCTGGGGCGAAGCGGCTCGCCGCGGGCGTTCCTGCTCATCCTCCGTGCCAATCGGCTCGGCGATGATCGCCGAGGTGGGGCAGTGTCGCACGAACTCTCCGTCAGCCGGAGACCACTCGAGAATCGCCTCGCGGGCGAATGCCTTTCCGTGTCCGTCCATGGCCATGATCGAAGGCGCAAGCCCGACGCAGGTGCGGCACCCGATACACCGGTCGCGATCCACGGTGAGGCGAACGCGACGCCGCGGATGAACGCCTCCCGCCGACCCGAGCGCGTCGGCTGAGCGGTCGAGCGCACCAATGGCGGCCTCGTAACCCGTCTGAATGAGTGCGGCGGCGTTCGAGAACGAGAACCATCCGTGGTGCGATACCCGCGGGCGGATGAGCAGCATCGGAGGCCCGGCCCACTGTGACAGTGGCTCTTCCTGCAGCGCGTGCATCATCACGCTCGCCGCGCGCATGTAGATCGCCGCGAACCCTTGCGTGCTCACGTCCGTCGACTGGCTGAGATCGGTGTTGCCGACGTCAACCGCGATCACCGCATCCATCCCTACCGCCGCGATCGCGACCGGCAGGTTGTCGATCGTACCGCCATCGACGCAGGTGCGCCCGTCGACACGTCCGGGCGGGAAGAAGCCGGGCAGCGCGCACGATGCGTACACGGCATCGGCGATTGGCACGTGCCGCAGACCGGGGAGGCCCCAGACGACCTGGGTGCCGCGCTCGATGTCCACCGTATTGACGAGCAGAGGGGTCCCGAGCTCCTCGAACGTCCCTCGCGGGCAGATGGCGTCGCACAGCTGGCGCAGCGGGTTCTCGAGATAGAGGGAAGGCGACCGCATCCGCTCCATGATCATCCCCATGTGGTTGATGCGGAACAGGTCACGTCGCCGCAGCGTACGCGCGCGCTCGCCCATCTCGAGGTGGCTCATCCCGCCGGCGCGGGCCGAGGCGATGAGCGCGCCAATGCTCGTGCCCGCGAAGAGGACGGGCTCGATGCCACGTTCTTCGAGGGCGCGAAGCACGCCAATATGGGCGAACCCCTTGAGTCCGCCGCCGCCAAGGACCAGTGCGATTCTCTTAATACGGAGCTCCTCTCTCCCTCTGGTACACGAGTAGGGGGGAGTTCGGTTTCACCCGTGGAGCGGGCCAGGGGCCACGGGCCACGGGCCAAGGGGAGGGTAAAGGGTGCACAGTAGCTCTGCGACCCTTGACCCTCCCCTTGGCCATTGGCCCGCGGCCCTTGGCCCGCTCTATTGCAGGTACAAATACAGCCCGTAGATGCCGATCGCGGCTCCACTGATCATGATGATCGTTCCGGCATCGTCGCCGATGATGGCGCCGGCAAGGAAGATGGCGCCCCCGACGATCATGAGGCTCTCGCTTCGGCGTAGCTGCTGCCGAAAGTCGACCCGGTACGGGACCGTTTCGCTCGCGCGAAGCTCTGGACGTACCGCCGCACTCGCGGCGAGAATGGTCGGACCCGTTGGGGACGTTTGCGTCTGGCTGGCCTGAGCTCCAGCCTGAGGTGCCGCGGCGAGGGTGAGCAACACGGCCGCGCTGGTCAGCAGGTATCGGGCGTTCACGATGTGTGGGGGTGAAGGGAATACTCCACGACCTGCACGCTCCCGGCGCCGCGGGTGTTCACATCGGCGCCGGGGAGCAACGAACTCGAATTCAGTCGGCGCGTGTCACACGTCCGCGCTTCGCCTGGCGCTCGAGCTTCGACGCGGCGTTCTGCTCTTCCGCGAGATTCTGCTCGAGCAGCGATGACGCTCGTGTGTTCCCGAGGTCGCGCGCGAGATCGATCAACGCCTGGTACGCCACCATTTCATAGTGCTCGGTCTTGAGGGCCGATGCAATGTTCACCGAGCGCAGCACGTCGCCCACCGGTTTCTCCTCACGCATCATCTCGGAGTGCTCCTTCAGCAAGCCGTTGATCCCCTCACACGGCTTGCGCGTCGCCTTCTTCTCGATCGTCTGAAACACTTCCTCGAGGCGCTCGATCTGCACTTCCGTTTCCCGCAGGTGCGTAGTGAACAGGTCGGCCAGCTCGGGATCGTCCTTGCTTTTCGTCGCGAGCTTCTTGAGCGCACCCTTCAGCTTGTGCTCGGCATCGTAGATGTCCTTGAGCTCGTGCTCGAACAGCTCGTCCTTCGACCGCATTGGCATGGCAACTCTCCTTCGACGACTGGGTATCGGGCAGACGCGCGGCGTGTGAGCAGAGCGGGAATGCACGGCCCATGCCCGGGGCGGGTGCGTGGGCTGCTACCTGACAATCGCGCACGGCCGTCGCAGATTGCCGCCCATGACGAACCCGGCAACGCACACCGCCGAGCGCCAACTCGTACGCGCCCTGGGAGTTCGGGCGCTCGCCGCCACCACGTTCAACGTCATCGTCGGCGGGGGAATCTTTGGGCTCCCCAAGGACGTGGCCGCGGGACTCGGCGCCGCTGCGCCGGTCGCGTACATCATCTGCGCGATCGCGATGGGATTGATCGTGCTCTGTTTCGCCGAGGCGGGAAGTCGCGTCTCGCTCTCCGGTGGCCCCTATAGTTACGTCGAGGTGGCGCTCGGGGGATTCGTCGGATTCCTCAGCGGGCTCCTGCTCTGGCTCGTGACCTCGTTCGCGACGGCGGCGGTCGCGAGCGTGTTCGCCAGCTCGGTGGGGGCGTTCGTTCCCATGTTCGGCGGGGAGCCAGGGCGATCGATTCTGCTCGCGGCGCTCTTCACGATATTGGCCCTCGTCAACGTGCGGGGCGTTCGACAAGGGACGCGCCTCATCGAAATCGTGACCGTCGCCAAGCTCCTGCCGCTGATCGCGCTCGTCGTCGTCGGCGCCTTCTTCGTGAACCCCGCTCAGCTCGCGTGGGCGGAGTCGCCAACGCTCGAACAGATCGGACGCACGTCAATCGTGCTTTTCTTCGCGTTCGCCGGCATCGAGAGCGCGCTGGTGCCGAGCGGCGAGGTCAAGGACCCGGCGCGCACGGTTCCGCGGGCGCTCTTCATTGCGCTCATCGGCGTGACGCTGCTGTACATCGCGGTGCAGCTCGTTGCGCAGGGAATCCTCGGCCCGGCGCTGGCCACCGAGCCGGCGCCGCTCGCCGCTGCCGCCCGCGCTGTTTCACCTGGTTTCGGGGTCCTGCTTGGCGTTGGAGCGGCGATCTCCACCTTCGGCCATTCCAGCGGGATGATGCTGGCGACTCCGCGCGCGTTGTTCGCGTTCGGGCGCGACGGTGTCCTCCCGCGCGTATTCGCGAGAGTGCACGCGCGCTTTCACACACCGTATGTCGCCATCGTCGCGCAGGCGGTCATCTGTGCCCTTCTCGCCATCACCAGCTCATTCGGTGGCCTCGCCGTCCTCGCCACTGTTTCGACGCTGATACTCTACCTGTTGTGCTGCATCGCGGCCTGGGTGCTGCGCCGCCGGGATGTCCGCGTGGAGGGGGCGACGCCGTTCCGCGTCCCCGGTGGGCCGGTCATCCCCATTCTCGCGGTCGCCGTCATCCTGTGGCTGCTGGCCGGCGCGACAGGGCGAGAGTTCGCGATCGTGGGCGCGGTGCTCGCGACGGGAGCGCTCCTGTATTTCGCCTCGGGCGCGCATAGAGCGCGGCGGGAGCGTACCGCATGACCGACACGCTGTTGATGTATCGCAGCGAGTTTCCGATTCTCGCGACGACGACGTACCTCGTGTCGAACTCGCTAGGCGCCATGCCTCGGGCCGTTCCCGAGCGCCTCGCCGAGTACGTCGATCAGTGGGCGGAGCTTGGGGTGCGGGCCTGGGCACGAGGGTGGTGGGAGATGCCGGTCACCGTCGGGAACGAGATCGCGCCGCTGATCGGTGCAGGCACCGGCGAGATCGCGATGATGGCCAACGTCACCAGCGCGCATGCCACCGTGCTGTCGGCGCTCGACTACACGAAGCCTCGAGATACGATCGTCATGACGGAGCTCGACTTTCCGTCCGTGCGGTACGTCTACGATCGGCTCGCGACGCGCCTTGGCGCGCGCATCGTGGTGGTCAAGAGCGATGATGGGATCGGCATCGATGCGCAGCGTGTGATCGATTCGATCGATGAGCGAACGCGTCTCGTGTCGATCTCCCACGTGCTCTTCCGTTCCGCGTACGTGATGGATGTCGATGCGATTTGCCGCGCGGCGCACGACGCCGGCGCGCTCGTCGCGCTCGACGCGTTTCACGCGATCGGGGTCATCCCCGTCGACGTGCGCCGAAGCGCCGCCGACTTCGTCACCGGCGGTGTGCTGAAGTGGCTCTGTGGGGGACCGGGCGCCTGCTTTCTCTACATTGCGCCGGGCGTGCGCAGCGCCCTCGAGCCTGCCTTCACTGGCTGGCAGGCGCATGCCCGGCCGTTCGACTTCGAGCCGGAGATGGCCTACGCCCGCGATGTCTTCCGATGGCTGAACGGAACGCCGGTGATTCCCGCACTCTATGCCGCGACTGAGGGGCCGCGCATCGTGAGGCGCGCGGGGATCGAGGCGATTCGCGCGAAAAGCATTCGCCAGACCGCGCGGCTCATTCAACTCGCCGACGACAGGGGTCTTCACGTTCACGCCCCGCGCGATGTGGCGCGGCGCGGCGGCACCGTCGCCATTCAGGTGCCGCACGCGTACGAGGTGTCGAAAGCACTGCTGGCACGCGACATTCTCGTCGACTACCGGCCCGAAGCCGGCATTCGGATCGCCCCGCATTTCTATACGAGCGATGACGAGCTGGCGCTGGCGATGGCGGCGATCGACGAGATCCTCGAGCGCGAAGAATGGCGGCGTTTTACGGGAGAACGAACTGTCGTGACGTGAGCCGGACCAGAATGCGGAATGCGGAATCCGGATCCGAATTCCGTATTCCGCATTCTGGCCCTAACCCCTATCTTCCCCGGACCCTACACCCCTCTTCCCATGCCCGCCGCCCCGAAAAAACTTCGCAAACAATACGTCAACAGCGAGCATCCCGTCGTCGTCCTGCGGTTCGAGGATGGGCACGAGATCATCGTGAAGAAGGGCAACGGCAAGACCTTCGATGCATATGCCGGCGAAACCATCAAGGTGCTTGCGATCTATGACCAGACGTCGGGAGAGCGTGAGCTGGTCGAGAGCCGAAAGGCGGACGAGTTCCCGGACGCCTGACGAGCGTCGTTTAATGAGGTCGCCGCCGCGCCACGCGGTGCCGAGGTGCCATGGTCGGCTGGCGCCGCTCGCGTTCGCGTTACTCGCGCTCCCCGCGTGCGCACACGGGCAGCCGGCGAGCACGCCTGCGCCACAACGCGCCGACACCACCGCCCTTCGTCGGTCGCTGGATTCGCTCTCTGGCGCGCATCGCGGCGTCGTTGGCTATTCCGTGCGCAACGTCGACACCGGCGAGCGACTCGAGCGACGGGGCGATGAGACCTTCCCGACGGCGAGCCTGATCAAGGTCGCCATCCTCGTCACCCTGTTCGACCTGATCGAGCAGAAGCGAGTCTCGCTCGACGATCCGCTGACCGTCCTCGCCATCGATCAGGTGCCCGGATCGGGCGTACTTCAGTTCTTCAAGCCGGGCGCGACGCTCACCGTCGGCGACGCCGCGTGGCTGATGATGACGCTGAGCGACAACACCGCGACCAACCTCATCCTCGACCGGATCATCATCCGTCGCGTGTGGGAAAAGATGGAGAAGCTCGGCCTGCCACATACCAAGGTTCACTCCAAGAGCTTCCTGCGCATCGCGAGCGTCGCGATGGACAGCTCGGTGAAGTACGGCTTCGGGGTCACGACGCCCACCGAGATGGCGACGCTGCTCGAGCTCATCGTGCGGGGGAAGGCGGTGAGCCCCGCGGCCGATTCGGTGATGCTGCGCATGCTGGAAAACGGGGACAATTCAGCGCTCCTTCTTCGCTATGCGACCGGCGTGCGCTCCGCACACAAGTGGGGCGGTACCGATCAGGTCCGAACCGACTGCGCCGTGTTCTTCCGTCAGAGTCGCGTAGTCGCCTGCGTCCTCACGAAAGAGAACCAGGACCAGAGCTGGCGTATCGACAACGAGGCCCAGGTGACGATCGCCCGAATGGGCGAGGCGATCGTGAGGGCATGGCCGGAACAGTCGAGGGTGTCGAGGTAGTCGAGGGTGTCGAGGGTGTCGAGGTGAACCTCGTTACCTCCATCACCTTACCTTGACACCCTCGACACCCTTCACCCCCTCGACACCCCCAGCCTGTCGGCACGCGAAATGCCCCTCCGACGGGTGCTGAACCCACCATGGAGAGGTTACCGTCGTGCGTATCCCGACTCTGAGCTTGATTCTCGCGGCGCTGCTCGCCGCCCCCGCGGCCTCGGCGCAGTTCACCGGACTCGTCACCCCGCCGCCCAGGCCGGCTCCGCCGGTTGAACTGGTGGCGAGCGGCGGCGATGTGAGCGCCGACACAACGGCTGCCCGCCGCATGACCGACATGAAGGCGTGGGTCGACTCCGCCGCCGTCGCCGTTGCCGCGCAGGCGCCGCAGGACACCGCGACGCCGCCCGTGGTGATCGAGACGCCGGCCGTGGTCGCGGAGCCGGCACCCGAGCAGGCACCCGCATTCCGTGAAGGTGCGCCCGCGCCCGACACCGCCACCGTGCTCCCCGCGCTCATCCTGCTCGGGGCTGGCCTGATCGCCGGCGGCGCGGCACTGCGCAGACGTTAGGCACGTGCGCCGCCGAATCGGCGCATTGCTGTACGCCGTCGGTGGGCTGCTCATCCTGCACACCGGCGCGACCTACGCGCGCGGCGCTCTCGCGCGAAGCGACGCGCGCGCCGAGTGGGAGCGCGCCGAAGCCAGGCGTGCGGTTCAGCAGGCCCGCCTGCTCGACCTCGACGCGGAGCCGGTACTCGTCAGGCGCGGAGCGCCCATCGCCCGGCTCGTCATCCCTGGCATCGGTCTCGACGAGGTCGTCGTCGAAGGGGTAGGGGACGACGAGCTCAACGCGGGCCCCGGACATCTCCCGGGCTCGGCGATTCCCGGTGAACGGGGCAACGCCGTCATCTCGGCCCATCGTGATCGCCACTTTTCGACGCTCGGTGGTCTGCACGTAGGCGACACCGTGCACACGGAGACGATGGCGGGTCGCGCCAGCTGGATCGTGACGACTCGCCGCGTCGTTCGCGCCGGCGCGCCCGCGCTCTACTCGAGCGACCAGCCAAAGCTCACGCTGACGACGTGCTGGCCGCTCGGATACTTTGGCTCGGCGCCAGAGAGACTGATCATCGAAGCGGGACTCCTCAGTCCGAACGAGGACTGAGGAAGGACTGGAGGCTCACCGGTTACTAGTCGTCGTTAGGGCTGATCCTTGCCCTGAGCCGCACCGCGTCATGCGGCGCGTGAACCTTGGCGTCGTTGTCGAAGTACACGTACACGTCCAACCCCTCCTTCCGCCATCGATTCACCCGCGCCGCCCACTCGGACAGCTCGACATCGGTGTAATCGCTCGTGTAGAGCTGCCGCGACCCGTGAAGCCGCACGTACACGAAATTCGCCGTCACCGTTTCCGCGTACGGAAACTTGCCCGCCGTGTCGGCGACGACGAAGCCCACATCGTGCTTCCGCAGGACCTCATCGAACTCTCCGGTGAAGTACGAACGGTGGCGCACCTCGAAGGCGTGGCGGTAGCGCACGCGGGTGTCCGCTTCGGTGAGAGCGCCTCGTCGCAGGCGATGATCGTGGCCGCGCGCGAGCGCAGCGGCCGCGAGTGAGTCGCGCGGGAGCAGCGCGAGAAAATCCTCGATGCGCGATCGCTCGAATCGATACGTCGCCGGGAGCTGCCAGAGAAACGGCCCGGTCATCTTGCCGAGCGCCAGGATTCCGCTGGCGTAGAAGTTCGCGAGCGCGGCCCCGGCGTTCCGCAACTTCAGATTGTGCGTGATGAAGCGGCTTCCCTTGACCGCGAAAAGAAATCCCGGCGGCACTTCGGAGCCCCACCGGCGAAAGACGTCGGGTGACTTGAGCGAGTAAAAGGTTCCGTTCAGCTCGATCGTGTCGAATACCGACGCCGCGTATCGCAGCCAGTGCCGCGAAGGCAGCCCCTCAGGATAAAACCGCCCGCGCCAGGCTTTGTAGTCGTATCCGCTGATGCCAATCCGGACGCGACCCACTCGCCGCGGTCGCGGCGGCGCTTTCCGCGTGGCGACCGCGGCTACCCCACGGTGCTCATCCCGGGCATCCAGGATAGCGAGCTGACCTCGCGAATCGGCTGCGGGCGGCGCCCCGTCTCATCGCGCATTCCCGTCGTGCGCCAATAGAAGTAGAAGGCGACCGTCAGCAGCGTCACGATGAGGATGCCGATCGCGACGCCCGTCCGGCCGCGCGTGGTTGGTGCAGTTTCGGTCTCCGACACGATCTGGACTCCATTCGCTGGTTGAGATAGCACCCGATGGATCTCCCTCACCCCTCGTGCTTCAGTCCTCTCTGGGCACGGTGCTCAAGGCAAGATCTTCGCCAGCCTCGGGTACGCCTTCCATAAGCCGTGCGCAGTCGCCAAGCTACGACTACGAACGCTACCTCATCCTCGCGAATCATGAGACGCCTCTCCACGCTGCTCGCTCTGATCCTCATCCCGGCTCAAGTGCTGGCGCAATCCGGCGCGGCACCCGCGCCCATTACGCCTCACGAGATCGACGGGCACCTTCGCTTTCTGTCGTCCGACCTTCTCGAGGGCCGCGCTCCCGCCACGCGCGGTGGCCGGCTGGCGGCGGAGTATATCGCGGCGCAGCTGCGCGCCTTTGGAGTCGAGCCCGGGGTCAAAGGCTCGTACTTCCAGACGGTGCCAATCGACATCGTCAACGCCAGGCGCACGACGATCAAAGCCACGGCATCCGGGCGCGCGACGGCGAACCTTCGCTATCCCGAAGACGTGGTCGTGTGGGCGGGATCGGCGGCCGACTCGAGCGCGGCGCGCGGCGAGCTCGTATTCGTCGGGTACGGATCGACGGCGCCCGAGTACAAGTGGAACGACTTCAAGGACGTCGATGTGCGCGGCAAGGTGCTGCTCGTTCTCGTGAACGATCCGCCGGCGCCGCGCGACGAGCCCGAGTTGTTCGGCGGTCGGGCGATGACGTACTACGGGCGCTGGACCTACAAGTTCGAAGAGGCCGAACGGCGCGGAGCGGCGGGCGCTCTCATCATCCACACGACCGAGCGTGCGGGATATCCCTGGCACACCGTCGTCGGATCGTGGGCGAAGGAACAGCGGATGCTTCCGCGCGATCCGAATCTCCCGGCACCGCTCGGTGTTCGCGGATGGATCACCGACAGCGCGGCGGCTGCCCTGCTGGCGCAGGCGGGACTCGACCTCGCGCAGCTCCGCACGCGGGCAGAATCACGCGAGTTCACGCCGGTGCCCACCGGCATCTCGGTAGACCTCTCGTTCGCGAATTCGGTCGAGCATCTCCAGTCGGAGAACGTCGTTGGCATTGTGCGCGGACGCGATCCGATCGTGCGCGATCAGTACGTCGCGTTCAGCTCGCACTGGGACCACCTCGGGATTGGCCCCGTCGTCGGTGCTGATTCGATCTACAACGGGGCGCTCGACAACGCGTCCGGTGTCGCCGATCTGCTCGCGGTGGCGCGCGTCGCCGCCCAGCAATCGCCCAAGCCGCGACGCTCGTTTCTGTTCGTGTTCGTCACCGCCGAAGAATCCGGACTGCTCGGCTCCGAATTCTTCGGACAGAATCCCGTCGTCCCGGCGGACAAGATCGTCGCGAATCTCAACGTCGACGGTGGCAACGTGCTCGGACGCGTGCGCGATCTGACGGTGCTCGGATCGAACAAGTCGTCACTTGGCCCGACCCTGGGGAGAATGCTCGCGACACGCGGGATGCGCATAACGCCGGAGGAGCACCCGGAGCGCGGCTACTTCTATCGCTCTGACCATTTCTCGTTCGCGAAGGTGGGGATTCCGTCGATCTCGATCGGTGCGGGGACGGATTTCGTCGGCCGTCCGAAAGGGTGGGGCGTCGAGCAGAACGAGGAGTACACCGCGAAGCGCTACCATCAGCCCTCCGACGAGTACCGTCCCGATTTCGACCTCACCGGCGCGGCCCAGCTCGCCGAGATCGTCCTCCGGTTCGGTACGTCGGTCGCGAATTCCAGCACGACGCCAGCCTGGAATCCCGACGCCGAGTTCCGCGAGATCCGGGAGCGCTCGCTTCGCGCTTCTCTCTAGCTCGGCCGTGACGGCCGTCCGCGTTATGCCGCCGGTCGCGTCCGCGTTGCGCGATCGGCGTCCCGTCGTCGCATTGGAAAGCTCGGTGCTGGCCCAGGGGCTCCCCGCCCCTGCAAACCGGGACGCGGCCGAGCGGATGATTCGCGCCGTGTCTTCGCGCGGCGCGGTCCCGGCGATCACGGCAGTCGTGCGTGGAGTGGCGGCTGCCGGGCTCGAGGATGCGGAGCTGGAGCGGTTTCTCAGACGCGAGGGCATAGTCAAGGTGTCCGCACGTGATCTCGCGATGGCCATTGCTCGAGGTACCGACGGCGCGACCACCGTTGCCGCCGCGATCGTGATTGCTGCCCTCGCCGGCATCGAGGTGTTCGCGACCGGCGGCATCGGCGGCGTCCACCGCACGGCCGGCGTTCCCACCTATGACGAGTCCGCGGATCTCACGGAGATGGCGCGCACACCGGTGCTCGTCGTGAGCGCGGGCGCCAAGGCGATCCTCGACGTTCCGGCGACGATGGAACGTCTGGAGACGCTCGGCGTTCCGATAATAGGGTACCGCACGGACGAGATGCCCGGCTTCTTCACGACGACGACTGGCCTGGCAGTGGGCGCGCGGGCCGACACCGCGGCCGAGGTCGCGGCCGCGTGGCGCGCGCATCGTGGGCTGGGTCGCAATACCGCGATGCTCGTTGTTCAGCCACCGCCGTCGAATGTTGCGCTACCGCGTCGGGTCGTTGACGATGCGGTCGAGCGAGCGCTCGAGGCTGCCCGAAGGGAAAACGTTCAGGGAAGCGCGGTTACTCCATTTCTTCTGGCGGCGGTGGAGCGTGAGACGGGTGGACGCTCACTCGGCGCGAATCTGGCATTATTGGAGTCCAACGCGGTGCTAGCGGCGGAGATAGCGAACCACCTGGCCCTTGGCCCTTGGCCCCCGGCCCACTCAAATTGAGAGAGGAGCCCTCCTCCAAAGTCGCTATTTGCTTCTATTGCTTGAACTTCGCGGTTTCGCCGTGGTAGTATAGGCGGAGAGCCACCCTTGGTCGGAGGTGCCGCTGGACATGCCTTCCCCCTTCCTGAGTTCCGAAGAGTACGACGAGCGGGCCCATCAGCTGTACAACGAAGGGCAATACGAGGAAGCGCTCGAGGTTCTTCGCGAGGGACTGGCGCTCTACCCGCATTCGGTAGAGCTCCACATCGGGGTGGGGTACGCCCGGCTCGCGCGTGAGGAGTACGCGTGGGCCCGCCGGAGCTTCGAGGAAGCCCTCGTTCTCGACCCGGAGCACGAGGACGCGCTCGCGGGGCTCGGTGAGACGCTCATGAAGTTCGGGCAGCAGGAAGCCGGTGTGAAGACCTTCCGCCGGATCCTGGAGCTCGGGTATCGCGACGATCTCGACCTCATGCTTCAGGTCGGCCGCGCCCTGTTCCGCGAGAGTCTGTTCGAGGAGGCGCGTGAGTTCTTCGAGATCGCGGTGCAGCAGGCGCCCGAGATGGCGGAAGGCGTGGCGCTGCTCGGCTACACGCATCACCGTCTCGGTGAGGAAGATCCCGCCGTCTCGATGCTGCGCCGCGCGCTGCAGATCGACGACGATCACGCGGAAGCGCGCATCTACCTCGCGAACATTCTCTACGATCGCGGCGACTACGAGGCTGCGCTCTACCACCTCGATCGCACCACGCCCGAGGACCACTGGGATGAGCTGGGGATCTGGCGTCTGGTCGAGCTGAAGAAGTCGATCTACCGTCTCCAGGACGACGATCCGGAGCTGCGTCCGTGGGACGAGCGTCTCGCGGAGCTTGCCGGCGATCCGGACGACCTCGACGAGATGCTCGCCGAGATCGAAGGACGCTTCAACGATCGCTCGACCGGCGATCAGCAGGGGCAGCTCGAGCTGTTCGGGGCACTGCTCACCGAGCTGGCGGAGCAGCGCGAGCCGCCCGAGCCGAAGCACCGCATTCTCACGCGCGAAGGGCGCGAATATGCGGGCAGCTGGGAGCAGATCGTTCGCGAGATGCGGGACGCCAACAAGCAGTGGGCCGGCCGCACCGTGCAGGAGTTCATGCATAACGAGGCGCGCCGCGGCTACTCGTTGACGGGCATCACGATACCGACTCACAACGCCGAGAGCTTCATCCGCGGCAGCGCGGACGCCGGACTTCTACGCATCGTACGGTGATCACTGCGCACCACCGTGCCGCGATGGCGGCACTTGCACCGGCGCGCTCGCTCGTCGCGCGCGTCGACATTTCGCAGAATTCCGAAGAAATCGCCGCCGACCTCCTCGACATCTGGAATGCCGTGGAGGTCGCGATGCGCGCGTTGCTGGGCGGATCGGCTCTGGGCGGGCAACCGCTCGTACAGGAGCTCCGACAGCGCAACATCATCTCGATCGAGCAGGCACACGCCCTGCTCGATTTTTTGGCGGCCCGTGATCGCGTCAAGCGAACCGAGTATCGGCCGACGAACGCCGACATCGACGCGGCGCGCGACGCGTACAACAAGCTCGACCAGGGCTTGCGCACCGAGGCCGCGTCCGCGGGTGGCACGGCGACGGCGGCGACCGCGGCGCCCGCTCCGGTGACGGTCGCCCCGACGCCGGTTCCGCCTCCGCGGCGCTCGCGCGTTCCCTGGCTGCCACTGGGCGCGTTGCTGCTCGTGCTCGTCGCCGCGGGGGCGGCCTGGTTCTTCTTCGAGCGCGGAGGACCAAGCGCGGCCATGCGCCGCGGGATGGAGGCATACCGCGGCGGTCGCCTGGCGCTCGCGCGCACCGAGTTTCAGGACGCGGCGAACGCCCGGCCGCAGGAAGCCGCGCCGCACATCTGGCTCGGTCGCGTCGCCCGCGATCAAGGCGACTTCGCCACCGCGGGGCGCGAGATCACCCGCGCCGTGCAGCTGGAGCCGCGGAACTACCAGGCGCACCGTGAGCTGGGAAGCTACTTCCTGACGCTCCGCAATTACGACGCGGCTCGACGATCCTTCGTCCGCGCGCTCGAGATCCAGCCGCGCGATCGCACCTCGATGGGATATCTGGGCTGCTCGCTGATCCGGATGGGACGGCTCGACGAGGGACAACGCTTCCTCGCGCGCGCGGGGCAGGGACCGTGGATGAGTTGCGCGCCGCCCGCGCCGGTGCAGATGCAGCGTCCCCCGGCGTGATCGCATTCGATTCCGTCTCGAAAACTTATCGGTCGTTGTTCCGCCCGCCGGTGCGCGCGGTGGAACAGTTTACGCTCAGCATCGAGCGCGGCGAGATCATGGGGCTCGCCGGGCCCAATGGAGCGGGGAAGAGCACCCTCATCTCGCTGCTGTTAGGCTATTTGCCTCCGACGAGTGGGCGAGTGACGATCGATGATACAGTCCCGCGCCCCTACATCGAGCGAAACGGAATCGGCTATCTCTCCGAGCTCGTCACGCTCAACCCACAGTGGACGTTGGAGGGCGCACTCGAGCGGCTGGCCTTGCTCGCGGGAATTCCCGATCCGCTGGCGAAACAGCGGGTGGAGTCCGTGATCGAGGACCTGGGTATCGGCGAGCACAGGCAGAAGAAGCTGAAGGCGCTCTCGAAGGGAAATCTCCAGCGGCTCGGCCTCGCGCAGGCGCTGCTTCGCGACGAGGAGATCCTGATTCTCGACGAGCCCACGCACGGGCTCGATCCGGTGTGGACGCAGCGCTTTCGCGATCTCGTGCAACGTCTGCGGACGCCGACGCGAACGATGCTGATCGCGTCTCACAACCTCGATGAGCTGGAGCGCCTGTGCGACCGCGTCGCCATCATCGATCGTGGGCGATTGCAACGCGTCGTCGATACGCGTCGCCCTGCGGCGACCGACGTGGCCTCCTCGTACCATCTGACGGTGACCGCCGGCGCGGAACACGTCCCGGCCATCTTTCCCGGCGCACGGTCGCTTGGCCAGGGGCAGTTCGAGATCGAGCCCGGCGACGCGGCGCTCCTCAACCGCCGCCTCGCCGATCTCCTCGCTCGCGGAACGCTGATCACCGCGCTGATTCCCGCGCACTCGCGGCTCGAGGCACAGTTTCGTGAGGCGGTCAGATCGGCCGGCGGCAACTCGTGAAACGCGCGCGACTCTGGACCTACATGGCGTGGCAGGCGCGCGACTTCGCGTTCGAGCGCGGTGCTCCGTTGCTGATCGTCGCGACACTGATGGCGTTCCCGGTGATCATGGAGTTACGCAAGCTGCGACCGGCGATCGCGACGGCCGGGCAAGCGGAATCCCTGGTCATCTCGGGCATCCTGGAAGTACTGTCGCAGTTCTCGTTCATCGCCGTGCTCATCGGGATCAACGGGATCGTGTCGAACGATCGGGTGCGAGGGTACTACCGATTCCTGTTCGCGAAGCCGGTGTCGATCCCGCGCTACTATGCGCAAGCGTTCGTGGTCAACGGCCTCGGACTGGCGTTTGCCGCGCTCACCGTAATGGTCGCGATCTACGCCTTCGGGTATCCGGTCTTTCTTCCGCGCGCGCTGCTCATGGTCGGCCTCGCCTATGTGTCGCTCGGGGGACTGGGATTCCTGTTCTCGACCGTGGCGCGCTTCGATTGGGTGCTCATGGGCGGCACCTGGGGGTTGGCACAGGTGCTGCGAGCGGTATATCCCACGCCCGAGAGCCGGGCGGGACGAGTGCTGGATGTCATCCTTCCTCCCTATCATCGCTTGCGCGATGTCAGTCTCGAGCTCGCGGGCGGTGATCCCACGGACACCCGGACGCTCGCCTGGCTGGTCGGTTGGGGGGTCACCGCGTTCATTCTCGGGCTGATCATCCTCCGCCGACGTCCTCTCGCGACCTGACGTGCTGTCGATTCCCACGCTTCCCGCCGAGACGGTGATGAAGACGCAGCTCGCTAACGGGCTCACCGTCCTCGTCAGGCGGGATGACTCCGCACCCGTGGTCGCGATCGTCACTCACGTGAAGGCGGGCTACTTCGACGAAAGCGACGACGTCGTCGGCATCGCGCACGTGCTCGAGCACATGTACTTCAAGGGCACGCCCACGCGCGGCGTCGGTGAGATCTCCAAGGCGACGAAATCCGCCGGGGGGTACCTCAACGCCGGGACGATCTACGACTACACGAGCTATTACACGGTGCTTCCCGCGAGTGGCTTCGTCCCTGGGCTCGAGATCCAGTCCGATGCGTACGCAAACTCGCTGATCGATGCCGATGAGCTGCGGAAAGAGCTCGAGGTCATCATCCAGGAGGCAAAGCGGAAGGCGGACAACCCGAGCGCGGTGGCGGTCGAGTCGCTCTACGAGCTGTTGCACGACTCGCATCGCATGCGGCGGTGGCGGATAGGACGTGAAGATGGCCTGCGGACCTTCACGCGCGACCACGTCGCCGGTTTCTATCGCACGTTCTACAAGCCGAGCAACACGATTCTCGTCATCGTCGGTGACGTCGATCCCGACGACGCGCTACGGCACGTGGAGCGGCTCTACGGTCCGCTTGGGGATGGGGACATCCCGCGGGACAAGGGTCCGGAGGAGCGTCCACACAGCGGATTTCGGTTTCGCGAGCTGTCGGGCGACATCACGCAGGCGCAGCTCGCGTTCGGCTGGCGCACGGTTCCCACGCTGCATCACGACACCCCGCTGCTCGACGCGGCCGCCGCCGTGCTTGGGACCGGCCGTGCCTCACGACTCTATCGCGCCGTGCGCGAGCGCAAGCTCGCGGCATCGATCACGGCCTACAACTACACTCCGACGGACGTCGGGGTGTTCGTGGTACATGCCGAAGGTCCGGCGGACACGGCTCTCGAAGCGGCCCGAGCGACCTGGAGCCAGCTTCGCGATATGCGCGAAACCGGCATTGGCCGCGACGAGCTGTGGCGCGCCCGACGGATCTTCGAGTCGCAGTGGATCCGGCGTTTCGAGACGATGGAGGGGCAGGCGAATCACCTCGCCGAGTGGGAGGCGCTGAGCGACTGGACACTTGGCGACCAGTATCTCGAGCGGCTCCTGACCGCGACACCGGAGCAGGTGACCGAGGCCGTCCAGCGATACCTCACTCCGGCGCTCGGCGCGCTCCTGCTCTACCGGCCGGCATCCGCCGGCGCGAGCATGCGCGACGCCGAGGCCATGCGCGAGCTGCTCGACGCGTCCCCCTCGGAACCGCTTCCAGCGCAACCTCCCGTGTGTGCGGCGGCGCCTCCTCCGCCGAGCCGTCCAACGTTCGAGCGCGCGGTCGGCCGTGTGCGTGTCTATCGAACCTCGTCGGGCGTCCCGATACTCGTCAGGCGAAAGCCGAGCGCGATCGTTCACATCGGTGTGCACATCCTCGGGGGCGCCAGCGAGGAGCCGCCCGATGTCGCGGGCCTCACGAGTCTCCTGGCGCGAACCGCGATCAAGGGGACGAGTCGCCGGACCGCTGCGCAAATTGCCGAGGAGGCCGAGACGCTCGGTGGGAGCATTTCTCCTTCCACCGGCTCCGAGAGCTTCGGGTGGTCCTTCTCCGTACCGGCACAGCACGCCGACGCGGCGATGGCGCTGCTCGCCGAGGTCGTCCTCGAGGCGTCGTTCGCTGATGAAGCCATCTCGACCGAGAAGACCATCGCCATCGCCGACCTCGCGCTGCTGCGCGACGACATGTATCGCTACCCGATGCGGCTGCTCAACCAGGGCGCGTTTGCCGGTCATACCTACGGCGTTCCCGCGAATGGAACTGAGAGCACGATCGGAAGAATCGAGGCGAACACCGTGCGCGAATGGCATCGCAAGCGTGTCCGCGAGGGTCCGGCGGTGATCGGGATTGTCGGCGACGTCGATCCCGACCAGGCAGCCGCCTACGCCGCGAGCCGCTTCGGCGCCCTGACCATGGGTGAGCCGCCGGTGATCGACGCGCCCACCTGGCCGGACCCCCCGACGACCGTCGCCGAATCGCGGCAGAAGAAGCAGACGGCGATGGCGCTCGCCTTTCCCTCGCCGACGCGCTCCGACGACGCTCGTTATGCGGCGAGTCTCATCGCGGGTGTCGCGAGCGGGCTCGGCGGCCGCTTCTTCGACGAGCTCCGCGATCGTCGCTCCCTCGCCTACACGGTGCACGCGCACGCCGCCGAGCGCCGTCTGGCGGGAATGTTCATAGCGTACATCGCCACATCGCCCGACAAGGAGGACGAAGCCCGCGCCGGCCTGCTCGCCGAATTCGCGAAGCTTCGCGAGGCCGAGGTGAGCGCCGAGGAGCTCGAGCAGGCGAGGGCATACGCGCTCGGCACACGGGCGATTCGTCAGCAGAGCGGCGGCGCGGTGCTCGCCGACATGCTCGATGCGTGGCTCGTTGGAACGGGGCTGGAGGAGCTGGACGCCTATGAGGACAGGATCCGCGCTGTGACGCCGAAGGACATGCGCGACCTTGCCGTCAGGTACTTCGACGAGGCGAAAGTGGTGGAAGGGATCGTTCGCGGAACTCGAGACGTTCAGCCCCTCACCTGACCTCTCGTTCCCTGAGCGCGCGGATCGCCCGTCGCACCGCCCCGGTGGCTCGCCGGATCCGTCCGCCCGGCGCCCGTAATCCTGTCGGTGATTCGTAGTCGCTCGCCTGGTACACTACGTATCCCTTCACCGCCGACTGCGACGTTGCCCAGGCGAGCGCACCCCACAGCGCGCGTTCCTGATTCAGCTCGCCATGGACCGCCGGGAACCCGCGCGCTTCGAGCACCCACACGTCCTTGTCGCTGGCCGCGGCGTGGATCCATTTGTCCGCCGCGATCATGTCACGGTCGAGCGACTCCGCGCCGTCATACCATGGCATCAACGAAATCGCGACGACGTCCACCGGACTCTCAGCACTGGATGCCCAGTCGAACAGCGCGCGATCGCGCCGGGTGAAGCCACCCACGTGCGCGATGACGCGGATTCGTGGATCGGCCGCTTTCGTCGCGCGGGCGACGGCCTCGACGAGCCGCGCCCACTCCGCCGGCTCGAGCACTCCGAGGCGCCGGCGGCCAGCCCCGAACGGATCCACGACCGGCACGATGAAGTCGGGGCGGAGGCGCTGCGCGATCCGCGATGCCTCACGAGTGCGCGCGTCGAGATAGCCCTGCGGTGACTCGCGCCAGCGCTCGCCGGCGTCGGTCGGGTAGCCGAGTGCCGCGATGAGCCGGCGCCCCGCGCTCCGTTGTCGCTCGAGGGCGCGCGCGAGTGAATCGAGCGAGCGTGACGTCACGCCTTCGGGCGTGAGATACACGGAGAGTGCCCCAACGGCGAGGGTGTCGGCGAGATCGAGGTCTGTGCGTAATGCCAGCGGTGGAGGACCTGCGCGAAGAGGCGGAAAGATCTTCAGGCCGATGATGAAATCACCCTCGGGCCGCTCCTGCAGACGGTCGTCCGCATAACGATCGTAGCTCGCGAGCGCCCGGGTCGAGCGAGGCACCTGAAGCGCGATCAGCGCCACCCACGCGACGGCCAGCGTCGCGAGCGCGACGCGAATGGTCGTCCCGAAGCGGCGTCGGGAGGGCGTGATCGGCGCGAGAATGGGAATGTGGAAAAACCACGGCAGCACGATGGCGAGGCGCGAGGCGGCGACCGCCTGCGCGCCCGTCTGTGCCGCCGAAAGGGCGATGAGCGTGTCGGGCGGGGCGTCGCCATGCGCGATCAGCCACCTGGTGACGTACACCGTGGCCAGTACGATGTCGTACAGGACGATGGGAATTCCCGCACTTCGTGCGACGCGGCCCTGAACCGTGGCGGCGACGGCCTGCACAGCGGCCAGTACCGCGGTGAGCGGCCACACCCATGAGATCGTGTACAACGCCCGTCCGGAGAGGCTCGAGCTCGAGACGAGTGCCACGAGCAGTGCGGGCGCGACGAGAAGGGCACACAGCCCGGTCAGCGCTCCGATGATGGGCGGGACGCCACGCGTCTGCGTCATGCGCCGAGCCACGTACAGGTCCCATAACAGAACGATGGCGGAGAGCGCGACATGGACCGCGACGAGCTCGCCGGCCAGCCATGGCGTCATCGCTTGGCGGCCGGAGCTCCGCCGCGGTCGCGCACCTCGCTGTGCACCGCGCGCGCGGTCAGTCGCCGTGTGAACACGTCGAGCGCCTTGCGAGGATCGTGCGTCGCCAGGGAGAGAATGTCGAGCAGCAGCAGCGCACGCTCCGGAAACGTGTGCACGGTGACGTGACACCCGTCGAGCAACAACACTCCCGCGACTCCATCGTTCGGCAGCTGGTGCACGATGGGCGCGCCAATCGCGCTGAAGCCGGCCGCGCCGGCCGATGCGATCAGCAAGCCGCTGAGAAGCGGCGCATCGGTGAGCTGCGAATAGGGAACGCCGGTGAAATCCGCCGCCACATGACGAAACACCGGCTCCGCCGTCGTCGTGTCGGGCGTTCTCACAGAAAACATCTCCGGCCACGCGCGGACTCTGGCGCCAAGGGCCGGAGTGCGACGCGAGCGGTTCGCAAATCGACCAGTGAATCGGCGGGTGACAACACCGTGTACAGCGATTCTACCGCGCCGGCGGCGTCGAGCGTCCCCACGACCGCGCCCGTCGCGTTGTCGTGACCGGTCGCCGCGAACGCGAAGCGCGCCGTCCCCCAGCCGCAAGTGATCAATGGTGCGCCTGGTACGAGATTGGTGAGCTTGACCCACCCGGACGTCGAGCGCCAGACCTGTACGACCACGGGTGTCGTCTGCGAGAGTGTGAGGACACGAAGCATCGCGAACGATCCGGTGTCGCGACCGGCACGGGCGCCATCGAGCGACAGCTCGCCGAGCGGCACGCTATCCGTGGTCAGCCGTGTGCCCTTCAGCGACAGCCACAGCTCGCGCGTGGTGTCGTTGCCGGCGATCGTGGCCACGAGCACGAGGCGCGTGTCGTTCGGTCCCAGCGTCTGGAAGGCGTCGATCGTCTTCGTGCCGACCGTACCCTGGAGGCTTCCCGTCAGCGTCGCCTCGAGCGTGTCCGCGAGCGCGGACGTGGCGCTGGCGGTGCGCACGAGCGGAGCATCGATCGTCGCGCCGGCGATTCGTCCGCATCCGATTTGCGTCCCGGAGGCATCGCGCCAGGTGCCGGTGAAGGACACCGTGAGGCCCACGCGACCGACGTCCTCGTTGCGCACCGAGTCGATGCCTAACGTGCCAGCATCGGCGATGAGCCAGCGCGAGTAGTCGCCGCGAGCCGCATCGAACGACTCGGCCCAGAGCGCGAACGGCCCATCCGGCCGGAACTGCGGGTCCCGTATCTGCTGAAGTGTCACCGGGACGAGTGGGCGTGTGCCGACGACCGGCGTTCCCGGCGAAAAGACGACCAGCTCTCCGGCCGGACGGCCCACCGCATCCGTCGTGAATCCGTCAACGACCATGAGCGCCGGAAAGACGGTGCGCGAAAACCCGCTGGCCGGTCCCGCGATCGTACGCGGAAAGTCGTCCGTGATCACTGCCGACACGGTTCCAGGGCGCGCGTTGTCGCGCACGCCCGCGAGCTGTGCCGAAATCCGCAAGGCAGGGGAGGGACACCGTCCGTCCGGCACCGGTCCGGCCTCGCCCCCGCCGCCGCCGCACGCGAGAGCGGCGAGCGCGACACCGACGCTCGTGAGGCGGAGGAATGACATGTCGAGGGCGGGGGTGAAGTGGGGACGGTGACGCAAGCTAGACCGTCGCCAGACCACCTGCAAGGCGACCATAGTGGCATTGACAAGCGCGCTTCGGTATTTGTTTTTGCGCCGCGATGCAGGTTGCGCCTTCTGGCGCTCGCCGTTGCTCGATTACCTTCGATTCGTGACCGCCGCGACATTCTTTACCGTTCCGAACATCATCTCGCTCGCCCGTCTCCCGCTGGCCGTGCTCTTCGTACTCGCGGGGACCACTGGGCAGCGGCTGACACTGCTCGCCATCGCCGCGGCAAGCGACCTGATCGATGGATGGCTCGCCCGTCGCTTCGGTCGCACGACACGAAGCGGCGCGTTGCTCGATCCGGTTGCCGACAAGACGTTCGTACTCGCCGCGCTCACCGCGTTTCTGCGGACGGGGGAGCTTTCCACCGGTGCATACTTTCTCATCCTCGCGCGCGACTTCGCCACTGCCGTTGGCTTCGTCGTCGCATGGAAGCTGCCCGGCCTCGATCCGGCCGATTTCAAGGCGCGATTCCCCGGAAAGGTCGTGACGGTCCTTCAGCTCGCCGCCATTCTCGCGCTCACCGCGTCGCCGGGCGCCATGCGCTGGCTTCTGCCGCTGATCGCCGTGTCATCCGCCGTCGCGATCATCGACTACACGCTGGTTCTGCATCGCACGCGCAAGCGATGAGCGGCGAGCGAGCGCCTTAACGTGCGCGGCGCCTTTCTCGTCGCGGTGGCGCTGCTCGTCGCGCGCTCCGCCGCCACGCAAACTCCGGCGGAGCGACCCCTCGCGTTCGAGGCGCGGTTCGACGGCGTCTTCGCGCGGCGTGTTACCACCACCCACGCTGGCCTTGGCGTGACGCGAGCCGCATCCCGCAATCTGGAGCTGCAGATCGTTCTCGCCGGTGGCGTCACGGTGCGTGGTGACAATGACGATCGCAACGCGTCCGGTCGTGCCGACGTGCTCGCGCGGTTTGCTCCGCGGCCGACGAGACGCGATGCCTGGGCGGCCTACGGCGGTGGCGGCGCGAGCGTGCTCGTGGAAAAAACCGCGCGCGGCCGCGCAGTGCTCGCGATCGTCGTCGGCGTACGCGGGCGGCGCCAGTTCGTCGAGCTGGGACTCGGCGGGGGCTTCAGGGCGGGCGCTGGCGTGCGATTCTGATTGGTCGGCTCGACTACGCGTCGCAACAAAAAAACGAAGGGCCCCGACGATATCTCGGAGCCCTGAATCCGCTGCGACGCCTCCGCGGCTCAGGCCGCGTCCGCCGCTTCTGTCTGTCCCTCGGGAGATTCCTGCTTCGCCTTGGGCGGCTGGCAAAATCGCTCTCCCAACGTCCGGAGCTCGGCTACTTCCGAATCTCCAAGCTCATGGTACCGATCCGCCAGATAGTCGATCGTCTGATCGAACCATTCCTTCTGATGCTCCGGCGACGCCTGCAGCACGCCGCACCGGATGATGTGCTGGAACATCTCGTCTCGAGCCTGCTCGAACGGAGACGCCAACGCGGGTTCTCGTTTCCGGGTTCTATTTCTGGCCATGTATTAGCGAAGGGGTGAAGTGTCACTCAATCTAACTGTGCCGCACGCGCTTACCAACCGCGAAGCTGCACGCGTTTCAGCGTGCAATTTCACTTACACTCCCGGTGCCGCTGACGGTGCGGCGTGTTGCACGATGAACTCCAGAAGGAGCCGCGCGAGCGAATCACTGGCTTCCTCCGGCACGAGCCGCCCGACGCCGGGAAGACGAACGACCGTACTGCCGGGGATCTTCGCCTGAAGCCGTTCTCCAAGCCCCGAATCCACCCACCGGTCCTCTTCGCCCCACACGATCAGCGTTGGCACGTGGATCTTACCCGGATCGAGGCCTTCGAGGTCCTCTCTGCGGACTGATCGCGCCAGCGTGAGCAGATGTGAGACACCATCACTGCCGACAAAGGGTGCCAGATATCGCGCGACGAGCCGATCCGGCATCGACCTCGGGTCAGCAACGGAATTCTGGAGCACGGGGGTGAGCAGGGGAGCGGCACCGAGCACGCCGCGTCCAACGCGAAAGGCGAACTTCGCGGTGCCCCGCTGCACCGCGCGCACGTCGCCCCCCGGAAGCTCATCGAGCGCCACCGGATTGACCATCGCGAGGCGCGTCGCCCGGGCGGGCCTGAGCAGCACGAGCAGCATCGCGATTGCGGCGCCAATGTCGATCCCCACCAGCGAGACACGCGACAGCCGCAACGAGGAGAGGGCGCGGTCGACGCACTCCGCCTGCGCGCCGAGCGTGTAATCACCATCGAAGGGACGATCTGACTCGCCATATCCCAGAAGATCGACGGCGTACGCGGTGTGACCCTCGGCGGCGAGCACGGGCGCGACAGAACGCCAGAGAAAGCTCGATGTGCCAAAGCCGTGGAGCAGCACGATCTGCTCCCCGCCGTGGCCGTAGCGCTCGACGTGCAGCGTGCCTGCCCCCGCGGGGACCCGGAGTATGTCTGCTTCGATGGGAGAGCCTCGGTGCCGGAGGGGTGCAATTCCGCGCGGGGATGCTCGTCAATTGAGAGGCGGGGGTCAAGCGTCTCACGTCACACCCCTCGACCCTCTTTCGTCCGCTCTCTAGCTTTCATCGCATGTCGGACCAGACTTACAACGACGATCGCGCTCGTAACCTCGAGGCGCTGCTGCGCGCGCTCGCCGAGCGCATCCGCGAGCTCGATGCCGCCGGCAAGCTGCTGGAGCATGCCGGCGAGCTGACGAGGCTCATCGGGGACGTCAGGAGTGAGTTGTTCCATTACGAGGTGCGTGCGACATACGACACTCCCGAGGTCGCCGAGAACCGGCGCATCGTGGATGAGGCGAAGAAACAGCTCGATCCGCTGTGGAAGCCGAGCGACTGGAAACCCGATGACGGAGACGACCCGAAATGGTGAAGCCACCGCCGAAATCGCGCGGTCCGAACAAGCTCTTCCTCGTGATCCTGGGAATCATCGCGGTCGTCGGGGTTGCGCTCATCGCGATGCAGGCGGGGGGCGGGCCGACTCCGAAAATCGTCGCCGAGCTTCCGCCTGGTGATGCGGGGAAGGCGCAGCCGTACGTCTACGGCAAACCCGACGCGCCGGTCATCGTCGCGGAGTTCGCGGATTTCGAGTGCCCCGCGTGTGCACAGTTCGCGACGCTCACCGAGCCCGATGTGCGCAAGCGGCTCGCGGATGCCGGTCAGGTAACCTTCCGGTTCTACGACTTCCCGCTCGAGCAGCACCGCAATTCGATTTTGGCATCACTCTCCGCGGCATGTGCCGCCGACCAGAACAAGTTCTGGGAGATGCACGACCGAATCTTCGCTGGTCAGGATGCCTGGGCATCGAGGCCCGGCGAGTCCGACGGATCAGCGAACCGGCGCGCGAGCCGGCTCTTCTCCGCGTACGCGAAGCAGATCGGGCTCGACGAGTCGGCGTGGTCGACGTGTGTCGAGGAGCAGCGGCATCTCGAGCGCATTCAGGCCAATCGGCAGCTTGGAATTCAGCGGCAGGTGCGCTCCACGCCCACGTTCGTGATCGGGAATCAGATGGTGCCCGGCGCGATCTCGTACGACGCGCTCAAGCGCCTCGTCGACGAAACCCTGGCTCGTCGGGACACCACGGCACGGAGCGCGGCCACACAGTGACGACCCGGATGACGATCGCGCTCCTCTCGCTCATTGGCATCCTCGTCGCGCTCTACCTCACGCTGTACAAAGTCGGCGTCGTCGGCGACCTGTCGTGCTCCATCGGCTCGTGCGAAACCGTGAACACGAGCCAGTGGGCGACGTTTCTCGGCCTGCCGGTCGCCGCGTGGGGTCTCGTCACCTACATCGTGCTCTTTACGCTGGCGATGGTCGGCACAGGTGAACGATTCGCCGCCTCGGCGACGATCTCGTGGTCGCTCGTCGCGCTTTCCGGCTGGAGCGTCCTGTTCTCCGGCTGGCTCACCTACCTCGAGCTCTTCGTGATCCACGCCATATGCATCTGGTGCGTGGCGTCGGCGGTGGTGATGGTGGTGATATTCGCGTTCAGTCTTGCGGATCTACGGGGGTCGCGAGGTCGCGGGATCACGGGATCACGGGATCACGGGATCGGGGCCACCGGTTCCGACGCGACCTGGCGCCCTCGGTCCCGCGACCCCTCGACCCCGTGACCCCGGTCTGAAACGTCGCGTCCTTGCCTCAGAATGACCGGTGGTGCGGCCAAATGAACCCTTCCGGGGCGGTTTGACGTTGTAAGAATGGGCTCGGTGATTGGTATGGACCGTGCTCTTTCCAGGTGTGACGCAAGACACAACGAAGCACACAAATTCCACCGACTCGGTGATAATCGATGCTTGGCCGGCTTTTTCCCGAAACGCTCTTTCCGCGCAAGCTGACGCCCTCCGCTGAAAAGCGGCTGCGCCTCGCGCAAGCGCGCGCCGAGGAAGCGATCATCCGCGCGCACGTCGACAACGCCTTGATGTTCGTCGACATGCTCGCCGAGGACCTTTCGTTCGATCGGGCGATCGACAGCTACGTGCGCGTCATGGGGCTTCCCGAGCCGATGGCGAGCGTCGTGGCGACGCGGACGTTGGTCGTGCTCGGCGAGGATCTGGTTCCGTACCGCCGTCGCGCGCAGGAAACGCCCCGGACCGACGAAACGCCAGGGCGGCCGCCGCTGCGGTTGAACGATGCGAGCGAGGCCCGATTTCGCGCGGTGAGAAGGGCGTGAGGTAGGGGTCAGGAGTCAGGAGTCAGGGATCAGGGGTGGAAAGGCGCCGCGGCAGCTTCGCAGCCCGCGGCGCTCATCAGATGAGCAAACGGCGGCGCGAATGCGCCGCCGTTTGCCTTTCCACCCCTGATCCCTGACTCCTGACTCCTGACCCCTAATCGAGCCTCGCCGCCACCATGCCAAACGCCTCGTGACCGGGGTCCGCCTGGTACGACGCCAGATCCTCCACTCGCAGGATCACCCACTCGGCGATATTCCCGACGGTCCTGTTTCGCTGTCTGTTGATGTCCGTCGTCACAATCACGCCGATCAGCTCCGCCAGCTCGGTTGGCGGCCGAACGGAGTTACCTCCAGCACCGATCCACAAGCTACCATTCACCGTGTGGGCGTATCCCTTGAAGCTGGCGTTAGCGGTGAAGTCCCCCGCCGTCACCTGCTTCGCCCACTGACTTCCCCAGAACTGATAACGTCCGCCTAACGTGACGCCGCCGCTGTTCCCACCCCAGATGACGAACGTCGTCGGACGGTAGACGAAGACATGCTGGGTCGCCGACCGCGAGGAGACGTAGACGGCGCTTCCGTCGAAGTCGGCCGTCACCCGGTGCTCGCCATTCGGGAGAAGGATCTCGGCGATGCCGTTGCCGTCCGTGACACCCGACATCGTCTGCGTCCCGCTGGCATTCGTCACGGTGAAGCGGACGGGAACGCCCGCGATGGCGGATCCATCATAGCTCTCCGTCAGGTTCGCCCTCAGCGGAGATCCTTCCGGCAGCGTGGGCACGGCGACAATGGCCAGCGTCGTCGGGGCCGGCGCGACGGGAAGCCTGAACCCGGCGACCTCCGGCTGCGGCAGATAGAACTCCGGAAAGAACGGATCGGTCGCCAGATAGAAATCCGACCCGGGACGCGGGAAGGGCGTGGTGATCGGCTGGAATGAGCCTCCGCCTAACGGGATCTGCGGGGTCCTGAAGAGCTCGATGCCGATGATCTCCAGAACGAACGACAGCCCCTTGGTCATCGTCGGCGCCCACTCGAAGTCTGTGAGGAGGATCATGACATTGGCCGAGTCCGGTGTGACCCCGACCGTCTCTTCGTCCCCGTCGAACCACAGGAGCTGATCGCCATATCCGCGCGCGCCCTCCGCCCCAACCACCGCGAAGAACGGACTGCCGTTGATACCGAGATCTTCGCACAGGCTCACCTCGATTGCCGAGCCCAGACCCGGAATCGTCAGGAAGCCAATCCCGGCGCAGGCCACGGCGGCGAGATCGAGCCGTTGACCGTCTCTGAGCGGGGCAGCGGAGCGCGTCTGGTGAATCGCGAAGGGAACTCCGACGTGGACCGTACCGAGGTCATCGCAGTCACCGGTAACCCAGCACCAGTCGACGTTGAGCCCGAAGTCGATGCCGAGGCCACCGGTGAAGGTGAATCCGCGTCCCGATGCTGGAAGCGACGTCACTTTCACGTCCACCGTGCCTGGGACGTGGTAGGTGAGCCCGGAGCTCGTCGCCGCCATGCGGAATGGCCAGTCGTACGTCCAGCCACCAAACGCCAGCGTGTAGGAGTACCGGTCGACCATGAAGCAGCCTGGCGGAATGAGAGCACAGGAGAAGGGAATATTCGGGTCGAGGTTGTGGGAATCGGAGGCCGACGGCCCACCCCAGCACCCGTGAAACTCCCAGACACTCGGGTCACTTGCATAATCCATAACCTGACCAGGGCAGTGGACCGCCGCGGCGGCCATCGGCACTGTCTCGGGAGGAGCGGGGAGCTTCTCCGGGCGCTGCCCGCCAATACCCTTCTGTGCTTCCGTCGGCGGAGTCATCCCCGCGAGATCGGTGACAATCTTCGCCCGCAGGGCACCGCCTTCGGCGCGGCCTCCGGCCAGGAGCTGCGTGCCCAATGGGATCTCGGCGAGCGACGAGACTCGCTTGCCGTCGAAGTAAAGTTGCGTGGATTCATCCACTAATACCTGGAGCTTGCCGCCGACCGTTCCGATCGATGGCGTATACACGACGGAACGGACCTCCTCGCCGGGCGCGGCCTGGAACTGCATGCCACGCTGTTCCAGCACGAGTGTCGAGCCCGTCTGCTCGACCATGATGCCGACTGCCGCGATGCCCGTCTCTTGTTGCTGGACGGGAACTACGTCCAGGGTGACCGGTCCCGACGGCGGTGCTACGGGGTTGTCCGCGCACGCGGTGAGATAGGCGAACCCACAGAGTGCTACGAGTGCACTGCGCTTCATGCGGCCACCTCCTCCACTGGAGGGTGAGCCTGCGAGGTCGTGTCGGGCGGTGTATACAGCCGGGCGTCCGCACACGTGGTGGCGGCGCCATCGAAAGGCGGACGCGCGCTCGCGCGTACCCGTGCCGGCCGCCGCGTTGCACGGTAAGGTCGACGCCTCACGCGCAGTATCGGGGAGTCGCCGCGCTTCTGTCGGATATGTTCCTTCAGGGGTCAGGAGTCAGGAGTCAGGGGTCAGGGGTGGAAAGGCAAACGGCGGCGCAT
>DASTYE010000025.1:0-54606 GCA_035765135.1 Gemmatimonadaceae bacterium | reverse complement strand
TGATGCATTACGTGCAGCAAGTCGAGCGCAGGCTCGCCTCGCTGAAACGCGCGTGAGGTGCACGGTCGAACCAAGGCGCTCGCCGTGCGATCTTTGCGTCACCATCCCCGAGCAGTCGAGCGGTGTAATGCGACGTATCGCAGCAAGCTCACGCGGATCGAGTCCCACGGCGCTGCGCGCTGCCGGCGAGAAGGAGCGCGAGTAACACGCTGGTCGCGCTGTGCCGAGGAATGATCGGAATGCGCAGATGACGCTTCACGGCGTGGGCAGCCTAACGTGGGGCCTGCCGGCAGGATGTCAAGGCACATCAGGCTCGCGCCTTCGAGCTCGCGGAAAGGGGCGGGCCATGAGCTCCCGATGGAAGAGCAGCCGTCAGGTCAGACAATACGAACAACGCTCCCATCGCGATGGGGGCCGTTTGAATCGCCTGAAGCAGTAGCGCCACGCCAAGCGCTGCCTGCACAGAGAGGCCCAGCATTTCGGCAATCGCCACGTAGGCGAGCTGCGTCACGCCCGCATTCCCTGGCGTCGCGCGCACGCTGCCGCTCGCGGTCACCGCGAGCATGGCGATGACGCTCCCTCCGACAGAGATCGGCAGCCCCAATGCCTTCGCCGTCCAGTGGAACGTCACGAGCTGACAGATCCAGTTGATCCCCGTCAGCCCCACGATGAGCGACCCGCGGCTGCCGGCTGCTGCCTGGCGAACGCTCGAGCGAAAGATCTGAATGCCGTGCCGGACGGCACCCAGGCGGGAGTTCCCCGCGTGCAGCCGACCAACGCGCGGTTCGCGCGCGAGCCGCAGGAGGACGAGGACGCCCGTGCACAGCATCACCATGCCCGGCACTCTCCAGCGGGCGAGGTCCTCAGGCAGCGGCACGAAAATCCCCGCCACGACGAGGACCGCCACGTAGCCCGTGGTGACCGCCAGGCGCTCGAGCACGACGGTGGCGGTGACGGCGGCCGCACTCGCGCCGGTGCGGCGCATAACGAGGAGCACGCGCCCAGCCTCTCCGGCGTTGCCGACCACGACACAATTCAACGCCATGCCAACGAGCATGGCCCGGATGGCGAGCGCCAGCGACCGGATGCCGATTGCACGCAGCAACCGCCACCACAACGCGGTGCGCGCGGCACATGCGAGGCAATTCGACACGAGCGCGAGGCAGACCATCGGGAGCGAAGCCGCGCTCATGTGCGACCAGAGCTCGGGCCAGGACACCCCGCGGGCCACCATCACGATGAGCCCGAGGAGCGCGAGCCGCGGGAACCAACGGCGGAGGTGCGGCCCACAGCGCCTCATGGCATATTGGGCCGGTGCGGACGGCGCTGGTCACCGGGGCAACCGGTATGGTGGGGTCGTACATCGTCGAACGCCTCGCTCGCGATGGGTGGCGCGTGCGCGCGCTCGCGCGACGGCCCGTCGCACGCTCCTGGCTCGATGCCCTGGGCGCCGAGGTGCGAGACGGCGACATCCTCGACGCAGGGGCGCTGACCGCTGCGGCCGCGGGATGCGAGGCGATCTTTCACGCCGCGGCCGCGATCGGCCCGCGTGGTGACTGGGAGCCTTACCGGCTGGGAAACGTCCAGGGGACGAGCAACGTCATCGATGTTGCCGCGCGCGTCGGCGCCCGGCTGGCTCACGTCAGCAGCACCGCCGTCTATGGCGCTGATACGCGCTGGAGAGACCAGCCCACTGATGAGATGGTCGACCTTCCGCCCATCCCGGAATCGGATCCCTATGCCCGATCGAAGCTCGAGGCCGAGCGCCTGGTCCTCGAGGCGGCATCGAGCGGCCGGGTGTGGGCCACGGTCGTTAGGCCGCCTCCCATGTACGGCTGCCGCGATCGACAGCTCATTCCGCGAATCGCGCCCATACTCGACCGCGGGGTATTTCCATTGATTGCCGGTGGGAGATCCACCCTGACGATCGTGCATGCCGGGTCCGTCGCCGACGGCGCGGTCAGGGCTGCCACGACCGACGGCGCGCTCGGTCGCGCCTACAACCTCACGAATGACGGCGCCATCACTGTCGCCGAGTTTGTGCGCTTGGCCTCGGTCGGGCTGGGTCGCCGCATTTTCACTCCGACCATCCCGTATGCGGCCGGCCGGGCCGCCATGAAAACACTCGCCATGGCCCTCACAGTCATCGGCCGCGCCCATTTGGCACCGCACACCACCGGGCTGCTGGATCTGCTGACGCGAGACAACCCATTCAGCTCCGAGCGTGCGCGACGGGAGCTCGGGTGGGCTCCAACGGTCTCGCACGCGGATGCGGTGCCGGAAGCCTTCCGCTGGTGGCGGGCGCATCACGGCAGAGCAAACGCGAGAACGTAGTCGCCCAACGCGCTTCCCATGACCGCGTGACCCCCGGCCGCGACGACGACATACTGCCGGCCATGTGGCGTCGCACGGAACGTCATGGGCGTTGCCTGCGCCGAGGCGGGGAGCGCCGCGCTCCAGAGCGGAGACCCTGATGTCACGTCGAATGCGCGCAGCCGGCGGTCCATGGTCGCGCCAATGAACACGAGCCCCGATGCCGTGACGAGTGGCCCGCCAAGCGTGATCGATCCCCACTCGGTCGCCTCGGCGAGTGAGGTCAGATCACTCATCGATCCGAGCGGCACTTCCCAACGGACGGTGCCGGAGGCCATGTCGACCGCGATCAGCGTTCCCCACGGCGGGGCGTTGCAGGGGAGGCCGAGCGGGGACAGCAGGAGGTCGCGCCTAACGGCGAACGGTGCTCCGTCCTGCGCGCCGACAGCGTTGAGCTGAATCTGCGAGGTGGCTGAATTCGGAGCGTGCTCTTTCGGGATCAGCGTGACGATGCCGGCGAGGCGATTGGTCGTCGTCACCAGCAGGCCACGCGGGTTGTCGATGGCCATGCCGCCCCACGCCATTCCACCGATGAATCCGGGAAAGGCTATGGTCCCACGGACGCTGGGTGGCGTGAATACCCCTTCCGACCGCAGGCGTGCGATCCGCTCGCGACACCAGCGACGGTCCACCGCCGTCACGCCCCATGCATCGCCCGGACGAAGACGTTGGGGCACGAGCGGGGGTGGACGCACTGGGAAGGGCTGCGTGGACGCGGGAACCTCGCCAGCGATATCGCTGCGTGGAACGGCTCGCTCCTCCACTTCAAAGAAGGGTGTGCCGGTATCCCTGCGCAGGAAGAAGAGGTGGCCGACCTTGGACGCCGCGACGATGAGTGGAGCGTGTTCGCCGTCGCGGACGACATTCGCGAGGGCCGGCTGGGCGGCGAGGTCGTAGTCCCAAAGGTCGTGATGGACGAGTTGAAACGACCAGACGACTCTGCCCGTCGCGGCGTCGAGTGCGACGACGGAATTCGCGTGGCGATTGTCGCCAGGGCGAAAGGCGCCGTAATGATCGGGGCTCGGGCTGCTCGTGGGAACGAACACGAGGTTGCGTGCCGTGTCGACGGAGAACATGCCCCACGCGTTCGCTGCTCCGGCGCGAATCGACGGCGCTCCATCCGTCGTGTCTCCGGCCACACCCACGAGGGGCTCCCACGTCCAGCGAATCTGCCCATTACGCGCATCGAATGCGCGGATCACACCGCTCGGGGCGTCGACTCGCCAATTATCGGTGATGGAGGATCCGACGATGAGCAGGTCGCCGATAACCGCCGGAGGCCCGGTCTGGCGGTAGTCCGCGATCTCGGGCCGAACATTCCGCACGCCGAGTCGCAAGTCGATTTCTCCCCGATCGCCGAATTCGCGGCATTTGTCTCCCGTTTGCGCATCCAGGGCAATCAGCCGCGCGTCGACTGTGGCCAGGAGGATGCGGCGCCGGCACCGCCCGTCAGGCAGGCGAGCCGTGTCGACCCAGGTGGCGACACCGCGTGAGGTGACATACTTCCGAAGCCGCGCTGATCGATCGATACCGGGATCGAATGTCCACCGTTCCGCGCCCGTTTCCGCGTCGAGGGCAATGACGCGATTGAACGGGGTCGAGAAGTACAGTGTCCGCTCCACCATGATCGGCGTCGCCTGGAAGCTCGTGGCCGATGTGTCCCCACCACCGGGGGCAACGTCGCCAGTGCGGTACACCCAGGCGAGCCGGAGCTGATGAACGTTGAGAGGCGAGATCTCGGCGAGCGGTGAATAGTGGGCGCCGTCGGCACTCCCGGCCGATGCCCACTCCTCGACGGTGGTCGGCGAGCGTTTGGCCCTGGCGAGCAGGACCATGGACGAGCTCACGCGCGGACCGGAACCACCAATGGAAAGAACGGTGACGCCGAGCGGCGTGCAGGTGAGCACGGCGGCCAGTACAGCCGTTGTCACGCGGCGCATGCGCGCCCCTGACCGAAACGAGCTGGGTCCCATGTGACGCTCCGTCTCCAGATGAGTGCGTTCGTGAACGCCTCACGATGAGGAGACGCCGAGGCCTCACGCTCTACGTGCTATGTCGCAGCCGCCCCGCCGCCATGACGTAGTCGCGAGGGTGCGATGACGCAGGCGCGAGCGATATCCGGCTCGTGCCGTCGCGTGCCTACGTCATCTTCGCCGCATGACTACGCCGAATGACGAAGATCGCGCTCGGCAACGCGTATCCAGATTCGCGGGCGTCCCGTTCACTCGTGGGGTGTCTGATGCGGATCGCACTGATGTGGCCGCGGCTGCGGCGAGAATCGATGCTGATGCTCGTTCCGATCGTGCTTGCCGGGGATGGCCGGTTTCCGCTGGACGAGCTCGCCCTAAACGGCAGCGTCCGGTCGCTGCAGCTCGAGGGCACGGTGAGCACCGCCGTGGGCACTCCTATCGGGCGCATCCCGGTTCACGGCCGCGTCATCGCTCAACACGCGTGCGATGGGACATTCGCTGGAAAAGTCACGTACTCGAGATGGGTGCGGCTCGCGGCCCGACTCCGAGGCATCAGTCTCGTTACCGCGCTCGATGGACGTCTGCACGACGCCGATACACGCAGTTGCACCGGCGCGGTAGTGAGCCTCTCCGGTCAGTTCCGGCTCGCGGACAGTGTGGTTATTGGCGACCTGGCGACCGACCGCGTTGCATGGGTCATCGTCGGTGTCGTGCGCGCTGTCGGAGACACCGCGTATCACGCCGAGCTCGACATGGTCACTACCACCCACCGGGCCACGGTGTCCCTCGACCTCTATGAGCGATGAACGCGCACCGTTTACGGCCACAGGCGACGGCGGTCCGTGATCTCGCGTCACCGCGGGGAGATCTCATGAGAAGACCTTCACGCTGCTGGGCGTCGCTCCCGTTGCGGGCGGCAGTCGGCATCGGATGCATCCATCACGGATGGCACAACATCGTTCTTGCCGATGAGCGTCAGGCCTTCCTGTGGATGCTTCAAACGATCGGAGTAACGCGGCCTCCGGCCGTGTTGTGGCTGATCAGTATCGTGTCGTTCGTGGGCGGGGTGGCACTACTCCTGGGCGCGTTCGTTCGCCTGACCGCGATCGCGCTCGCGGCGAATGTCCCGGCCATCCTTTTCGCCATTCATTGGCCCAGCGGGTTCGACTACGTGAAGCTCACCGCGGTGACGTCTCTAGGTCCGCAGTACGGAATGCCGGGGGTCGAGATCAGCGTGCTGTATGTCGCGGCCCTCCTTTCACTGATCCTCAGCGGGGCGGGGCCGTATTCGTGGGATGCGAGGCGAAGTCGACGGGACGAGCGGGACGAGCGACTAGCCCGGATGTCGTACACGCAAACGCCGCAATAACCAGAAGTCCGGAGTCAGGGGGTGTCAGGGAACAGGTTGCAGGGGTGAACAGCTGGTCGCGGACGGTGTTCATCTCCCGCAACCTGGCGCCTGACACCCCCTGACTCCTGACTCCTATCTCCTGCCTTCCAGCACGTGCGCGAAGTCAACCTGGTCGATCGCCGTCTGCCCTAACGATCCATGCCAGCGCCGCGCCTCGGCGGTCTGACCGAGACTGCGGAGTAGCTCGCCGCGCACGTACCGCTCCAGCGCCTGGCTCCCGATGGGAGAATCGAGCAGCCCCTCCGTGATCGTTAGGCGGCCGCGCTCGAAGCGCTCCAGCGCCGCCTCACGCTCGCCCCGCGCGGCGAGCACATGTCCACGCACGCTCTCGCTCAGCCCGCGCGCCAGCTCGCGGGCTTCCCGCTCCGCCGCCCCGGCCGCGCCGCGGAGCGTTGCCAGACGGCGCGCCGCGCGTTCAGCCCCCTCGAAGTCCCCCAGCCGAACGCGAAGCAACGCGAGATAGTACAGTCGCAAGTGCTCGTGGAGCCCATTGAAGACGGCGAACATCGGGAACGTGCTCAGGGGCGCCGTGCCATCCCATCGTTCCAGCGTGTCGCGAGCGGCCTCGAGCACCTCGCGCGGCGCGGGTACGAATGGAAGGCCAAGGATCCTTGCGCGAGACTCGAGGGCGAGCACCGGGACGATCGGCGCTATGCTATCGACGTGGTGGAGCGCCTCGCGCCACCGGCCGCGCGCCACCGCGAGGTCGGCGAGGTGAAGGTGGCCGACGGCGCGGAATTCCGGGGCACGCTTGGGCTCGAGCAGCAGTCTGCTGATTCGCTCGGCGCCATCGAGATCGCGCGCGTACAGCGCCACGCGCATCGCCGCGACTCGGACGATCTCGTCATGCGCGCCGCGCAACCGTGCCAGCGCCGCTCGCTGCGCTGCCGTATCACCGAGCGCGAAGGCACGCTCGGCCTCGAGCTCGGGCACCTCGGATGGCTGCGTTCGCGGGAGCAGGAGGCGGATCAGCGAATCGACCTCGGTCGCCTTCCGCTCCCACATCGCGATACGCATCAGGTGGAGCATTGCGCCACGGTGCTCGGGCTCGAGCACCAGAACGTGCTCGAACGCCTGACGTGACTCGGCGAATGACCGGCCCCGCGGCGGGTTCCCGTGATACAGCAGATCGCCGAGCTGATACCATCCCTCGACCTCGTCCGGGTAATTGGCCACGAGATATCGGTATTGCGCCTCCGACCGGTCCAGATGTCCGGTTCGAAATGCTTCGTACGCCTCGACGAGAAACCGGGCGCGTCTCGTCAGGCGGCCTCCGAAGCGCACGGCGCGACTACTCGTGTTGATGACCGAATCCCATCCGCCCTGCGCCGCCCACAACGCGGTGTTGCTCAGCTGGTAGTGCGCGAGCGCGAACGTGCTGTCGCCCGCCGCGGCGCGCTCGAACGCGGCCAGCGCCGCCTCGTAGCGTGACGCGCGGTAATGCGAGACGCCCTCCAGGTAGGCTTTGAGCGCGGGCAGTGATGTCGTCGTGTGCGCCGCGAGGCCAGTGAGGCGGTCCGGCGACTGGTCCGGATAGCCGGCGAGCAGCTGTCGCGTGAGCCCATCCACCAGCGCGAAGATGTCGGCGCTTCGGCCCTCCACCGTCCCGCGAGACAGGGCGCTCGCGCCTCGACGCTGGTCGTAGAGTGCGGCGGTGAGGCGCAAGCGATCGCCCGCGACGACGGCCTCACCGAGCACGACGAGCGCGGCGCCGAAGCGACTGGCCAGCGCACGCGCACCCGCCAGCGTCGTCAGGCTGGCGGAGTCGTGTTTCGCCGATTCGGAGAGCAGGGCGCGTGGGTCGACGACGCGCAGTGTGCCCGCTCCGTCGAAGTTGGTGCTGAGGAGATCGACCATCCCGTGCGCGAGATAGTCGACGTCGTTTCCGCCCCTGACCGAGAACGGCATGACGGCGACGGTGTTCGCCGAGAGCGGCTCGCTCGCCTCCTGCCGGTCGGCGAATATGCCGAGCGCCGCCACACCGAGGACGATGGCGACCGCCAGGATCGCGAATGGCGCACGCCACCTGCGCCGGGGTTGCCGTATCGGTACTGCAACGTTAGGCGCTGCGGCTGGCGGGGGTGACGGCGCAGGCGCCGGCGCCGGCGGCGGCGCGGCGGGACGCGAGGCGACGCGGACGTCGAGGTCGGCGCCTAACGCCGCGACGCGCGTACCGGGCGCGAGCTGGAACTCGCGCGAGAGGCGCGCTCGCAATCGCTGGTACTCATCGCGCGCGGCGAGCACCGCGTCGGACGTCCCTGCCGCCTCGAGCGCCTCGAGCCGGTAGAGGGCCGCGTCTTCCGACAGCGGCTCCGCGTCGAGCCACCGCGCCGCGACGGGCGCGCACTCCTCCAGCCGGCCGGCGCGCTTGAGCCTGGCGCACTGCTCCCGACACGCCTTGAGGAAAAGCTCGTGGAGACTCGCCCGATGTCGCTCGACCCAGTGCTCGAAGCTGGTCGATCCGCCGACGTACACCGCCTCGAGAAAGTCGCCGCCGTACAGCTCGAGCGCCCGCTCGTACTCCGCCTTCTTTACCGCGGCCGCGAACTCCGCCGCGTCCACCGCCAGCGGCGCGTCACGGGCGAGCGCGACCTCCGACCGGCCAATCGATATCGCGTCGCGGCCGAGTATGCGCCGGATGTGGGAGAGGGCGTCGCTCAGCGAGTGACGGGCTCGCGTCTCCTCCTGATCACCCCAGAACATCTCGACCAGCACGTCGCGCGAGAGTGGCCGACGCTCGAGGGCGAGCACGGCGAGCACGGCAATCTTGCGCCGCCGCTTGCGAAGCGATTCCTCCTCGCTGCCGTCGGGCGAGAGGAGCGCCAGACGGCCCAGCGTGACGAGCAGCGATGCGGTTGGTGCGGCTGAATGCATGCGTCGGCGGGATGTGGCTCGCAAACATGCGCCCTGGCCCGGAGGCCCGCAACGGGGAAACCCTTACCGAAACGTCGACGTCCCAACGTGTTGACAGTGTTGACCCGGTGTCGATATCGCCGCCGATATTTCCCGCGCTCGAACCCATCTGAATCAGAGAGGATACGGAAATGTTGCGATCGATCATCGTGCTGGCGCTCGCGGTTGGGGCTGGCCAGCTCGCGCTGCCGGCTCAGGCGCACGCGCAGCTCTTGAAGAAGATCCGGAACCAGGCGGAGCAGAAGGTCGACGCGGCGAAGGCCAGGGCCGACAGTGCGGCGATGGCTCGAACCGGACGCGTCATCGATTCCACGCTCGCCAAGACCGAACGCGGCGTCGACACGGCGGTGAGCAAGACGGCCGCGGTCGCCGACGCCGTGGTCGGCAAGACCGAAGAGCTCGTGTCGAGCGCGGCGGGCGCGGTGAGCGGCACGGGGGACGACAGGAAGCTCGCCGCCGAGCTCGAGACCGGGCGCCTCGTCCTCGCGGAGGTGCGCTTCGTCGGCACCACGGACCAGCTCGACGACGCCTCGAATCCATACCTCGAGCGGATAGCGAAGCTGCTCCTGCAGCAGTCGGCAACCTTCCTGATCGAGGGGCATGCCGACGACGGCGGCAACGCCGCGGGCAACCAGGTGCTCTCGGAAAAGCGCTCGGCCGCGGTCAAGGCGCGTCTCGTGGCCGCCGGCGTGCCCACCGAGCGGCTCTTCGCGATGGGCCTGGGCGCCATGCGGCCGCCCACCGATCCAAAGGCGAGCCACGCGCGGATCGAGATCGCCCGCATGAAGTGAACGTCTTTCAATCGCACCACCACCAATCATTTCTTTCCGAGGTCTACTTATGCGTTACCGCACACCCTACCTGACGCTGGGCATGGGGATCACGCTGGCACTGTCCGTGTCGGCCACAGACATCGCCGCCCAGGCTTGCACGCTGGAGTACCGGCGCGCGGACAATATGTGGTCCAACTGGGGGCGCGCCGACGGCTACCTGGGGGCCGAGACGATCACGCTCCAGCCTGGGCAGAAGAAGGTCTTCGTCACCGATTGGGCGTACGAGAAGAAGGCCAACGACGGGACGAACTTCTACGGCAGCCACCTGCGTCTGGCCGTCAATCGCGGCACGGTCCCGGTGCATCTCCGCCTGCGCGGCCCCCTGCACCTGCAGCTGCTCCAGAAAATTAGGTCCGGGCTGGCATCCCAGTTCAAGCCGATCGCTTTCGCGAAAGGGGCCGCCCCCGGTCTCCAGCCGGGTGACACCGCCATGTATCGGCACGACCTGATGGAGGTCACCTGCCCAGAGGCCCAGGCCACGGTGACCGCCTCCACGGCGACTGCCGCCCCGCCGCCGGAGCCGCCGCCCGCGCCGGTCCTGCTCTCCCTCACCGGCACCCCGGCCACTCTCACCACCACCTCGCTCTCGGTTACGGTCGAGGCCCGGGACGCCACGACCAGTGCGCCGCTCACCGGACAGGTAACGATCAACGGCGTCACCGGCGCTGTCGGACAGGCGGTCACTTTCGCTCGCTGCAGCGAGACGATCGAGTTCGAGAGCACGCGCATCACGCGGACGCGGACGATTCGCATCCCGTGCGAAGGTGTAGTGAAGATCAGCGGGTACCCGGATACCTACTTCACCTTCTGATCGCGGCCACGAGTCTTTTCTTACCGCGGAGGACGCAGAGTGCGCAGAGGACTTCAAACGGGGGGAGCCTTTGGAAAAGCCCTTGGCAGTTGCAGTCCTCTGCGATCTCTGCGTCCTCTGCGGTAACCAAAATGCTGCTTACAGGCCATGGATCGCATAACGAGTCGTTTCCAACGACGATAGGAGTTTCTCATGTTCAGGAGATTCATGCTGGTCGCGATGATGCTCGCCCTCCCGGGCATCGCGCACGCCCAGCTCGGCAAAATGATCAAGCAGAAGGCCGCCGAGAAGCTCGCCGGCAAGGCGGCTGACAAGGCAGCGGAGAAGGCCGGCGTCACCCAGGGTAAGCGGACGTACCATGCGGAGCGCTACACCGAAGCGACGATCGGTCAGGAGCTGGACCAGAAGACCTTCGAGGCCGTGCTGCGCGGGATGAGTGCGGTGCAGAACGACTACGCAAGCGTGCAGGCAGAGCGCACGCGTCTGACGGCGCGCATGAACGAGCTGGCGCCAACCGCCATACCACTCGATTCAGCGTGGCGAGTGCGGCATGCGAGCATCGAGCAGTGCCAGCGAGACTACGTGGACAACCTGATGGAGAAACGCCAGGCCGATCTACAAGGCCGGGCAATGCGGCCGACGGACCAGAAAACACTCCGTCTCATGATGACTCTCACCGATTCGGGCACACAGGCCGCGCAGCGTGGTGACTCGGTGGCGGTCGAGCGGTACAACCGCCGCCTCATGAAACTCACGACCGGGATCGATGTCGCGGCCGACAGCGCCGCCGCGGCGAAGAAGTGCGGAGTGCTCCCGGCCCGCCCCGAGGCGGCCCTCGAGCTTGCCCGAGCTCGTGCGCAGATCGACAGCCTGATGGCGAAGGAGCGCGCAATTCAGGAACAGACGCTGCCTAACGCGGCGCGGGCGAGCGGGCTTCCACCGCTTCGGTTCGCGCTCGCGCGCGAGCGAATCCTCACCTGGTACGCGGACCAGTCAGGCGAAGGCGACCTCTCGCGGTGGCCGCGAAAGGAGCGCGAGATGTTCGAGCGTCGCCGCGATGAGATCCGGCGGGCGCTGGGCTACGGAACGTAGGCTGTTCGCGATGTCCGTTCGCCACGTCATCCTCGCGGCGCTCCTCGTGCTGCCGTCGCCCGCGCCGCCTGACGAGCTTCCGCGCTCGTCGCTTCGCGTGCGCGACGGCGGCGTGTGGCGCACGTGGTGGCGATCCTCGGACGCGCCTGCCCGGTGGGGTGATCGAGCGGTACTCGACCGTCACATCACCTGGCACCGCGTATCCGACGGCGTCGAATGGGGAGAGCTCGTGATCGCCGGCAGGGGAGAGGCGTGGCGCACTCGCGTCATCATTGCGCGAGTGGATCCGACGCAGGTGCGGGTTACGCTCGATACGGCGTTCACCGGCGGGTTCCGAGCAGCGTGGCGAGCGGACCGCGCATCGCCGCGCGCGCTGCTCGCGGTGAATGCCGGTCAGTTTCTCGAGACGCTGCCGTGGGGGTGGGTCGTGCTCGATGGGCGACAGTTCCTGCCGCCGGGCGTCGGCCCGCTCTCCAGTGCGGTGACTGTCGATACTTCCGGTTCCGTGAGATGGCTTCACGGAACCGACGCGGTCGATTCAGCTGCCGCGTCGCGGCACGCCGGCTGGGCGTTCCAGTCGTATCCCACTCTGTTGCACGGCGGCGAAGTGCCCGCGGCGCTCCGCGGTGCGGGCGGAGGTGTCGATGTCGCGCACCGGGACGCGCGCGCCGCGTTAGGTCAGCTCACCGACGGTCGTCTGCTGTTCGTCATCACCCGATTCGACGGTCTGCGCGGCATCGGCGGTTTCGTCCCCTTCGGCCTGACGACGCCCGAGACCGCGGCGCTGATGGGCGCGCTCGGCGCCCGTGACGCGGTGATGCTGGACGGTGGAATCTCGGCGCAGATGGTGGTGCGTAGCGACGGCGGGGCGGTACGGGAATGGCGCGGACTGCGCTCGGTGCCACTCGGGCTTGTTGTTCTACCGCGCCCTTAGGTCATGACCTCCGAGGTAATTGATCGCCGCTGGATGTAGCCGCTATCCATCCGGCCCTCGGAGACATGCACCTTTCTCACGGAGAATCAGATGTCATCACACACCATGGAGGCTGCGCACGCGCCGCTCACTGACGTGGCGCGGGAGCTCCTGGATGCGAAGGCGTTCGAAGCGAGACGCCGATTCGTCGAGACGCCATCGGGACGCATCGCCTATGTGGAGCAGGGCAGCGGGCCGGTCGCACTGTTCGTGCACGGCGTGCTGCTGAACGGATACCTCTGGCGACATCAGCTGGCCGCGCTGGGCGACATCCGGCGCTGTATCGCCGTCGACCTCTTGGCGCACGGAGGCACCGAGATTACCGCTGACCAGGACGTGTCATCGGATGCGAACGCGCAGATGCTCGTCGAGTTTCTCGACGCCCTGCACGTCGACCGGGTCGATCTCGTCGGCAACGACAGCGGCGGCGGCATTGCGCTGATCTTCGCCGCGCGTCATCCGGATCGCGTCCGCAGCCTGACCCTGACCAACTGCGATACGCACGACAATTGGCCGCCGGTCGCATTCAAGGATTTTCTGGCGATGGCCGCGGCCGGTGGGCTGCCCGGCACGCTGAGCGCGATGCTGGCGGACACATCGATCTACCGATCGGCCGGCGCGCTCGGTCCGGCGTATGAGCGCCCCGAGCTGGTGACGGACGAAACGATCGAAGCGTACCTGCGTCCTCACCTGCGGTCACCGCAGCGCACCGCCGACCTGGTGCGGTTTCTCGGCGCGTTCGATTGTCGCCAGACCGTCGCCGTCGAGTCGAAGCTTCGCAGGCTCCAGGCACCGACGCTCATCGCGTGGGGAACCGACGACATCTACTTCGATGTCACGTGGTCGCACTGGCTCGCGAAGACCATTCCGGGAACGCGACGCCGGGTCGATTACACCGGCGCGCGGATCTTCTTCCCCGAGGAGCGTTGGCAGCAGTTCAACGATGAGCTGCGGGCGCACTGGCTCGCGACCGGCTAGTGTGTGCGTCAGAATCGCACCCGAAGGAGTGAGTGCTGTCCTCGGACTCGCGCCAACGCATTTGCCAGCGACATCGGATCGAGCTCGACACGCGCCTCGCGCCGCCCCCTGGGCGCGAAGCGCATGCCGGTTCGCGCGCCCCCGCGCTGAGGGTCGGCGATCCCCACGGTGAGGGTCAAGCCGCCCAGGCCGCCGGCGGCGATGAGCCCGATCGCGACGGGGTCGCTCGGATCGGTCATCACCGCGACGCCGAGCCCCATCAGTGCGCCCGCGAGGGTGCCGAGCTGCGTGAGCCGCGCCTCGCTCTCGGTGAAGTCGTATCGCCTGACGAGCAACCGGTCGCCGACGAGCACGCCCGTCAGATAGCCCGCGGTGATCAGCGCGCCGACGGCGCGGTCGTCGCTGTTCGCGACCGGCGTCGCGGCGAGGCCGGCGCCGACGAGCCCCGCCGGCAGCAGGACCATCACGTCACCGGCGGTCACGCGATACGAGGCACGTCGCGGGTACCGCACACCCAACGGGTAGCCGAGGAGGCCCGCAGCGACGATGGCGCCGACGGCAGCGCGGTCGCCGCCGTCGTCTCCCTCGAAGGCGCCTAACGCTCCGAGCATGCCCGCCGTCGTTGCGGCGAGTGTCGTCGAGCCGAACGTCGACGCCCGCGCCTCGCTGTCCGTGTATCCTCGACCGAGCTGGAAGCCGACGAGGCTTCCAAGGATGCCGCCGAGGAGCGCGCTGGCGGCCCACGCGTCCTCCTCGTCCTCATCCACGTCGAACGCGAAGGCGAGACCGCGCGCGATGAAGGAGCCGCGGTACGCGCCGTCGGTCGCGAGGTGATTCTGCGCCCGTGTCACCCCGATGTTCTTCGACGCGGCCATGAGGGCGAAGAAGGTTCCTCCCGTCACCAGGAGGTACGCCGCGGTGCGCTCGCTGCCCTTCTCCGGGAACGTCGCCGCGGCGGGGCCGTAGATGAGCGCGGCAATGAGCATCTGATTCCTGACGAACGCACCGCGCGCCGGCTCGGAGATGATCTCGGGCTGCTCCTCGCTGACGGGTCTGCCGCTGACCGCCATCCCGCGCGTTACGGCGACCCGGAGCGCCTCACGAGTATCCGGGGTGATTGTGTAACGCTCGATGGCGCCGCCGCGACGGCGAACGGCGAGGATGTAGTCGCCGCCGCTCGACGAGTACAGTCGTGCTTCCTCGTAGTCTCCGGTGACCGGCCACACGTCCGGTGACAGGGCGATCCGCGCGGCGAGTGGGGGCGTGATCGTCATGATCCGCCCCGCACTGTCGAATGGTGCGGGCGATTCCGTCACCACCTGGGCGTGGGTGACCTCGCAGACCATCAGGAGCAGGGCGGCGGCGAGCCGCATTCCGCGGGGCTCCGTGACGAGACAACCCCAATATGGGGCCCGCGCCCCACGATGCCAGAGGCGGACAGTTAGGTTACCTTGCTGGATCACTCCTGGTCGAACCGAATGCGAGGACGGGCACACATGCTCATCAGCGAAGCGATGAACAAGCAGATGAACGAGCAGATCGGCCACGAGTTCGGCGCGTCGCTGCAATACGTGAACATCGCCGCGTATTTCGACGATGCCGGCCTCCCGGCGTTCCGCGACCACTTCTTCAAGCAGGCGGATGAAGAGCGCGAGCACGCCATGAAATTCGTTCGCTACCTGCTCGACGCGAACGCCAGCGTCGAGATCCCCGCGATCCCCGCGCCACGCCACAAATTCGCTTCGGCCGAGGAGGCGGTGTCGCTGGCGCTCGAGTGGGAGAACCGGGTGACGAAGCAGATCGTCGCGCTTCTCGAGCGGGCGACGAGCGAGAAGGACTATCTATCTCACGATTTCCTCGAGTGGTTCGCCCGCGAGCAGCTCGAGGAAGTATCCAGCATCGACATGCTGCTGAAGATGGTCCGGCGGAGCGGCGAGTCGGGGCTCATGCTCGTCGAGAACGCGCTCGCGTCCGGCCGCGGGCTCAGCCGCGGCCCGGCGGGAACGGGGGAATGAGTCGGATCAGGAGGCAGCGAGGATACGCCCCCGGTCAGGCCAACTTCTTGACCTGCAGCCGGTACTGACCCCGCCCCAGCCAATCCAGCCCGCCGCGCACGCGAACCATGTATGTGCCGCTCGACGGCAGCTCGACGGGCCCCGTCCCCTGCTCGTCGAGCCGCTGCGTCGAGTTCGCGCTGCGGACCGAGCCGAGGATTGCTCCGGTCGCCGGGTTCACCAGCTCGAGCACCAGCCCGTCGAAGCAACACGTTCCGAGGGGCGTCTGGAAGTACACGTTGACCGTGTCCCCTCCCACACCGTTGAACGTGAACTCGTCGACGTCGCCGTCAGGATCGATCGCCTCGCCCTCCACGATGCTGTCGATGTCGACCTGTGCAGCGACGTTCTCGGGACGGCGATCAATGCGACTCACCGCGATGCGATAAAGGCCGGTGATCCCGCCAAACTGCCAGCTCTCGCGCTCCCACACGCGCATGGCGAGCCTTCCACTCTCTGGCAGCCTGAACCGCCCGGTGTTCGTCACGGAGCCACTGCTCGTCGTTCCATCGATGCGCAGGCGCGTATCGAGATCGAGAAGATCGAGGTCGACGAACGATCCCGGAGCCGCGAACGTGATCAGGAGCTCCTCGCCGGGCGCGCCGCTCAGGACGAAGACATCAATGTCGCCGAAGAAGTCGAGCGATTCGCCAGTCACGGAGTCTCCCGGCGACACGAGCGTCCCATGCTGCTCCGGTGCCGTGCTGACGGTGTCGAGGACGAGACGATACGGACCTCGCTCGCTCACGACGCGCCCCCCATTCGACCCCGCGTATTCGATCGTGTACTCCCCATCCTCCGGGATATCGAAACGCGGCAACTGCGTTCCTCCGTACCACCGAGGTGAAAGCGGTACTCCCGTCCGCACGTGCCTAACCAGTGCATAGGTGCTTGGCAGCGGCTCACCGCCCACACTCTCGGGGCGGACGTTGACGTGCTGCATCACTCGGGCGGTGAACCTGTACGTGTCGATGTCCCCGAGCGGCTCCACCACGCCCAGCACCGTGTCGCCGAAGGAGATCGCCGTCGGCCCCGATTCGGGCGCGGGGTCGATCACGTGCGTCTGCACGCGATACGGACCTCGATAGCCAAAGCCGCGCGAGTCACTGCCGCTGATGCGCAGCTGGTAGGTGCCCTCCGGAAGGCTGAACGTCCCCGTGCCCTTTCCCGTTTTCTCACCCGGCGTGCCGCGATAGGCTTCCGTCATCGCCACCTGCCCTCCAGCATCCCGGATGAGCTGCAGCCTCACGAGATCGGAAGTCTCCGTTCCGTCGCGCCAGATCGCGAAGTTGGCGAGCGTGGTATCCGGCACCGTCAGCGTGAATTCATCCACGTCGCCGGCGAGCTCGATCGCCTCCCCCGCGACGGTGTCGCCGAGCACGAGCGATGCATCGGCGACCTCCGGCGAACGATTCAGCGGGTACACGAACGCACGGTAGGGACCCTTGTAGGCTCCGGCGTTCGCGTCGGCCGCCACCTGGATCCGTCCGGTCGCTCCCGTTCCGACGTTGAAACTCCCGGTGGCCGTCGCCTGCAGCGGCAATCCCGGGGTGTTCACCATGGCCGCCGGCTCCGCCCACGGCTCGGTGAGGCCAACGACGCGAACCGACAGGCTCCGCCGCCCCTCCCCCGGTCGCTCGAGAAAGACGTTGTACTCACCACCGGGTACCGTCGCGATCGTCAGCTCATCGATGTCGCCGACGTAGTCGATTGCCTCGACGGCGAGCGTGTCGCCCGGTGTAATAGTGGCTGGCACGCGCTCCGGTGCGCGGACGATGCGGCGCAGCTGGAGCTCGTACCCGCGGGGATAGCCGGCAACCTGTCCGGCGGTCCCGCCCCATCGGCGCCCGTAGATCTCGACCCGGACCTTGTACTCGCCCGTCGCGGGCAGAATGAAGCGGCCAGTCGGCCGCGCCTCCAACTCGGCGGCGGCGGTATCGCTCATGACCGATGCCACCCCACCCCAGAAGGGATCGGCTCCGGTGCGCGTGATATCCAGGCTGATGACGGCCAAGGGGTGCGGCGCCAGCGCGCGGACGTATGCGATCAGCTCATCGCCTTCCTGTCCCTGGACGGTGAATTCGTCGACGTCGGCCGGCGTCTCGAGGCTCTCACCGCGAACCGTGTCACCGATGACGATGGTGACCGGACGGCGTTCGGGCCCGTTCGCGGTGCGCCAGAGGATGAAGCGAAAGGACGTGGCGCTGGAGCCGAGCGCGGCGGCGCGGACCACGTGCGTCCCCTCGACGCGAACGGCGAACGGCGGGGCGCCCCGTTCCTCGAGCGCCCCCGGCCGGCCGGTGTCGCCTAACGTCGCGAGTGTCGAGGCGTCGGGTCCCATCACCGTCAGGCTCACCGAGCCCGAGGCCGCGTGCAGGAACAACGCGAGCGAGTCGCCGGGACGCGCGTCGAATGTGAACGTGTGCGGCTCGCCGCCCGTTTGAATCGTGGCCGTGACCGTGTCGCCGATCGCTACTCGCGTGGACGGGTTGCTCGTCAGGCCCGTCGAATCGCGGTTGCAGGCGCCGAGCATGGCGAGCACGGTGGCCGAGAGCAGGGCGAGTGAGGCGGCGTGGTGTGGTGTCATGAGGCGCGATCAGGGGTGCCAGGCCGGCGCCGTGAGCCGGTCGGTGAACCCGAGCGGGAGTGTGAGTCCGCTGGAGACTTCGATCAGGTGAAGGAGGTGGTCGTTCCCCGAACGCGCAATGATCCAGCGACCATCCGGTGACCAGTCGATCTCAGGCCCATACGCCTTTCCTTGTGGCGTGACCGCTCGTTGCGTCGTGCCGTCGGCACTCGTGAGCCAGATGCGCGTGCTCACGTAGGCGATGAGATCATTGTCCACGGGAGACCAGCGCACCCCCTCGCCACTGATCGTCAGACCCGCCGCCGTGCGAAGCGTGTCGACGGTCCCGCTCCCGGGGTCGAGGATCATCAAGGAGGAACCGCCGCAGCACACTCTGTTCGTCAGAAAGACCACGCGATTTCCGTTCGGCGCGACCGACGGCCTGAAATCGTTGTTGTGGTAGGTGCCGCCGGGATAGAGGCGCTCGGCCGACGACCCGTCGGGACGTACACGCCACAGCTCCAGCTGGCCGTACCCATCCGGAATCACGCCTCCGACGATCGGAGGACTTGCGGAGAAGTAGATCCACGACCCGTCAGGCGAGTACTGCGGGTAGAACTGATGTCCCGCCTGCACGGCGCGGCCGACCGGAATCGTTGGGCCCTCACCACGTGGGATGACGACGAGTTGGTTCGGCTTCGCTAGCGCCTCGTTGCCGCCGTCCTCCATCACGACCGCGTCGCCGGTGCGCGCCCAGTCGGGACGTGGCTGGGCCCAATACGGCACGGGACGCTCCTCGTACCCGGAGCCATCGAGCCCCATGAAGACGACCGCGGTCGCGTCGTCGCCGGAGATGCGGACCTTGTGGGCCGCGATCATTCCGTCGGGCACGACGCTCACCCAGGCGGTGTCGCGGAACGTGCCGGCGGCCGCGATGATCGCACCTCGGCCAATTGCATGGGCCGCGATGCGACCGGATTCGTCGACATCGACTGTGGTGGGAGCGGTCGCGACGTAGGTCACCGGATCCGGTCGCGCGTTTCCATAGCGATCGACGATCGCGCTGCGGAGGGTGTAGCCTCGTCCCTGATACGCCGCGCTGTCAGCGGGCACGACCTGCACGCGCGTGGCGGCGCCGGGAAGCACGGTGTAGGTGGCGGTCGTCGAGAGCGCGAGCGTGGGCGCATCGGCGGCGATCCGCACCTGTCCCGCGTGGATGCCTAACCGGACCCACACGCGCGCCTCTCCGTTCCAGTCCGTAGTATCGACGATGATCGTGCCGATCTGGGGCCCATCGGGCGCGCTGTAGAGAAAGGCGCCGTACGAGCTCGCGGGGTACGGCATGTGGAGCGCCTCGAAGCGGACAGGAACGTCGCTCGCCGGCAGACCAATCTCGTCGAGAACTCGCACGACGAGAGGGGCGGTCAGCAGGGTCAGGATCGTGTCCGATACTCCCGTGTCGGAGAGCACGGCCATGCGCGAGGCCGGCGGGCCGGTTGTCGAATCACAGGCAGCCGCCACGGCCGTCGCGAAGGCAACAGTGACCGTGGCCGCGGCGGCGCGAAGGGCGCGCGGCATTAGCGTGCACCGAGCATGTCGAGAGTGCATTCGCCTCGAACGGGGAGTACGACGATACGGCCCGCGTATGCCTGACGTCAACCCAGGGATGCCGACTATAAGGCGAAGGCAGGGCCGGGCGTTAGGCCGACCTAACGTTCGTCGTTCCTTCGCGGCTCCCGTGCGCCTCGCGCGGCGTTGCTCGTTCTGCTATTATGGGCTCAGGAGGACCCATTGATTGTTCGCGCTGTACTCGCCGCGTGTCTGCTCGCTACCCCCGCGGCCGTCGCCCAGCAGGGCCATGAGCTCAAGAGTCCCACCGCGGCGCGGCTGGTCGGGCTCGTCGTGCCAGGGGGAGGGCACATGTATGCCGGAGAGGTAGGGCACGGCATCCTCTATATGGCCGGCATCCCCGGTGTCCTGCTCGCCGGCGCTCTCGCCGATGCCCCCGTTTGCGCGTTGGAGGCCCTCGGGTCGTCCGAGTGTGAGCGAAACGGCCTGTGGACCGCGAGCTTGATCGTTGCGGGAGCGGCCTGGGCCTGGAGCATCTTCGACGCGGGGCGGGCGGCGCACCGGACGAACGCGAGACGTGCAGGGCGGACCTCACTCCTCATCGAGCCGCACGGCCACGGGCGCATGGCCGTTAGGCTTGGCGTGCGGCTCAGGCTGCTGATGTAGAGCTCGGGGTCGTTAGGCTTCGACGCTGTCTCGGGGGTCGCCCGGGAGGATGGTATGGCCGTGCTGCCATGTTCGGCAGCTCGAGCCTCGCCAGGGCGGGTCAACCATCGTGACATGGCAATACGCCCATACCCCTGCGCGGTGAGCCCCGCCCTCCCGCGCGAGGCTCGCCGCCGATGCGCGCGCGCAACAGAGTTGCACCCGCCGCTGCCCCTCCCATAATAGGGGATGGTCACCCAGCAGCAGCTCATCCCCATCGTCTACGCCGAGCTGAAGCGCATGGCCCGGAGCCACCGGCGCTCGAGTGACCCCTCCGCCACGCTGAGCACGACGGAGCTCGTGCATGAGGCATTTCTCAAGCTCGGAGCGGTCGACGCCACCTGGGATGGGCGCGCCCACTTCTTTGCCGCGGCGTCGCGGGCCATGCGACAGGTGCTCGTCGACTTCGCGCGCCGGCGTGCGGCGGTCAAGCGGGGAGGCGGGCTCGAGCGGGTGTCGTTAGGTGATGAGGATGCCGCGCTCGACATCGAGCTGGATGAGATTCTGGCCCTCGATCAAGCGCTGACCGAGCTGGAGTCGGTGGACCCGCGGCTCCGCCAGGTGGTCGAGCTTCGCTTCTTCGCCGGGCTCCCCGAAGCCGACATCGCGCGCATGCTCGGCGTCACCACCCGCACGGTCGAGCGCGACTGGCTCAAGGCGCGGCTGGTCCTGTTGCGAGCCCTCGACCGGAGATGACAATGAACGACAAGCGCTGGAGGGAGGTCGAGCGTGTCGTCGATGTCGTGCTCGAGACCGACCCCACCGAATGGCCGCGCATCATCGAGGAGCGATGCGCGAGCGACCCGGAGCTCCGCCGGGAGGTGGAAGCCCTGCTCTCCCGATACCAGACCGCCCGTCGTTACCTGGATTCACCTCCGGTGGTCGTCGCCGCGGCCCTGGTGGAAGAAGGACGTGGAGCGCGTTACACCCGCGAAGGCAGCCGCATCGGTGCCTATCGGCTGGTTAGGCAGATCGGTCGTGGTGGCACAGCGCTGGTGTTTCTCGCCGAGCGCGATGACGGGCAATTCCGGCAGCAGGTGGCGCTCAAGGTGCTGCGGCCCGGCCACGACTCGGACATCGATCAGGTGCGTTTCCGCTCCGAGCGGCAGATTCTGGCGTCGCTGAGCCACCCCAACATCGCGCGGCTGCTCGATGGCGGGGTCACCGACGATGGCCTCCCATACCTCGTGATCGAGCTGATCGATGGCAAACCGATCGATCAGTATTGCGAGGCGGGAAATCTCACGCTTCGCCAGCGGCTCGAGATGTTCCTCACGGTGATCGAGGCAACGCAATACGCACATCGGAACCTCGTCGTGCACCGCGATCTCAAGCCGTCGAACATCCTCGTGACGAACGACGGACAGGTGAAGCTGCTCGACTTCGGCTTGGCCAAGCTGCTCGATCCCGGGATGTCGACCCGCGACTTCACCACCCAGCGCTGGATGACGCCCGAGTACGCGGCCCCGGAGCAGGTGCGAGGCGAGACGGCAACGACACTCACCGACGTCTATCAGCTCGGCGTCGTGCTCTATCAGCTGCTCACGGGCCGCCTGCCATTCGGCACGCGGCATGAGCGGCCGCACGAGCTCGAGCGCGCGATTCTCGACGTGGAGCCGGCGGCGCCTTCGTCGCCCGACCAGCGAGCACTGCGCGGCGACCTCGATGCCATCGTGCTCAAGGCGGTGCGGAAAGAACCGGAGCAGCGCTACCGGTCGGCGCAGGAGATGGCCGATGACATCGGGCGCCATCTCTCCGGCCATGCCGTCCTGGCGCGACGGCAGACCGCGGGATACCGCGCACGCCGCTTTGCGCGGCGTCACCGCTGGGGGCTCGCCGCGGCAAGCGCCGCCATCATACTCGCGGGCGCGTACGTCGTCACCATGAATCTGCAACGGGCGCGGGTGGAGCGCGCCCTGAGCGAGGCCGAGCTCGAGGCGCAAAAGGCCCAGCAGGTCACCGACCTCATGCTCAGTCTGTTCGAGGCCAGCGAGGGCGGCCAGGCATTTCGCGACACGGTGACCGCGCGCGAGCTTCTGCGGCGCGGCGTTGCGCGCGCCCAGGAGCTCACCGGGCAGCCACTCGTGAGGGCACAAGTGCTCGACGTCATCGGCCAGATGCACTCCGAGCTCACCGACCACACGCAGGCGCGCACATTGTTCGAGGAAGCGCTCGCCCTTCGTCGGGACGCGCTCGGCGGCCATCACCCGGATGTTGCCGCCACCCTGCACAATCTGGGGAACGTGTCGTACGGTCAGGGGCAATTCGCCGACGCCGGCCGGCTATACCGCGAGGCGCTCGCCATTCGACGAGCGTCGTTAGGACCGAGCCACCTGGAAACGCTCGAGACGCTGTACTGGCTCGGCAACGCGCTCCATGAGGCAGGCGACGTGCGCGCCGCACGCCCGGTCTTCGATGAGTGGATTGCGGCCATCACCGTGCAGCCGCCGGTGCTGACGGTGCAGCGCTGGGATGCCCTCGTGAGGGTGGGGCAGATGGTCTTTATTCGCGGCGACAACGAGGCCGCCGAGCGTCTGTTCCGGCAGGCACTCATGACGAGGAAAGCGCTTTTCGGCCCAAGGCATCCGAGCGTCGGTGCGGCGCTTCACTACGTGGGCAGCGCGCTGCGCGAGCAGGGGAAGCATGCCGAGTCGGAAAGTGCCTTGCGCGAGGCCGTGGACGTTCTGCGTACAGCGTACCCCGAGGGCAACCGTGAGCTGGCGCAGACGGTGAGAGCGCTCGCCCTGACGCTGCACCGCGCGGGGCGGCTGGACGAGGCGGCGGCAGCGTACGCCGAAGCGCAGACCATGCACCGGCGCCTCGGCGGTGACGATTACTTTGCGGTCGGCACGGGTGACGACGATCTGGGAAGACTGTATCGGCAGCGGGGAGACTTCGCGCGCGCGGAGCCTCATCTGCGCGAGGCGGTGCGGATATACCGAGTCCGCTTCGACGACGAGAATCTCCTGGTCGCCCACGCGCGCATCACACTCGGCGACGTGCTACGCGAGCGCGGCAAGCTCACCGAAGCCGAATCGCTCCTCGTCGGGGGCTATGCGGTCATTCGCGGGCGACGAATGCCGGGACTTCGTCTGCGATACGACTCGCTCGCCCTCGCCTCCCTGGTGAAGCTGTATCAAGCCCAGGGACGCGAGGGCGAGGCCTCGAGGTATCGAACGCTCCTCGATTCGCTGCTGCGCGGCTAGCGGTGGATCACGATGCTGCCACCTCCCAGAGCCGTCCCGGACTCCGACTCGTCGCTCTCGCCCATCTTGTTGTCGTAGACGATGTGGCCTGACGAGAGGTCCCAGATCTTGATGCGGAACTCGTCGGCATCACCCGCTCCCTTTCGATCGCCGTCGACGGCGGTGATCATGAAGCCGTAGCTCCCGCCACCGTTGATCGTACCCGCGCCCTTGTACCGGGCGTGCGCGGCGGACACGACGAGCCACTCGTAGCTCGTGCTCTTGAAGTTGAGATCCCCCGCCTTGAACTGGAACTCGGTGTCGCCACTCGGCACGCTCGCACCGGGCTTGTACTTCGCCACGAACCCGAAGCTCGCCTTGCCGCTGAAGCTGGGCTCCGCCGCGTACGCACCGGACGGAGAATTGATCCACCCGCCGCCGGTGACGAAGCTTCCGGTGGGGTCGTAGACGACGACGAAGGCGGTCGCATCGCTCGCGCTCGAGCGAGTGCCGACTCCTCCGTCGTCATCGGTCACGCGGGCAGTGACCGTGTACACACCCGCCTGGGCGATGCTGGCGCTCGCGGTGAGCGACCCGCCGGCGATGACGCCGGGGAGCACCGGCCCAGCGGCACCGAGCTCGAACTCGCCGGTGTGGGTATCGGCCGTGCCCGGATCGGTGAACGTGGCACCTAACGTCACCGGAGTGTTCACAGCGACCGGACTGGTTGGCAGGGAGAGCGACGTCACCACGGGATCGGCGTTCGACACGGTGACGTTCGCCGCGTACTCGGTAAAGAGATCGTCGATGGTTGCGTCGATGACCTTCCCCTTCACCGCCAACGTCCCGTTGTCGCTCGTTGGGCACGACACGCTCGACGTCGAGCCAATGGCCCCGTACCCGGAGCCGCAGTCGAACGCATAACGAGCGTCTGCCACCGATGGCGACGCGAGCGAGATCGTCGCGTCACTGCCCTCGCTCACCGAGGCGGGTGCGTCGAGCGTGGCCGTTGGGGCGACGTCGGCCACGGTCGCCGTCGCGGTGGCGGAGCTGGTCGCACCGAAGGCGTCGGTCACCGTCAGCGTGACCGTGTAGGTCCCGCCATTGGCATAGGTGTGCTCGACCGTTGCGCCCGTTCCGGTATTGCCATCGCCGAAGTTCCACTCGTAGGTGGTGATGTTGTCGTCGGGATCGCTGGAGCCGGTGCCGTCGAAGGCGATCGGAGAGCCTTCGCTACCGGAGTAGGGGCCGCCGGCGTTGGCGACGGGCGCGGCATTCACCTGGGTGAAGGCCATGCACCAGCCGCCCGCGATCGAGCCGTTGCCGCCGCCAAGTAGGAGATCATCCCGGACGAAGAGCGACCACGTACCGTTAGGATCGCTCCCGGCGAAGGCGGACATCGCCGTGGAATACGGCTCGGCCGGCGCGGGAGTGAGCATGGCGTCGGGACTGCCGTAGTTCGTGGGCTGGTACGATCCGCTGGCGAAGCTCACTGGGAACTGGGGGACCTGAGCGGCCGCCGCATCGTCGAACGTGAGCGTGTCGTTGAGGAGATCGGCGCTCCCGCCGGCATCGGACAAGAGCATGACCTTCTCCCCGCCCGGGCCCACGAGGAGGATGTCGACGTCCCCCGGCGTCGGGTGATTGATGCGGAAGAGTGTGGCTGTGAGCTTGAACGAGCTCGTGGGCGCGCCCGACACGGTTATCGTCGACGGATAAGGAAGGGCGCGAGCGGCGTCGACGATGGTGATCGATGCGGGATTGCAGAACGTGCCCGCCGGGAAGACCGTCACCGTCGCGGTCGCGACATCGGTATGGCCGCCGGCGTCGGTCACGGTGAGTGTCGCCGTGTAGGTCCCGCCGGTCGCGTACGTGTGCGCAGGGGTCGGGCCCGTGCCGGACTCGCCGTCGCCGAAGTCCCAGGCGTATGAGACGATGTCGCCGTCCGGATCCCTCGAGCCGGTTCCGTCAAAGGTGAGCGGTACTTCGGCGTGGGCGACGTATGGGCCGCCGGCATGGGCCGTCGGATCGGGGCTCACGGGCGTAAAGTTGACGCACCATCCCCCGTTGATCGGGTTGGCCTCGAAGGTGGCATCATCCCACACGTAGAGCTGCCACATGCCATTGAGTGGCGTTCCGTCGAATACGTCGAGTGCCGCTGCGTAGGGTCCCGAGGGGATCCCGTTAGGCGCGGGGTCGCTCGCGCCGTAGTTCGTCGGCTTGTAGGTGCCGCTCGAGAGCGTTGGGACGCCCTGCTGCACGAACGCAAGCGCGTCGTCGTCGAACGTCAGCGTGACGTTGAGGGAGCGGTTGAGCACGGCGTTCGCGTCGGACATGAGCATCACCTTCCGGCCGCCGGGGCCCTCGAGCACCATGTCGACATCGGCGGGGAGGGGGTGCGTGAAGTTCTTGACCGTCGCCGTCACCTGATAGGAGCCCGCCGGCAGCCCATCGACGGTGATGACCGAGGGATACGGAATCGCTGGCCCGTTGTCCCGAACGGTGATGACCGCCGGGTTGCAGTACGTGATCGGGTCACCGATAGCGCCGATGACGAGGTGCGGCGTGCTCCCCGGGGACTCGGGTGCGATGGGGTTGTCGCGCGTGCAGGAAGCGGCGAGCGCGAGCGCGACAACGCTCGACGCGTGGTACAAGTGGCGACGATGCATGGCGGAGTCCTTGAAGGGCCCTGCATGGACATACGCAGAATGCCCTCGGGACCCGACATGTCGCCTTATGCCGGTGTCCTGCCGGGGTCCCGTTGAGTCGGCCGACCGTGCTACTGCCCGCTCGAGCTCCGCCTCGCCCGCCCGCACGTCGGCCACGGCCGCGGCTGACCGTTAGGCCCCGGCGGCAGCACGGTTACCTCCCGCGAGGTCTTCTCTCTATCCTCCGACGCCGCATAGGCCAGCATCGCCGCCATGGTCGCGTTGTTCCTGAGGTCGTCGAACACGATCTTGTCGTACGTGTCGCGGTTCGTGTGCCACGTGTACTGCCGGTACTCCGTGTAGCTCGACTGCAGCCGGAACGCCGGCGCCGGCCGGCACACGAACGACGTGTGGTCGCTCCCCTGATTGGCCTGCGGACCCGGCACCTGCAGTTTGACGCTGTCCGTCATCTCCGTCGGCAGCTGCGCCACCCATCGCGCCAGGTTGCCGCCCGCCTTCAGGAATCCCTGCGCCTCGAGAATCTCCACGCGCCACGTGCCATTGTCCTGATTGAAGGCGACCTGCAACCCCTGAATGATCTCGGGATGATCCTCGCCGAACGCGAGCGAGCCGATCGTCCCCTGTTCCTCGCCACCCCAGTGGCCGGCGATGATCGTGCGACGCGGATTCGGATACGTTTCCTTCAGGATGCGCATCGCCTCGAGCATCGTGATCGTCCCGGTTCCGTTGTCGGTGGCGCCGGTCGCCCCGTGCCAGCTGTCGAGGTGGGCCGAAAAGACGATGTACTCGTTCGGCAGCTCCGTCCCGCGCAGCTCGGCCACCACGTTGAACATCGGGACTTCCTGCGGCGTCGCCTGCGCGTCGGCCGTCAGGCGCACCCGCGGTCCCTGGTTCCTGCTCGCGAGCCGGTACAGCAGGCCGTAGTCCTCACAGGAGACATCGACGCTCGGCGCCCGCGTCGCGAAGGCGGAGAAGATCTTGTTCACCCCCCACCCGCCCGACCAGTTCGACGTGATGATCCCGGCCGCGCCGGCGGAGTCGAGTCGCATGTGGATGGCTGGGCCGGCGTTCTGTTGCCGTGCTCCCTCCGGGGCGAGCGACATGAAGCGCGACAGGACATCACGGCGCGTGATGGCACGAAGCGAGTCGATCCGCCTAACGGTGACCGAGCGAGCGTACTTTTCCAGCTCCTGCGGCGCGCGGCACATGATCTCGGGAGGCGACATCAACACGAACTTCCCGCGCACCGTGCCTAACCACCGGCGCGCGGCGGCCGCGTCGGCCAATTCCGGAACGATGACCACGTCGCCCTCGATCGCACGGCTGCCGGTCCCGGGGCTCCACGCGAGCAGCTCGACCTCGAGGTTCTGCACGCGCGGCGCGATCATCTCCATGTGGACGGTTCCCTGCCGCCATCCGCGCCACGTCCCGTAGCGCTCGCGTCGAACCGTCACGCCCCACGCCTTGTACGTCTTCTCGAGCCAGTCCACCGCCGACTGAAATCCCGGCGTTCCCGACAGCCTCGGCCCGATCGAATCCATGAGAACCTGGGCAAGCGCCTCGGTCTCGGACTGCTGCATTCCCACCTGCCACATCCGGCGAATCACGGGATCGTCGGTGCGGAACGTCTGCGCGCCGGCGACGCTCGCCGACAGGGCGCACGTGAGGACGGTCAACAGAAGGCGATTCGTGCGGCGCATTCTCACTCCTTTTCGAGTTCACCAGGTCACCGGGAACGATGGTACCACGAGGAGGCGAGTTGCGCGAGGCAGAGCGCGGGGGTGGTCGACTCGGTGTCACCGCCGCATCCTTCAGGGTCATCACGCGCCCCAACGACACTGCCGACGTCGCTTCTGAATGATGGAGAGCGATCGCGAAACGCTGGACATCCTCGAGCACGGGCGCGGGGCCTATCGGCGTCGCGCGTGGGCCGATGCATATGCCTCGCTCTCGCACGCCGATCGAACGAATCCCCTCGGCCGCGAAGACCTCGAGCTGCTGGCGACGGCGGCGTATCTGACCGGCCGCGATCTGGACTATCGCACCATTCTCGAGCGCGTCCACCACGCCGATGTGGCCGCCAGCGCCCCGGTTCGCGCCGCCCGCTCGGCGTTCTGGCTCGGCTTCACGTCCATGTTCACCGGCGACGTCGCACTCGCGACCGGATGGCTCTCCCGCGCGCGCCGGCTGCTCGATTCACGCGAGTGCGTCGAACAAGGATATTTGCTGTTGCCGGAGGTCGAGCGGCATCTCGTCGAAGGAAACACCAAGGCCGCCCACCGCGCCGCCAGCGACGCCGTCGAGATCGGGACTCGTTTCTTCGATGCCGACCTGATTGCCGCCGCCCGTCATCTCCAGGGACGGGCGCTCGTCCTGGAACGAAAGATCAACGCTGGCCTCGCGCTTCTCGACGAGGCCATGCTCGCCGTCATCGCGGGAGAGCTGTCGCCCATCATGACGGGCCTGATCTACTGCAGCGTCATTGAGGTGTGCCAGCGCGTCTACGCCATGAGCCGTGCTCGTGAATGGACCTCCGCCTTGTCGCGGTGGTGCGAGCAGCAGCCGGAGCTGGTCGCGTTCACGGCAACCTGCCTCGTCAGGCGCGCCGAGATTCTGCGGCTTCAGGGCGAATGGCCCGACGCGATGATGGAAGTCCGTCGTGCGTACGAGCGCTGCGAACAGGCCAACCGGAAGCCGCCCGCCGCGGCGCTCTATCAGCAGGGAGAGATCCACCGTCTGCGAGGGGAGTTCGAGCCCGCCGAGGAGATGTACCGCGCCGCGAGCTCACGGGGGTTCGAGCCACAGCCCGGCCTGGCGCTGCTGCGGTTGGCGCAGGGACGTACCGATGCGGCGGCCGCGGCAATCCGCCGCGTCCTGAGCGCGGCCACCGAGACGTTTCAGCGTACGCAGCTGCTGCCGGCCCACATCGAGATCATGCTCGCGGCGGGCGATGTCCAGGAAGCGCGCACTGGCTCCCGTGAGCTGGAGGAGCTGGCCTCCGCGATCGACACGGACGCCGTGCGCGCAATGGCCGCGCACGGCCAGGGCGCGGTCGCGCTCGCCGCCGGCGATGCTCGTGAGGCGGTGGCTCCGCTGCGCCGTGCATTCGAGCTGTGGGACAGGGTCGAGGCGCCTCACGAGGCCGCTCGTGCCCGCATGCTTCTCGGGCTCGCCTGCACATCACTCGGCGATGCGGAGGCGGGCGGACTCGAGCTCGCGGCGGCAAGAGCCGTGTTCGAGCAGTTAGGCGCTGCCCCGGACCTCGCCCGGCTCGAGGCGACCGAGAGAAGTAAACCGTCGAAGCGGCACCCAGAGCTCACCCCTCGCGAGCTTCAGGTGCTCCGTTTGATCGCGGCGGGGAAGACCAACAAGGCCATCGCCAGCCAGCTGTCCGTGAGCGAGCGGACCATCGACCGGCACGTGAGCAACATCCTCACGAAGCTTGGCGTTCCCTCGCGCGCCGCCGCCACGGCCTACGCGTACGATCATCAGCTTTTTTGAGGTTCTACCGACGCGGGCTGGCGGAAAATACCCACGCAGCGTGCAGCGAAAGATTGGGTGCTTTCGCCGAAGCGCCCGCCATTGCTCCCCTCGCAGATTCGGTCCTCGAAAGCTCACACGAACCGAGGAGGAGCCACATGACTACATCCCAGATGCACGCCACGCGCGCCGAGACCGTTCGAGATCGGCTGCTGAACGGCCTGCCGATGACGGAGCGACGTCTGCAGTTGGCCGGAGTCTCGACTGTGGTACTCGAGGGCGGTGACGGAACGCCGATGGTTCTGCTTCACGGCCCGGGAGAGTACGCGCCCAAGTGGTTCCCCGTGCTTCCGGATCTGGTGACGACGCACCGCGTCATCGCGCCCGACCTACCGGGACATGGCGAGTCGGGAGTGATGGACGATCCGGGGCTCGATCGGATGCTGGCGTGGGTCGATGATCTCATCGACTGCACCTGCTCGACACCGCCTGTCCTGGTGGGCCACGTCATCGGCGGTGCGATCGCCGCCCGCTATGTCAGCTCCCGCGGCGAACGAGTGAAAAATCTGGTGCTGGTTGACGCGATGGGTCTCGCGCCATTTCAGCCGAGACCAGACTTCGGACAGGCGTTGAGCGCGTATCTCACGAAGCCCAGCGAGGAGACGCATCGGGGTCTGTGGCAGGTCTGCTCGTACGACCTCGACGCCCTGCAGGGCCGACTGGGCGACCGGTGGCAGGATATCGAAGCGTACAATCTCGATCGCATTCGCGTTCCAGATCTGTTTGGCGCGCTGCACGCGATGATGGAGCGCTACGGGTTCCCAGCGATTCCGGAGGAAGAGTTGAGGCGCATCGCTGTTCCCGTGAGTCTCATCTGGGGACGTCACGATCTCGCCACGCCGCTCACCGTCGCGGAGGCCGCGAGCAAGCGCTACGGTTGGCCGTTGCGCGTGGTCGAGAACGCCGCCGACGATCCGGTGATGGACCAGCCGAAGGCGTTCGTCGATACACTGCGGGCGGCTCTCACTTCGGTGGGAGTGTAGCTCGCCGATTCACCAGCGACCGCGGTGGTCGACGCACGGCGCGTGGCCACCGCGGCCGCAACGGCCCGACGAATCAGCTCTCGACGCGATTCCGCCCCGCGTCCTTCGCGCGATAGAGCGCGCGGTCCGCCGCCTGCACCACGTGCTCGGGCGCGTCCTGTCGTCCATTCGATTCCGCCGCCCCGATGCTGACGGTCACCGTGATCTGCGGACGGGCTCTGCCGCCGTTCCCGCCATTCTTGCTCTTGGCGGGTTTGCGCCGCTGAAGCCGACGTCTCACGGTGAACTTCGACTCCTCCACGCTGCGGCGGAGTGTCTCGAGCTCGGGCAAGCACTCCTCGACGCCATCGCCGGCAAAGAGGATCGCGAACTCCTCGCCGCCATAGCGAAACGCGCGGCCGCCGCTCGCGACTCCATTCAGGCGCGACGCCACCATGCGAAGCACCTGATCGCCGACGTCGTGCCCATAGCGATCGTTCAGCTTCTTGAAGTGGTCGACGTCCACCATCGCGATCGTGAACTTTCCGTTCACGCGCTGCAGCGCTTCGGTGAGCGCCCGACGCGCGGGCAATCCAGTGAGCGCGTCCTGATACGCCATGAGGTACGACGCCTCGATGACGGCCACGACGAGGATCAGTCCGGCGGTGGAGCCGTAGATCGTGGCGGCCACCGGTGTATCGACTGAATGGAGCGCCATGAATGCAGCGATGAGCGCCCACAGGAACGCTCGCCCGGTGGCGCTCGCGCGGAACACGATCCCGGTGATGATGAGCGCGGCGCCGAGGAAGAACGCGAACAAGGGAAGCTGGGCGAGCGGGGTCCAGGTGAACCAGTCGGCCGGAAGCGCCTCGTAACTCGCGATCGCCCCGGCCCGACTCGGCGCATACTTCACCGCCGCCGCGATTCCTCCGACCTGCGCGAGTAGAACGGCAATCCGCGCGAGACCGATGCGCGTGAAGATGCCGCGCTCCGTCATCAGCATGATCGCGGCGAGGTTCAGCGGAAGGAGCACCGCCGCCGCTTGCCAGACGAAGCGACCGATTTCCCCCGACCGTGTATGGTCGAGTCCCCACTCGACGAGTGCGAGAACGACGAGCGCAAAGACGAGCCGGCTGCGCTGAAATCGAAGCGCGAGCAGGAACCCCAGCCCGAAGACCACGATTGGATAGAAGGGCGCGAATTCGCTGATCTGCTCGCGCAGGGCGTCAACGCGGAGCGAAGCGACAGCCGCGCCGAGCAAGAGCCCCTCCGGCATGAGCCAGGAGGCTGCCTTGCGCGCTAAGCTCCAGGTCAGGTTCGAGCCGATCGGGCGTGGTAAGGACGCGGTGGCCACGAGTGGAGACGAGTTGATGGCGCGGGCGGTATCGGTCGGATTGCGCACTGATAGCTTTCTAGCTATCATAACTCGATGTCAGTTTCGTCCGCCGCCGACCTCGTTCGAACGGCGAGAACCCGAGCGGGTATCACCCAACGCGAGCTTGCTCGACGCGCGGGAACGGCCCAGTCGGTCGTCGCCCGCATCGAGCAGGGAGCAACGAGTCCGACGTGGGAGACGTTGACGAGGCTCCTCGCGGCTGCCGGGTTCGAGATCGACGCGCGCCTCGAGCTTTCGGCGGCGGGCGCGTCGCACATGCTCGCCGACGTGCCGCGCATCCTTCGCCTAACGCCGGAAGAGCGGTTGCTGGAGCTGCGGAACGTCTCTCGGCTCCTCAGCGAGGCGAGGCGCAGTGCCTGAGCTTGCGCCGCTGGATCCGGAGCGCCTCATCACCACGCTTGCGCACCACGAGGTACGGTACGTGATGATCGGCGCGATGGCGGCGCGACTTCAGGGCTTTCCACGAGTCACCGCGGATGCCGATATCACTCCGGCACGGGACGCGGAAAACCTGCGGCGGCTCGCGGCGGCACTTCGAGAGCTCGACGCGCGCGTGTACACGGAATCGGTACCCGAGGGTCTTCCATTCGATTGCAGCCCGTCGATGCTGGCACGTGCCGACCTCTGGAATCTCGTCACGTCCGCGGGGCGTCTCGATGTTGCCTTCACGCCCAGCGGGACCGACGGATATGGCGATCTGATGGATGACGCGGTGTCATTCGATGTCTTCGGTGTTCGCCTGCACGTGGCATCGCTCGCCGACATCATTCGCTCCAAGGAAGCGGCTGATCGACCACAGGACCGTCAGGACATCGTGATTCTGCGCGAGATGCTCCGCCGCGCGAGGTGAGAAGAATGTTCCGAGTCATTGTTGCTGTTGTGACGCCCGCGGTCATGGTCGCGATCACCGCGCTCGCGCAGCAGCCCAGGCCCGCCGCGCCGCTCTTTGCGTCGCACGATCCGCTCGTGTTCACCATCGAGGCGCCGCTCTCCACGATCTTCCGCGATCGCGGAACGGAACGCAACGAGCGTCCGTCGAAGGTCATCCTCACCGGCAGTGACGGACAGCCGGTGAAGCTGGACGTCGCCATCCGAACTCGCGGAAAGACGAGAGCGGAGCGTCGCATCTGCGAGTTTCCTCCACTCCGGCTCGACTTCGACACCGCGGCCCACGGAACGGTCTTCGAGCGTCAGAACGCGCTCAAGCTGGTGACGCACTGCCAGGACGACGATCCGCAGTACGACCAGTACGTGCTGCAGGAGTATCTCGTCTACCGGGTGTACAACCTGCTGACCGATCTCAGCTTCAAGGCGCGCCTCGCTCGTGTCTCCTACATCGACACCGATGGCAGGCGCGCCACCGTTACGCGGTCAGCGTTCCTCCTCGAGGATGACGATGACATGGCGGCGCGAAACGGCTGGCAGGCGCTGAGCGTGCCGACGATTCCACTACAGGCCGTGAATCCGCAGACCGTCGCGCTGCTCGGCGTCTTCCAGTACATGATCGGCAATCCCGACTGGTCGCTGATCAGCGTGGAGCCGGGTGAAGATGCCTGCTGCCACAATACCGTACCGATCGGTGAGGCATCCGGTCCGATCTTTCTGGTTCCCTATGACTTCGACATTACCGGGATCGTGAATCCCCGGTACGCGGACCGGCTCTTCGAGGCCCGGCAGCGCAACCTCGGGATCCGTCGTGTTCGAGAGCGCGTCTATCGCGGTCTCTGCGCGGCGGATGAGCTCCTGCCGAGCACTTTCGAGCTCTTCAACCGGAAGCGTGACGCGATCTACGCCCTGTATCGCGAGCAGCCCGGGCTGGATGCCGGCGTGTTGAAGTCGACGATCGAGTACCTCGACGAGTTCTACGCCACGATCAACGATCCACGGAAGGTCCAGCGCGAGATCACGGAACGGTGCAGCGCATAACGAGCGCTCACCGCGACTCGGCGATCCCGGCGCCGCGCAGGTACTGGCCGGCAACTTCGGCGTACTGGCGAATCGCCAACTCCGGCTCCTCGATCTCGGGGTGCCAGCGCTTCTCCCACTCGAAGCTGTAAGAGCCGCGGTAGCCCGCGTTCGCCAGCGCCTCGATCTGCCGCCGGATCGGCACGCCTCCCGTCCCCGTGAGTACGTACCGTCGCTCGGTGCCAACCGCGATGGAGTCCTTGAGATGCGTGTGGCGAATCCAGCGGCCGAGCTGCCTAACGGTGTCGTCGGGCGCCTCGTGCGCGGCGACGAAAGTGTGGTGCGCGTCCCAGAGGAGCGCCACCGCCGGCGAGTCGGCGCGCTGGAGGATCTCGAGTAGCGATGGCGAGTCGGTGAAATCGCCGTGTGACTCGATGATCAGCGTGACGCCCTCGTCCCGCGCGCGCTCGCCGAGCTCGCGCATCGTCTTCGCGATGCGCTCGCGCGTCGCCTCGCGCGGCTCACCGTTCACGTAGCGGTCGCCGAACACCCGTACGTAGGGGGTGCCGAGGGCATGGGCGAGGCCGATGTAGCGTTGGGCTTCGTCGAGCTGCGCCGCGCGCGTGGCGGCGTCGGTCTCGTGCATGCGTGCCGAGGCGCCGAGGCAGACGACGGAGAGCCCCCGGTCGTCGAGCTGGCGTTTGACATCGGCACGGCGTGAGGGGGCGAGCTCGGGGTGCTGGGTGATGTCGATCTTGTCCTGGAGGCCGCGCAGCTCGAGGGCGGGGAAGCCGTGCCTGGTCGCGAAGTCGAGGATCTGGCTCCAGCTCCATTGTGGGCAGCCGAGCGTCGAGAAGCCTAACGGGAGACGGCCGGCTTTAGCGCTCGTGACGACCCGCGGCGCCCCGGCGCAGGCGGCGCCGAGGAGGGCGAAGGCGGAGGAGTGTATGAAGTCTCGGCGAGAGGTCATTGCGGGTCCTTAACGCCTTAACGAGGGGTAAGAGTCAAGAGGGACCCAAGGGAAGGGGGAAGCGGGAAGGGGGGAAGAGGGTGCTTTTTTCTTCGATGAACACGCCGATGGCACGGTATGACTCCGCCGCGAGGTAATAGCTTCCCGTCCCCTCTTCCCCCTCCCCGCTTCCCCCTTCCCTTGTGTGGCTCTCACCTCCTACCCTGGGGAGCGGGGAGGGGCACCTACTACGTCCCAGCGTACCACTCGTACCCCTGATCGCTCCAGTAGCCTCCATTGCGCTCGGGCATGAACACCACGCGCGTCAGGAACTTCGTGCTCTTGTAGCCGAGCTTGATCGGCGAGTGCAGGCGTGCCGGCGCGCCATGGGCGGGGGAGAGCAGCTGGCCGTCCAGGGCGTAGGCGATCAGCGTCTGGCGGTGCAGCGCACTATCGATGTCCCAGCTCTCGTGATAGCCGTCGTCGAACGATTGAAAGTCCACGTAGTCGGCGCCCGGCATCACCTCGGCTCGCCGCGCCAGCTCCGAGACGCGCACGCCCCACCAGTTGACGACCGCCGTCCACCCTTCCACACAATAGTGGTTCACGCGCTGCCGAGTCTGCTTGAGCTTGAGGAGGTCGTCGAGCGAGAGCTTGAGCGGGCGCCTGACGAGTCCCGTCACCTCCAGCGACCATGGACCGCGCACCGAGGCGTCCCACACCGGCAGCGTTTTCGAGACATAGTACGACGGGAGTGCGGCGCCGGCGAGCTTCGCGTTGCGCGGAGCCTGATCGATCGACGTGTGCCGGAACAGAGCGCGCTCCAGCCCTTCGTTCCGCCCCTCGGCCCAGCGCAACAGCCTTTGCGCATCCTTCGGCCCGCGTCCATCGCAGCCCAGCAGTGCCGTGGTGACGGCGGCGCCGGTCAGGTGGATGAACGATCGGCGATTCAGGGCACGCCGTGTGTCGTCGTTGTCTTCCATGCTCATCCCGGTCGTTCGCTCGTTGAAGGTCGGCGGGGACGGAGGTGCACGAATGGCCGCGCGTTACGGGCTTCGGGAGACCACGACTCCTTGTAGCGCCCGGTGACCATAGCGCCTAGCGAGTAGGGGTCGACCGCGAAGACCATGAAGACGTGAATGACGGAGAGCAGCACGAGCACCCATGTCGCCACGAAGTGCCAGTACCTCGCCCACACGTAGCCGCCGAACATCGAGGTGAGCAGCCCGAGCTGCACCGGCTTCCAGATCGCGAGTCCGGTGAGCACGAGCACGAGGCCGACGATAGGCATCGCGAAGTAGGCGCCGCGCTGCAGCGCGTTGTGCTTTCCCTGCCGCGGGTGGTCCTTCCGAAGGAAGAAATAGAACTTGACCATCTCCCACGAGTCGCGAACATGCCCGCGCCTCGGCACCAGCTCGCGCCATTCGCCGTGCAGATAGATGAAGGCGAGGTAGATGAGCCCGTTGAGAACGAGAAGCCACATTGCGGCGAAGTGCCAGTTCCGCCCGCCGGCGAGCCATCCGCCGAAGGTGAGCCAGGAAGGAATTGGATCGCCCTCGAACGGATAGCAGCAGAACGTCTCGCCCTTCCGCGCGAACTGCGGATAGGCGTTGAAGATGCGGAGCCCGCTCCCGACCATCAGCACGACCGCGAGCACGTTCACCCAGTGGGTGACGCGCACGACCCAGTGATGGCGGAGCCGAGTCGGCGGGGCGCTCGTGTCTTCCATCAGAGGTTGCGGCGGGTCATCTCCCGCACCGCGTGGTCGGCGGCGCGGGCGGTGAGCGCCATGTAGGTGATCGACGGATTCTGGCAGGCCGAGCTCGTCATGCAGGCACCGTCGGTGATGAAGAGGTTGGGGACGTCGTGCGCCTGGTTGTGCGCGTTGAGCACCGACGTCTTCGGATCGCGTCCCATGCGCGCGGTCCCCATCTCGTGCACGCTGAAGCCCATGGGAGCATCGTCATCGTAGATCTGAACGTCCTTGCACCCCGCGGCCTCGAGCATCTCCGCCGCCTGGGTTTTCACGTCCTCGCGCAACGCCTTCTCATTCTCGCTCCATGACCAGTGAATGCGCGGAACGGGAAGGCCCCACTGGTCTTTCCGCTCCGGATCGAGATCGACGTAGTTCTCGTGTCGTGGCAGGCACTCGGAGTAGCCCTGCATCGAGATGAACCACGGTCCCGGCTCGCGCAGCTGCCGCTTCAGGTCGGCGCCCAAGCCCGGCACACTCGCGCCGCGTCCCCAGCCGCTCCGGCCCACGCCAACCTGTATTCCGTATCCGCGGATAAAGTTCACCTGAGCGTCGGCCTTCGAGCCGAGGTTGCGGAAGCGTGGGATGTAGCAGCCTGTGGGGCGACGTCCGTAGTAGTACTCGTCTTCCATGCCGGGAATCATGGCCCGCGCGCCCGCCTTGGACAGATGGTCCATCAGGTTGTGTCCGACCTCGCCGCTCGAGTTGGCGAGCCCGTTCGGAAAGCGTGGGTTCTTCGAGTTCAGCAGGATCTGCGCGGTGCCGATCGTCGATGCGTTGAGGAAGATGATCCGGCCGAAGTACTCGCGGGCCTGCTTCGTCTTCGCGTCGATGACGCGGACGCCCGATGCCCTGTCCCTCTTCGCATCGTAGAGAACGCTTTCGACGATGGCATCGGTGACGATCGTAAGACGCCCCGTCTTGTGCGCGGCGGGAAGGCTCGCGCTCAAGCTGCTGAAGTAGCTCCCGAACGAGCATCCGCGATGACACTGATTGCGCGCCCGGCACCGGCTCCGCCCGTTGTGGTCCTGCGTGAGGTTGGCCACCCGGAAGATGGTCATGTGCCGCCCGGGATATGCGCGCTCGATCCGCTCGCGCACGACTTTCTCCCCGCAGTTGAGCTCCCACGCGGGCAGCAGCTCACCATCGGGAAGATGCGGCAGGCCTAACGGCTCGCCGGCAATGCCGGCAAAGCGCTCGACGTGGCTGTACCAGGGCGCGATGTCCGCATAACGAATGGGCCAGTCGACGCCATGTCCATCGCGACGGTTGGCCTCGAAATCGAGATCGCTCCACCGCAGGCAGCCGCGTCCCCAGAGCAGGCTGCGTCCGCCGAGCTGGTAGCCGCGAATCCAGCGGAAGTTCTGCCCGCCGCCTTCGCTGATGTACGGATGCTCGCGATCGTTGACGAAGAAGTGCTTCGTCGCCTCACCGAACGCGTAGTTCCTGCTCTGAATCGGATAATCGCGCTCGTAGAGCTGGGGCTCTCCTCTCCCTCGATAGGCAAGCTCCCACGGCTCGAGCCATTCGGTGATGTAATCCTTCCCGTGCTCGACGTGTCGCCCGCGCTCGAGGACGAGCGTGCGCAGCCCGCGCTCGCAGAGCTCTTTCGCGGCCAGTCCGCCGGTGATTCCGGATCCGACGACTATGGCGTCGTACGGTTCACTCTGCTTTGGCGACATCCCGGTCCGGCTCGGGTTCAGTAACGGCTGGGAACCGCAGATGGCCGCAGAAGGCCACAGAAACCGCAACTGCGAACGTCAACGGATTTGCCACTGATGACACGGATTGTGAACGGCAAGACGACACTGATACGGCAACGGCAAGAAGCTTTGTGAGCACCTATCGGGTGAAGATCGCGGCTGCCACTCGGTCGGCCGTTCCCGAGGCTTTGCTGTTTGAGTTCCAAAAGCTCCCGCAGTTGACCTGTCCGTGTCGTCATCGCCGCTCAAAATCCGTGTTCATCCGTGGTCAACGCTGTTTGACGTTGCGGTTTCTGCGGCCTCCTGCGGCCTCCTGCGGCCATCTGCGGCTCCGAGGCTCGTTGCCAAGAACGATCAAACAGCCCACGCACGACCAATCTTCGACAACGGAACACACGCCTCGAATCGCCCCGGCACGCGCACGTGCCGCAGCTCCTGCGTCGCGCCGATCTCGGACGTGTAGTAGCCGAGGAGCGTCAGCTCCTTGACGGTCCGGAACCAGGATGGTTCGCGCGCTTCAGCGAATGCTTCCTGGTCGATGCGAGTGAGGAGCGTGCGCTGCGCGTCGGCTCTACATCTAATGAAAGGGCCGCCGCAGTCGCGCCGGGCGCGTGCGTCGATGCCGGCGAGGCCATCGAGAACACGCTGACGCACCGCAGTGGGATAATGCTCGGCCAGCATCTTGTCGATGAACACGTGCACGCCGGCCGCGCGCGCACCGGGCGTGTCGGTCTCGGGAATGATGTGCTCGGCGATCGTCGCCACGAGCTCGCCCTGCTCGGATGTGAGGACGAGCGGTGTCCAGCTTCCCTCGGTGCGCGCGCTGCAACCTGCAAGCACGCCGGCGATCGCGGGCGCCGACAGGGAGGCGCCGAGGAGCAGCGCCGTGCGTCGCAGCGCCTCGCGTCTATCGATGGCGTCGTCCGGGAGCCGCGGGTCGCTTTCCATGGTCAATACTTACTCGCGCCGTGCCGCGGATGGTAAGCCCCGTCCGGGAGCTATCTGGCAGCGTGCGCCAGTTCACCTTCCCCGCTCGCGGTCCTGCCACCCCGCCGAAGGATCGCCGCGCTCAAGAGCGTTATCACGAGGCCGACGGCGCGGGTCGCGAGCTCTGCCTCTGTCGCTCCTTTCGTTCCTCGCCTGCTCCAGGATGTACGCACTAACAAAGCACGGCTCCGGCCTTCTACGGCCTCTGCGGTTCCATCGACCCTGGCGCGAGGACTCTAGGCAATCAGCCGCCGCGCCTGCCGAGCTGCACCGCCTGCCTACGCCGCTTCGCCCCGAGGTTGTCGAACAGCCGGCTGGCGTGCGTCCTCACCGTGTTCTCGCTCACGAAAATCCGCTCGGCGATCTCCTTCGTGCTGAGCCCCACCGCGATGAGCTCGAGAATCCCCAGCTCGCGCGGCGTGATGCCGAGCACCGCGACCGCCGCGTCATCGCGGACGAACGGTTCGCGGACGGGAACCGGCACCTCACGAACGACGACCGTTTCCACGACGGTCGTGCGTGCGCGAGTGAGCCGGAGGCCGATCCAAATGCCGACGCCCGCGAAGACGGCGGCGACGAGCCCTCCGTAGATCTCGATCGAGTGCTCGATGACGAGGTATCGATACTCGATGAGCCTGAGCACCACGACGAAGACGCCGCCGATCAGGCCGTAGAGGAAGACGTGCTGTTTCATCGACAGCACATTTTCCTTCGCCTGGAACCGCGTCAAGAGTGTCCCACATCGACGCCGAGCTCGGCGAGCCTCCGCTCGAGAAAACGGCGGTCTGCCTCCTGGCGCGTCAGCTCCAGGGCTCTTCGATATGACTCACGCGCATCGGCCATCTTCCCGAGGCGCCGACAGAGATCGGCGCGCGCCGCGTGTGCGAGACCGTACTGCGTCAGCTCGCCTCGCTCGAGAATCGACTCGATGAGCGCCAGCCCGGCATCCGCCCCATCGCGCATGGCGATGGCCACGGCGCGATTCAGCTCGATTACAGGTGACGGCTCGATCCGCACCAGCACGTCATAGAGTCCGACGATCTGTCGCCAGTCGGTGTCCGAGGCGTTAGGCGCCCCCGCGTGCACGGCCGCGATCGCCGCCTGAAGGGTGTACGGCCCGAACCGCCGCGACCGCAGCGCCCGCTCGACCAGCCCCTGCCCCTCGGCGATCTGCTCGCGGTTCCAGAGCGTGCGATCCTGCTCCTCGAGCAGAACCAGATCGCCGTTGGGCGACGTGCGCGCCGGCCGTCTCGCCTCGTGCAGTAGCATCAGAGCGAGCAATCCCGCCGCCTCCGGCTCGGGAAGAAGCTCGACGAGCAGTCGTCCGAGCCGGATCGCTTCGCACGAGAGATCGGCACGCGTGAGCGATGTGCCTGACGACGCCGCGTACCCTTCGTTGAACACCAGGTAGATCACGTGCAGCACCGTGTCGAGGCGATCGGGAAGATCCGCCGGCGACGGGATCTGATAGGGGATGCGGGCGTCGCGGATCTTGGCTTTCGCGCGCACGATGCGCTGGGCGACGGTCGGCGCCCCCGTCAGGAAGGCGTGCGCGATTTCTTCCGTCGTTAGGCCGCACACCTCGCGCAGCGTGAGGGCGATCTGCGCGTCGGGTGGCAGCGCCGGGTGACAGCAGGTGAAGATGAGACGCAGCCGGTCGTCCTCGACTCCACTGTCGTCGACGTCGGCATCGGCCGCACCGGCGTCGAGCTGTGTGGCGATGCGCTCGAGCGACGCATCGAAGCGCGCACGTCGGCGAAGAGAGTCGATCGCCTTGAAGCGACCGGCGGACACGAGCCACGCGCGGGGGTTCGCGGGGACTCCCTCGTCCGGCCACCGCTCGACCGCGGCAGCAAAGGCGTCGTGCAGCGCCTCCTCGGCGAGATCGAAGTCGCCGAGGAGGCGGATGAGGGTGGCGAGAACGCGGCGCGAGTCGTGTCGGTAGATCTCCTCGACGATCGCGCGCGCGGTCTCAGGCACGTCCTCGCACGTCGTCGTACGCTGCCGCCGACATCATTTCGCCGACTTCCAGAATTGGCCGCACTTCCACGCTCCCCGTCTTCGCGCCGGGGATGCGCGCCGCGATCTGGATGGCCTCGTTCAAATCTTTCGCGTCGATGAGGTAGTAGCCACCGAGCTGCTCCTTCGTCTCGGCGAAGGGGCCGTCGGTGGTCGAGATCTTCCCGTTGCGGACGCGGACCGTGGTGGCGGTGTTCGTCGGATGAAGCGGGTCGCTGGCGATGTGATGCCCGCTCTTCTGAATGTCCGCCGAGAACGCCACGTACTCCTCGAACACCTTTTCCTGCTCGGCCTTCGAGGCCTTCTCCCAGAGACGCTCGTCTTCGTAGATGAGGCAGAGGTATCGCATGGTCTGCTCCGGTTGGTGGGGTGGAACGGCTATGGACTCTGAGTAGTCGTCCGGGCCACCCCGAATTCGACAGCCCGGGACCGGAGGATTGCGGTGGGGACGTTCGGACGCAACCACCCGGCGTAGCGCCAACGGATCGATGTGGCATATCGTTGTGCCCCGTATGGACATCGCCCGCCGCCGCCTCCTCGCCCAGCACCTCGTCACGCCGGTGCTGGCGACCCCCGCTGACGTCGTCCGGACACTCGGCGCCGTCCAGGCGCAGGACTATTCGGGAGCCAAATGGGCGCTCGCGATGCGCATGCGGGACGCGACCGACGCGGCCATCGACCGCGCCTTCGACGAGGGCACCATTCTACGCACCCACGTGCTGCGCCCGACGTGGCACTTCGTCACCCCGGCCGACATTCGCTGGCTGCTCGCGCTCACCGGACCGCGCGTGAAGCAGGCGATGATGCATTACGACCGGAGACTCGAGCTGGACGAGCCACTGTACCGTCGCAGCCGGACCGTGATCGTGCGAGCGTTGCGCGACGGGAACCACCTCACGCGCACGGAGCTGCGCCGCGAGATCGAGCGCGCTCGGATCGAGATCCCGGGGACGCAGCGGCTGGCGCACGTCATCGTTCGTCACGAGCTCGATGCGGTCATTTGCAGTGGCCCGCGTCGTGGCAAGCAGTTCACCTACGCACTCCTCGATGAGCGCGTGCCGGCTGCCCCGTCGATTACGCGCGACGAAGCTCTGCTCGAGCTGACGACGCGATATTTCACGACGCGCGGCCCCGCGACCGCGAATGACTTCTCCTGGTGGTCCGGCCTCACCGTCGCCGATGCGAAGCGTGGCATCGAGATGGCGGGAAAGGCCCTCGAGCGCGAGGTCATCGACGGGCGGACGTACTGGTTGGTCGGCGGTAAGTCGCGCCGACGGATCCGCACTCCACTCGCCCACCTGCTGCCTAACTACGACGAGTATTTCATCGGCTTCAGGGACCGGAGCGCGATCGCCGGGCGTGTGGGCTCTCGCGATCTGGTGAAAGGCGGCACCGTGCTCACCCCGCACGTGGCCATCATCGATGGGCAGCTCGTGGGGGCATGGAAGCGGACGATCGCGCAGAGTGAGGTCGTGATCGACCTGCGCCTGGTGGCGAAGGTGTCGGTTTCCGAGCGAAACGCGCTGGAGCGGGCGTCGCGCAACTATGCCCAATTCCTCGGGCTCACCGCCGAGCTGCGCGGTACGGAGGTCTCCCGTTAGGAGAGCGAATCGCCGGGGTTTTGTGCAATGATGATGCTTTTGCTGCGGCTCCTGCGGCCATCAGCGGTTCCTTGGGCGTCTGATCGTGCACTGACGAGCTCGCGCCTCCGGGGGTTGTTTACCGCAGAGGAGGGCGCAAAGAACAAACAAACGCGTCTTCTGACGACAGAGCTGTTGGCGATTGGCACTCCTCTGCGCTCTTTGCGTCCTCCGCGGTAAAAAAACCAAACGCGATGGTGATAGCGGCCCGGATGCACGATCGGCCGAGGCATTGGCCCCGGCCGACTGGGTTCCGGCTCCGAGACGAGGACCGCTACTCCACCGGCCTGATGTTCGGGTTCAGGTGGAAGACGTTCTCCGGGTCGTACTTGCGCTTCAGCTGCTGCAGCCTGCCGTAGTTGACGCCGTACGCCGCGGCGCTCCCGGTCGCGTCATCCGCGTCCAGATAGTTCATGTAGCGCCCATCGCTGGTGAACGGCTTCATGGCCGCATACGTGTCTCGTGTCCACCGGATGCACCGCGCGTCATCGGCGGGATCCATCCACTGCGTGAGCAGGAGGAAGTTGTAGCCGTCGCGGCGGTGCGGGAACGCGGTCGCGTCGGCCGGCACTCGTGAGACCGCGCCATGCACGTGCTCGAGCAGCACCTGCGCCATTGGCGACGGGCACGTCTCGTAGGACCGCGCCATCGTCTCGATGGCATCGTCGGTCAGCTCGTCGAGGAAGGACGACTTCCAGTAGTTGCGCGCGCCGCGCGGGTAGCCGGCGTCGAGCATCGAGTTCATCTGCGAGTACTCGATTGGTCCCATCGCGTCCATGACCGGCGGTCCGAAGTCCTTGATCGGTTGTATCGCCGCTGTCCCCTCCTCGAGGGAGCCGCAGTGACAGGCGAGCATGGCCGCCAGCGGAACATTCGACCCGTCGGGAGCATGCACGAGCCCCGCGAACATGGTGAGCTCGTCAGGCGCCGTTCGCGTCCGCTCGCGGAAGAAGCGCAGCACCTCTCGCGCCTTGGCCACCGGGTGCGCGACGAGCCCACCGGCGATCGTCGGGCCCACCGGGTGCAGGCGGAACTGAAAGGACGTGGCGATACCGAAGTTTCCGCCACCGCCGCGCACCGCCCAGAAGAGATCGGGATGCGACTGCTCGCTGGCGGTGACCACCGTTCCATTAGCCAGGACGATCTCGACCGACAGGAGATTATCGACGGCCAGCCCGTACTTCCCCATGATCCAGCCAATGCCGCCGCCAAGCGTTAGGCCGGCCACGCCGGTCGAGGAGATGACGCCCCCCGTCGTCGCCAAGCCATGTGCCTGAGTCGCCGGGTTGAGCTCGCCCCAGGTCACGCCCGGTTCGACCCGCGCGGTCCGCGCGGCCGGGTCGACGCTAATGCCTTTCATTGGCGAGAGGTCGATCATCATGCCGCGGTCACAGGTGGCGCGCCCCGATACGTTGTGTCCGCCCCCGCGAACGGCGATCTCGAGATTCTGCGAGCGCGCGAGAGCGATCGCGTCGACCACCTGTGACGTGCTCGTGCACCGTGCGATGGTCGCTGGGCGTTTGTCGACGAAGCCGTTGTGGACGCGCCGAGCCTCGTCGTAGCCGGTGTCTCCCTCTCTCAGGTATCTCGCGCCGAAGCCGGTGGTCGTTCCAGAGTGGGTGGGGGGCGTTGGGACTGTCATCGGTGCCTCACAGTCGGGGAGGGACTCCACGATAGGGGAGCCGGTGTCGGTGTCAAGCAACGGGGTTCGCGTTTGGGGCCTGCCGCGACCACAATGAAGCGTTGGCCAAACCGGGCCCCACTACCGAAGGAATGCGTCCTATGCATCGAGATACCGACATCCTTCACGCGGGCTATCGGAGCACGCGTTCCGACGGTCCCTTCCTCGCCGGTCCGCAGTTCTCCTCGACGTACGGGGCTGCCGGCGATCCCGGCAAACACCCATTGACGTATGGTCGCTTCCACAACCCGACATGGACTGCGTGGGAAGAGGCGCTCGGCGTGCTCGACGGGGGCGAGGTCATCGCCTTCGCGTCGGGGATGGCGGCGGTCTCGGCGGTCTTCGGCACGACGCTCAAGGCCGGCGACGCCGTCGTTCTCCCATCGGACTGCTACTATACAACGCGCCTCGTCGCGGCGAACTGGCGCGCGCCGTTCGGGATCGACGTACGCCTCGCTCCGACACGCGACGACGCTCAGGCGCAGCAGCTCGACGGCGCGCGGCTGCTCTTCATCGAGACGCCGTCGAATCCGCAGCTCGACGTGTGCAGCATCCGTCGCCTCGTCGATGCGGCGAAAGCAAAGGGTATGCTGGTCGCCGTCGACAACACGACGGCGACCGCCTATCTCCAGCAGCCGCTGGCGTTAGGCGCCGATTACGTCGTCGCGTCGGACACCAAGGCGCTCACGGGACATACCGATGTCGTGCTCGGTCACGTCGCCACGCGCGATCCGGAGAGGGCGGCGGCGCTTCGCACCTGGCGCACGCAGCACGGGGCGATACCGGGGCCAATGGAGGTATGGCTCGCTCACCGCGCTCTGGCGACGCTGCCCTTGCGGTTGCCACGCCAGTGCGAGACCGCGCAGCAGCTGGCGACGCTGCTCGCCTCACGCGACGACGTCGATGCCGTCTACTATCCGGGGCTTTCGAGTCATCCAGGTCACGCGATCGCGCGCGAGCAGATGCGCGCGTTCGGTCAGGTCGTGAGCTTCGACCTTGGAACGCGAGCGCGCGCCGAAGCGTTTTTGCGGTCAGTCACACTCGTTCGTGAAGCGACGAGCTTCGGCGGCGTGCACTCGAGCGCGGAGCGGCGCGCCCGGTGGGGCGCGGACGCGGTGGGGGAGGGGTTCATTCGCTTCAGCGTCGGGTGTGAGCACGCGCAGGATTTGCTCGATGATGTCGCGCGTGCGCTGGATGCGAGCGGCCGGTGAGCGCGGCCGAGCTCCGAACGGAGCTCGACCGCGTTGGTCCACCAGACGTCAGAACGCGTTGTTGTTTGTCGTCGCGAGAAAACCGCGAGTCTTTCCACCAGCGACGTAGCTTCCAACGATCGCCCCGCCGGGATTGATCCCGAACGCGCGAGTCGCCGTTGCTCCCGGCACATTGATCGACACGTATTCGCCGGCGCGGAGCAGGTAGCCGTGGAATCCTGAGGCGTTGCGGTAGAACCCGACAATGTCCATTCGCGGATTCATGTCCCACGCGGTCGTCAGTGAGCTGCCCGGCACGAGCAGCGGGATGAACACGCCGCGATCGACCAGGTACCCCTCCGTGCGGCCGGCAGCCATGTTCGTGTACAGCCCGACGATGCGCTTCCCATCCGGAGTTCCGCCGTTATGCATCGACGCGAAGGCCGACGTCTCGGAATTTCCATCCCGCCCCATCGCGACGCCCCGCATCGTGTCCATCGTGTTGTGATCGTGGCGGCAACCGAGAATGGTCCCGTCGGGGAGGATCCGCTGGGCAATGGTGTTGGTGTGGCCTGGATAGTTCACGGCCGTGAACTCACCCGACGGCGACCGCAGGTAACCGTGAATGTTGACTCCCGGCTCACCATCCATCCAATAGCCCCCGACGATTTCTCCATTAGGGCCAAGGCCGCGGGCGTCGCTACCTGCGGCCCCCGGGTAATCGACGGTCGTAAAGGCCCCGTCCCGCAGCAGGAAGCCGTGCTGCAGGAGGCTTGCGTCGACGTACGTACCAACGACGTCGCCACTCGGGCCGATGCCATACGCGATTGTCGCGAGGGCCCCCGGGACTTCGATCGTCGTGAAGGAGAACTCGGGATCCGACTGAGCCGCACGCAGCTCCACCGATGCGGCGCCGGTCGACGGGGAAGGTCCCTGGACACTGTCGGCACTGCACCCGGCGAGCAGCGCGGCTGGAATGAGCCAGGTCGTGAAGGCAAGTGAACGCATTGATCGCTCCTTCGCGTGATGTTGATGGCGGCACCGCCGCTCGACCTCCGACGAAGGTCGAGCCCCTATTTCTGAACGCGTAAAGCGGAGCGGACCGGGGCCACGTTGCGGGTTGCCGGGCACGCCGCCGGGGCGTATGGTAGGGCTCTCTTGCTGCCCCATGGATCCCTCGTCGCGTGCAGTCGGCAGACGCCCACCAATGAACCAGCCCGGCTCCGGCGAGCGCGAACGGTGGGCGCGCGTGAAAGCCGTATTTCTCGACGCCCTCGAGTGTCCTGAGGCAGAGCGCGACGCTTTCCTGGCCCGAGCCTGCTCCGATGATGCGGCGCTGAAGGATGAGGTCGCCTCGCTCCTGGCGAGCGCCGAAGCGGCGGCCAGCTTTTGCGAGACGCCGGCAGCTCAGCTGTTGGCCCCTACTGCCGGGATAGCATCGGAACCTGCCCCGCGCCTCCCTCCGGGAACGCGCCTCGGCCCATATGAAATCACCGAGTTCATCGCCGCCGGCGGCATGGGAGCCGTCTACCGGGCCCGGCACACGGTGCTGGGGCGACAGGTCGCCATCAAGACCGTCGGCGCGCAGCTCTCGGACGCGTCGGCGAAACGGCAGCTGATTCGAGAAGCGCGACACGCTTCGGCGCTCGCGCACCCGAACATCTGCACGATTCACGAGGTCGGCGAAGCCAACGGTGCGCCGTTCATCGTGATGGAGCACGTTGCTGGCCGCACGTTACGCGACACCATCCGCGACGGAACGCCACCACTGCGCGACAGCCTCGCCTACGCGACTCAGATCGCGAGCGCGCTCGAGCATGCGCATGCACATGGGATCATCCATCGCGACCTCAAGAGCTCGAACGTCGTCATCGACCCGGAGGGACGGGCGAAGGTCCTCGATTTCGGGCTCGCCAGGCGCCTGCCGCAAAGCACGCCCGATGAGTCGCGCGAGTCGACCATAACGAGTCTCGGCGCGCTCGCCGGGACACTCAGCCACATGCCGCCGGAGGTGCTGCGCGGCGAGCGCGCGGATGCTCGCAGCGACGTGTGGGCGCTTGGCGTTCTCCTCTACGAGCTCGCGACCGGCGAGCTTCCCTTTCAGGGACGGACCGCCTTCGAGACGAGCTCGGCGATCCTCGGAGATCCACCGCGGCCGATCAGCGCGCGGGTCCCAATCGCATTGCGGCTCGTCATCGAGCGCTGCCTCGTGAAGGATGCGGATGGCCGGTATCAGAGCGCGCGCGCCGTGCGTGACGCGCTCGATGCGATTCGGCGCCGGCGCGCCTGGCCACTGGTGGGACGTCTGCTCGTTTCGGCTCGGCGCCGCAGCCTCTATGCGGCGGCGATCGCCATCCTGCTCCTTCCCGCGCTCGTCCTCGGAGGCAACCGTCTGCGTGCCGAGCTTGGAGGAGCGTTTTCTCCGCGCGTATCAACGCTGGCGCTTCTCCCGCTCGAGAACGCGACTGGCGATCCCTCTGCCGACTATTACGCCCAGGGCATTACCGACGCGCTCATCGCTCAGCTGGGTGAAGCGAGCGGCGTTCGCGTTATCTCACGAGTTTCAACGATGCGGGCCGCCCGCGCGGCGTCGTCCGCGAAGGAGATGGGAACGCAGCTTGGCGCCGACGTCATCGTCCAGGGCGCCCTGCGTCATGCGACCGAACGGGTGACGATTGATCTCCGGCTGGTGCGACCCGCGGACGGACGCGTGCTCTGGACGCACACGTATGAGCGACCCGCGAGGGAAGTGCTCGCGCTTGGCGGAGATGTCGTTCGCGGGCTCGCCGGTGCCATTGATCTCAACGTGCGACCTACGGCGCGCGATCGCCTTTCGAAGATTCGATCCGTCCGCCCTGACGTGTACGAGGAATACCTCAAGGGGCGATACGAGTGGAACAAGCGAACCCAGAAATCGCTCGAGCTTGCCGTCGAGCATTTTACGCGTGCCATCGAGCTCGACCCGACGTATGCGCCCGCGCACGCTGCGCTCGCTGACTGCTTCAGCCTGCTCGGCACGGTCATGCTGGGGGCGGGGTCTCCCCAGCAATATCGTCCGCGCGCCGCCGCGGCGGCGATCAAGGCGCTGCAGATCGACCCATACTCGGCCGAAGCACATGCGGCGCTCGGTTACGTGTGGCATTACGATTGGCGGTGGGCCGATGCGGAGCGCGAATTTCGTCGGGCGATCGAGCTGAACCCGAGCTATGCTCTGGTGCGGATCTGGTACGCGAACCTGCTGATGTCCCGCGCCCGGTGGGACGAAGCGATCGAGCAGGTGCTGGCCGCTCGCGACCTCGATCCGTTCTCGCTCATCGTCAACACGAATGTCGGGTGGGTTCTCGATCGCTCGGGCCGGCATGAGGAGGCCATCTCACACCTGCGACAGACGCTCGCGCTCGATTCCCAATACGTGCAGGCGCACTGGCGCCTCGGGATCGCGCTGACGTGGGCAGGGCGGTTCACGGAGGCGATCGATGAGGTGAATCGGGTGGTCGCTCTCACCGACTCATCGATGCCGGCGCTCGCCCTTCTCGCCAACACGCGCGCGCGCGCGGGCCAGCGAGAGGAGGCGCGTGCCCTTCTGCAGGTAGTGCTGGCGCGAAGCCGCCAGCAGTACGTTCCGCCCGCCGCGATCGCCGGAGCATTCACCGCCCTCGGCGAGGTCGACCGCGCGCTGACCTGGTTGGAGAAAGCGCTGACCGAGCGTTCCAACGCGATAGCGTATCTTGCGGATCCGGAGCACGACCCGCTGCGGCACCACCCGAGGTTTCATGCGCTGCTCGCCGCCGCGGGGCTGCAGTAGCGCCCCGTGCCATCGTCAACGGACATCACGGGCCTGCTCGGTCAGTGGTCGAGCGGAGACCCGGCCGCGCTCGAGCGGCTGATGCCGCTGATCTATGCGGAGTGTCGTCGGATCGCGGCGTGGCAGCTTCGGCGCGAACGACCGGAGCACACCCTCGCTCCGACGGAGCTCGTCCACGAGCTGTATCTGCGATTGGTGGATCAGCGCCGAGCTACGTGGGAGAATCGAACGCAGTTCTTTGCCGTTGCCGCGCAGCTCATGCGCCGCATCCTGGTTGACCACGCACGCGCTCAGCGCGCAGAGAAACGCGGTGGATCGACGATCTTCGTGTCGCTCGACGCTGCCGCCGAGGCCGCGGACGACGCGCGAATCGCCGACGTGCTGGCGATCGATGAGGCGCTCGAGCGGCTGGCTGAACACGACCCGGAGCAGGTGCGGATCATCGAGCTGCGATTCTTCGCCGGTCTGACGGTGGAAGAGATCGCACACGTCGTCGGCCGGTCGGCGCGCACCGTGAAGCGCGAGTGGCAAGTGGCGAAGGCCTGGCTATATCGCGAGTTGCGCGAGCGGTGACTGCACGGCACCAAGGACGCATCTCACGCGTTCACTCCATGTAAGGGTCCGTCCTCGTCGAGGCGCGAGGTTCTCTACAGATGACCAAGGAGTCCGCAGGATGTCCGAACACAACGCGACAGTTACCTGGACACGCACCACCCCGGACTTCCTCAAGGGGAAGTTTTCGCGTGAGCACACCTGGACCTTCGATGGCGGCGTCACCGTCCCCGCCTCGTCCGCGCCGGCGAGCGTGCCCGCGCCGTACTCGAATCCGGCAAATGTCGATCCCGAGGAGGCGTTCGTCGCCTCGATCTCGAGCTGTCACATGCTCTTCTTCCTGTTCTTCGCCTACAAGCGCGGCTTCCAGGTCGACAGCTATCGCGACGACGCCGTCGGCGTCATGACGAAGAACGAGCACGGGCTGACGTGGGTGAGCGAGGTTACTCTCCGTCCGCGAATCGTCTACAGTGGCGACAAGCTTCCGACATCAGGCGAAGAGGATCAGCTGCACCACGATGCTCACGAGAAGTGCTTCATTGCGAATTCGGTGAAGAGCCGAATCACGATTGTTCCAGTGCGGCAGGAGACAGCGGTCGAAGCTTGATCCTCGGGAACTGGAAGATCGTTTCTCGTCTTGTTCCGGTGTGACCATGCGGACGCGAGCGGCCTCGACGATCGTCGACACCGGCGGCGGCATCAGGATCGCCTTCGACGATGTTGGCGAGGGCTCCGATGTCCTGTTGCTCGTTCACGGCCATCCGTTCAACCGGTCGATGTGGGCGCCGCAGGTCGAAGCGTTCCGCGACTCGGGCTGGCGGGTGATCGTCCCGGACCTTCGCGGTTACGGCGAAAGCAGCGTCGTCCCGGGCAAGACGCCGCTCGATCTCTTCGCCGCAGACCTCGCGGCTCTCCTCGACGAGCTTCGCATCGATGCCGTAGTCATCGGCGGCTTGTCGATGGGCGGGCAAATCGCGATGGAGTTCTGTCGGAGCTACCAGGCGCGGGTGCGCGGGTTGCTGCTCGCCGCCACCTTCCCGCAGGCGGAGACCGGGGAAGGGAGGCGCAACCGCCAGGCGATGGCCGATCGGTTGTCGCGCGAAGGCATGGATGCCTACGCCACCGAGGCACTTCCGACAATGCTCGCCCCGCAGAGCATTGCGGCGCTGCCTAACGTGGCCGCGCACGTGATGTCGATGATGCGAGCGACGAAGCCCCAAGGCGCCGCGGCGGCGCTCCGGGGGAGGGCCGAGCGTCCGAGCTACGAGGAGACGCTCGCGAGGCTCGACGTTCCGGCGGTCGTCATCGTCGGCGATGAGGACGCCTTCACGACGCGAGGCGACGCGGAGCTGATGCGCGACCTGCTGCGAGACGCGGAGCTGGTCTGGCTTCCGGCGATCGGGCACATGCCGAACCTCGAGTCGCCCGAAGCGTTCAACTCCGCGTTGGCCCGGCTCCTCGCGCGTGCGGTGATTTACCGCAACGCCTGAAGGGTCGAGGCGGCCGAATCATCCGAGCCCCGCGCGAGCTCCTGACAGAATCGCGCCGTCCCATCGTCCACCGGGAACCAGCACTCGATGTGCAGCTCGTCGAGCGTGACGTCGCGCGGAGTGCCGAACGTCGTGATGGTCGAGAAGAATCGCACGTCGTGCTCGGGTGTGCGCAGTACGATCGTCAGGAGCGGCGCCGGCCCCGTGCCGAGCTCGCGAGTGCGCCAGCTCCGCGGAACGTCCGGGTAGCTCAGCGCCTCCGCCAGCAAATCGCGGGCTCTTTCATCGGATGGTGACGCCGCCACTTGTGCATGGAGGTGGCGGATGAGATCGCTCGCGACCTCCTCCCAGTTCACGATCACCGCGCGAATGTCATTCGGGTCGAATACCTGACGAACGACGTTCCCGTGCGCGCCTCCGGTGCGAAGCGCTCCGATCAGTCGCTGGGCGGACGCGTTCGTTCTCACGAGGTCCCAGTAGCGATCGATGACGTACGCCGGATACGGCTCCTGCTGCTGGAGAATGAGATCCACCGCGCCGCGCACACGCTCGAGCTCCGGTGTCGTCAGCGGCGTCTCCGCATACATCGGGGCGTATCCCGCGGCCACGAGCAGCGCGTTACGCTCGCGCAGCGGCATGGCGAGCGCGTGAGCGAGCTTCATGATCATCTCGCGGCTCGCCTGGGACTTCCCCGTCTCGACGAAGCTGAGATGGCGCGAGGAGACGTTGGCCTCGAGTGCGAGGTCGAGCTGGCTCATGCGCCGGGCAGCGCGCCACTGGCGAAGCAGCGCGCCAACCGGGTCCGCCATGACGGATCGTCGCGATCTCGTGTGGGCGCCGGTCACGATGAAATCCTACCACGCTCTTCACGCAAGTCCATTACCTCCGACGTCATTGAGTCGCGCCGGGCTTCCGGGTATTCATGCCGCCCGACACCCACAACGGAGAACACAGATGCGTCGGAGACGGTTCCTGGAGCTGACGGCCGGAGCGGTTGCCGGGAGTGCGCTCGCCGCCTGCGGATCACGAAGGCGGCACCGCACCGGAGGGTCGAACGCCCTCGTCACCGGGGAGATGGGCGCGGCCGCCTTTCACGCCGACCGTCGTTATGCAGCTACGCCATTTGGGGAGGTGGCGTATGTCGAGCGTGGCAGCGGAGACGTCGCGCTCTTCCTTCACGGCTTTCCCCTCAACGGCTTCCAGTGGCGCGGCGCGCTGGATCGCCTGTCGCCATATCGCCGGTGCATTGCCCTCGACTTCCTCGGACTCGGCTACACCAAGGTTGCCCGGGGTCAGAGTGTCGCGCCTGACGATCAGGTAGCGATGGTCGCGGCGGTGCTCGACGCGCTCGCCATCTCGAGCGTCGATGTCGTCGCCAGCGACAGCGGCGGCGCCGTCGCTCAGCTCTTCGTCGCTCGATACCCGGAACGTGTCCGCACACTGCTGCTGACGAATTGCGACACCGAGATCGACAGCCCGCCGCCCGCGCTGCTTCCGGTGATCGAGCTGTCGAAGGCGGGGAAATGGATCGACGAATGGATCCTGTGCTGGCTCGCCGACAAGGATCTCGCGCGTTCGGCGCTGGGAATCGGCGGAATGTGTTACGCGGATTCGCGGCATCCCACCGACGACGCGATCGAGTACTACTTCGGGCCGCTCATCGAGTCACCACTGCGAAAGGCCCAGGCGCACGCGTATGCGATCGCGCTCGAGAGGAATCCACTCGTCGGCATCGAAGCGAAGCTGAACGCTTCGACCGTTCCGACGCGCATCCTCTGGGGCACCGCCGACGAGATCTTCTCGGCCAAAAGCCCCGACTATCTCGACCGCACGTTTAGGAACTCGCGAGGCGTGCGGCGCATCAAGGGGGCGAAGCTCTTCTTCCCCGAGGAGATGCCGGATCTGATCGCCGAGGAGGCGCGGCGGCTGTGGGGGTGAGGCAAAGGTCGTCGAGGTCGTCGAGGTCGTCGAGGTGATCGAGGTGACTTCATCGCGCCTTGACGACCTCACCTTGCCGACCTCGACGACCTTGCCGACCTTGCCGACCTTGACGACCTCGACTACCTCGCGCCTTTCGTGGCGATCTGAATGAGATTCCCGCACGTATCGTCGAGCACCGCCGTCATGACGGGTCCCATCTGGGTCGGCGGCTGGGTGAACTGAACGCCCGCCGCCCGCAGGCGATCGTACTCGGTGCGGACATCGGGGACGGCGAACGAGGCGACGGGGATTCCATCCTCCGCTAGCGCGCGCTTGAACGGGCCCACGGCCGGGTGGGCGTCCGGCTCGAGCAGCAGCTCGGTCCCGTTCGGGTCATCGGGCGACACGACGGTGAGCCACCGATATTCACCGAGCGGGACCTCCGTCTTCTTCACGAACCCGAGAACGTTCGTGTAGAACTGGAGCGCCTTCTCCTGGTCATCAACGAACACGCTGGTGAGCACGATCTTCATCGCTTCCTTCCTTTCGCTTTCTCCCGCGACCACCGCCTGACGATCGTGTGGAGCGGCGTGGTGTCGAGATAGTGGAACTTGTAGCGCCCCTGGCGGGTCGTCTTCACGAGACCGACTGACTCCAGAACCTCGAGGTGCTGCGAGACCGCCTGGCGCGTGAGCCCGAGCCCATGCTTCATCGTCAGGCGTGCGCAGAGCTCGAAGAGCGTCTGCCCGTCACGATCGTGCAGCTCGTCGAGTATCGCTCGGCGAGCCGGTGCGCTGAGAGCGTCGAAGACGTCCGCCACTGGCGGGGGATGATAGGCAAGTAGCGGCTTGCGTGTCAAGAGGCAAAGGTCGTCGAGGTCGTCGAGGTCGTCCAGGTGATCAAGGTGCCTTCAAGCGCGATGAAATCACCTCGACCACCTCGACGACCTCGACGACCTTTGCCCCTCTCACGCCATCACGGGCTCCGCGACGAAGCCGCGCTCCTCGTCGAT
>DASTYE010000024.1:0-43248 GCA_035765135.1 Gemmatimonadaceae bacterium | reverse complement strand
TCAGGCACTCGCGCGGCCCGCATCGCGCGCCTCGAGAATCCGCTTCGGCGCGTTGGAGATGATTCCGCTCACGCCCTTGCGCCACAGTCGCTGCGCCTCGGCCGGGTCGTCAACCGTCCAGACGTGAATGGGCGCGCCGAGTTGGCGCACCCCGCGTACGATGAGGCCCATCGGCACCGGAAGGCCGTAATACTTGTTAGGCGGACAGAGCGCGCGGTACGGTACGCGTCCCGGTCCCATGCCAAGCAGCGTCCGTCCCATCAACCGCACGACGTCGCGCCGGGAGGCGCCAAGAGTGAAGGGCGGTTCGGCGAACGCGGCGAGCGAGCCCGCCTCGAACGCCGCGACGATGCATCGTGGCGCGGCGTTGAAGCGCTCGAGAACACGCCGCAAAGCCCACTGCGCGTGCAGCGCTTTCACCTCGATGATCATTGGAAGCTCGGCAGGAATCGCCTCGAGCACCTGCTCGACCGATGGGACTCGAATTCCCTGATCCCGATGGGGAAACGTCGCACCGGCGTCGAGCGTGAACCTCGCACCGGCGTCGAGCTCCCGAAGCCGGCGCCACGACATCGTCGCGATCTGGCCCGGCGCGCCCGTCGTGCGCAGCAGCGTCGGGTCGTGCATGACAACCGGTACGTCGTCCGCGGTGACGTGCACATCGAGCTCGATGGCATCGACGCCCTGGTCGATGGCCCGTGAGAACGCGGGAATCGTGTTCTCGGGCAACTCGGCGGAGGCGCCGCGATGCCCGATGACGGGGTGCGCGGCCGGGTCGAGGAGGATCATTTCGAAAGCGGTAACGGGGCGGGGCGAATCGGATGGTCAGTGGGACTATTGGCAAAACCAAAGCCGAGCGAGTCTGCTTGCGCAGTCTCGCTCGGCTTCGAACGGTCTTGCCCCCTGATCCGCGCTCGATCCCCCGGCTGGGGTCAGAAGGTCACTTGCAGCTGCGTGAGAACGAGCCGTCCGATTTCGGGCGCGCCGATGAATTCACGATGCTCGTCCCCGAGCAGGTTCTGGATGTTGACCGAAAGGATCGTGTTCTGCGCGAACGGGAATCGATACGCGACCGACGCATCGACGACCGTGTACGACTCGACGTTGCCAATGAAGACGCCCGAGTTCATCGGGAATTCATCGTTGAACCGGCCTCTCAGGTCGACGGTAAGGCCAGTGGGCTGCTCGCGATACGCGATACCCAGGGTCCCCTTGTGCTTCGGCGCGTTCAGCGCGACGTCGGAGACACCGCCGACTTCGCTGCGTGGGAAGAAATTCTTGTTGACGTAGGAATACGACCCGGTGAGTGAGACGCGGTCGGTCATGAGTACATCGAACGCGAGATCGCCGCCCCACCGGTCGAGGTTACCGAAGTTGCGATAGGTGAGGATGAGCTCCGGTGCCGCCGTGAGCGGGTGATCCGGCGTAACAACGCCAATCGGCGTCTGCGCAATCGCCGTTGCCGCCGTTACCGCATTGGCCTGAGAAATACCGTTGGCCATGAGGTATCCAACGAGCTGCTGGCCGGCGAAATGTGCCGTGGGCGTCTCCACGATGAGCGGACCGACGAAATCGGTCTTCTTCTCGAAGTAGACGTCGGCGGCGAACCGGAACCGCTCGGCGACGAGGCCGTTGTAGCCGACTTCGTACGTGCTGGTGATCGTCGGCTTCAGGCGGCCGACGTCACGCACGTCGTTGGGCTGAACCAGGAATGGCTGGTTCTCGGCGTTCCGCGCGAACATGACGGTGGGCACTTGAGCCGCTGTCGGACGCGGCACACCGCTGATGTTGACGCCGGCGCCCGCCGCGACCGCCTGAGCCACGCCCCAGAAGTTCGTGACATCCGTCGGCAGGTATTGCGTGGGTCCGCCAAGTCCCGCCGGCGTGAACGGCGACTTCATGCACAGCGTATTGTCGTTGACCGCCGTGCAGTTGCGACGGAACTGCAAGCCTGTCTGCGGTACGCCGATCGTCCGCACGTTGAACGGGCCGATCCGCTGCGCGATCAGGTCGAGAAAGAGGTTGTTCGTCGTCGGCGTGTTGAACGCGCGATTGTAGGTGAAGCGAATCGTGTGTCCAGTGTCGGCCTTGAACACGAGCGCCGCGCGCGGAGAGAAGACGGGGTCCTCGAGCTCGCTGTGATCATCGATGCGGCCCGCCACGACGAAGTCGAACATCTCGCTGAGCCGTGACTCCGACTGGATGTAGCCGCCGATTTCCGAGATCTCGTCGATCGCCTCGTTGCGCCCGTTGATCGTATTGAGCGTGCGCGGCTCGGTCTTGGAATAGTCGACGCCGTAGATGAAGGTCTGTCGGTCGCCCAGGTCGAGGCCGTGCTGGACTTGTCCAACGAGCACCCGCGACTTGTCGATGACGCCCTGCCCGGTGCGGAGCAGGTACGTGTCCTTCGTGTCGCTCGTGTTGAGGAACGTCTGTACGAACAGGCGCTTCCAGTTGAACCGGCCCTGCACGAAGTCGTAGCTCCAGTCACGCGCCTGCGCGGTTCCAATGCCGGTCATCTCGAGCGCGTTGCCGGCGAAGGCGCGTCCGCCGGTGATGATCAGCTCCGACGAGGTCGTCGGCCTGATATCGAAGCGGATCTCACCCGACCACCGCTCCACGTCGAAGTCGCGCCTGCCGATTCTGAGCGTATCGGGATCGGCCCCAGCGGTGAGGGCCTGCTGCCGCGCCGCCGCCTCGACCGGGTCGGTGTAGTGCCAATCCTCACCCTTGAGCACCTGAGCCGAGATCTTGTAGCCAAAGCGGTCGCCAGAGGTCCCGGCGTGGCGCACGGCCCCTCGGATGATGCTGCGACTCCCACCACCGACGCTGACGGTCGTGCCCTTCGACTCGAAGGGCGACTTGCTGATGATGTGCATGACGCCATTCGCCGCGTTTGGTCCATAGAGCGCGGCACCCGGGCCGAGAACGACCTCGATCTGTCCGACATCCTCGTTGGGCGTCGGCACGAGGTAGGGCGTGTTCACCCGCAGCGACGGGACCGTCGTATAGCGGTAGTCGCTGATCGTCAGCAGCGCGCCGGAGAACACATTGTTGAAGCCGCGGACGACGACGTTGCCGCCCTGAATTCCAGTGCTCGCGTAATCGACGCCGGGGACACTGCGAATCTGGTCGACCGGCGTGAGCGTCGCGCGCTCCTCGATGACCTGCGGCGTCAGCACCTCGGCGTGCGCCGGAGCATTCTGCGCCTTTTCCGGAGTACGAGTCGCCGTCACGATCGTGGGATTGAGCTCGATCGCTCTCACGTTGAGGGCGACGTCCACCTGTGCCGTCGCGCCGGTGGTCACGACGATGCCGCGGCGCTGCGCCTCGCCGTAGCCAATGCGCCGAACGGTGACGGTGTACGCGCCGGGCGCGACGTTCAGACGGAACTGCCCGTCTTCATCCGTCATCGTACCAGCGGCCGCCGTCCCAGTGGGCACGAGCGCCAGCACCGTTGCCCCGGGAATGGGGCGTGCGCCATCGGCGTCCGTGACGCGACCGGCAATCGTTCCGATTTGGGCGGCGGCGCTCGTGGCGGCACAGGCGAGCACGGCCACGGCGAATGCGAGCTTACTGCGAAGAGATACGACCATCACGCACCTCGGCGTATGGGATGAGACAGGGCGGTGCATTGCTGCCGGTGGCGGGGCGATCCCACGTCGGACGCAGGCGCGGATTCCAGACTCGGGCGGACGCCCGACGGTTGGGCTGCGCGTGAGACAAGTGGTAGCGGCACGAGGATGTAAGGTCACACAGCAGCCGGCGTGTGTCCGCGACGAAAATGACCAGCGGTGTGCGTTCCGGCAAGGGCAAAACCCCTCACAGTAAAGGGCGAGTAAACGGCGCTCCCTGCGACGACGCGTGTCACGGAGCCAACGGTATGCGCGCGCCGGCCGGCGTGGAATACGTTTCGTTACGTAGACGCGCGAGTGGCCGGTAGCGCGCTTGCAACCCGGCTGGCTGGCTTCGCCTACCCGGACGCAGCATCTTCCGACGCGTATGACTCTCGTTGCGTCGTGGCTCAGCCGTGGACCGGTGGTGATGGCGCTCGCGACGTTCGCGTGCGCGGCGCCGCGCACGTCGCTGCGACTCGACCCCGCGCGACACGCGATCCGGATCAACCAGGTCGGGTATCTCCCTGCGAATCCGAAAGTCGCGGTACTGTGCTCACTCGATAGCGTCCGCCTGGGTTCATTCAGCGTGGAGGACGAGCGAGGCACTCGGGTGCAGGGGCCGCTCGCCGCCTCCGCGGCTCCCGGTTTTGGTCCATGCGTCTCGACGCATCGGCTGGACTTCTCCGCGTTGCGCGAGGAAGGTCGATACCGGATCGTTGCCTCTGGTGTGCGGTCGCCGCTCGTGCGCATCTCACGCGCGGCGTACCAGGGTCTTGGCGATTCGCTGCTGTTCTACATGCGGCAGCAGCGATCGGGATACAATCCCTTCTTCCGCGACTCGGTTCACAGGAAAGACGCCCTGCTCGTCGATCACCCCACGCGATCCGGTGAGTTCATTCCCGTGAGCGGGGGGTGGGCCGACGCCGCCGATTATCTCCAGTACGTCACGACATCGGCCAACGCGACCTACGTGATGCTGATGGCGCATCGTGAATCGCCCGCGGCATTCGGCGATGCGCACGGCGCGGATGGACTCCCTGGGGCGAACGGCATCGCCGACATCCTCGACGAAGCGCGGCACGGGCTCGAGTGGCTGTTGCGTATGTTCCCCGAGGACTCGCTGATGCTCAATCAGCTCGGGGACGATCGCGATCACGCATATCTCGATCTGCCGACCACGGATTCCTCGGACTACGGGTGGGGGAAGGGCGGCCCGCGTCCGGTGTATCCGTGCACCGGCAAGCCACAGGGATTGTTCGACAACAGGAATCGATCGACCGGACTCGCCTCCACGGCCGGCAAGTACGCGTCGGCGTTCGCGCTCGGCGCGCAGCTACTCGCGCGACACGATTCGGCGTTCGCGCATCGCTTGCGCGCGAGGGCGATCGCGGCCTACGAGATCGGTCGGGCGCGGCCCGGCGTCTGTCAGACGGCTCCGGGACGCTCGCCGTATTTCTACGAGGAGGACAACTGGACGGACGACATGGAGCTGGGCGCGACGCAACTCTATCAGCTCACGCGCGAGCCCAGATACCTCGCCGAGGCGGCGGAGTACGCCCGAATGGAACCGGTGACGCCGTGGATGGGTGCTGATACCGCCAGGCATTACCAGTGGTATCCATGGCACAACAATGGGCATTTCGAGCTGTGGCGCGCGGGCGGCGAGCCGGAGCGTGCCGCGGCGATCGGATATTTTCGCGACGGTCTCGAGCGCGTGGCCGGTCGGGCCGACAACGGATTCCGCGTCGGCATTCCGTTCATCTGGTGCTCGGCGAACCTGATGGTGTCACTGGCGACGCAGGCACGGCTGTATCGCGAGATGAGCGGCGATGGCCGCTTTCTCGAGATGGAGATGGCGGCGCTGGACTGGCTGTTCGGAGCCAATCCGTGGGGCGTGTCGATGGTGATCGGGATCCCGCGGGACGGCGTGTTTCCCCGCGATCCACACTCCGTTGTCGCGAAGAACCTGGGCGTGATCCTGACCGGCGGCCTGATCGACGGTCCGGTTTACCGTTCGATCTACGGGAATCTCCGCGGCATTCACCTGGCCGAGCCTGATGAGTACGCTTCGTTCAACGTCGGTCACATCGTGTATCACGACGACATGGGCGATTACTCGACGAACGAGCCGATCATGGATGGCACCGCGAATCTGACGTACCTCGCCGGCGCGCTCGCGCGCGACGGCACACGCGCACCACGCTGACGACGGTGGCGCGGCAGAACATCTCCAGTGGGACGGCGTGGGAGCCGATCGTGGGCTACTCCCGCGCGGTTCGCGTCGGCAACACGGTGCATGTCTCGGGGACGACCGCGACGGATGCTTCGGGGCGCGTCGTCGGCGTCGGCGATCCGTACGCACAGACGAAACAGGCTTTGCGTAACATTGAGTCCGCGCTGGCGAAAGCGGGTGCACGACTTGCACACGTGGTTCGCACTCGCATGTACGTCACCAACATCACGCAATGGCCCGAGATCGGGCGAGCGCACGGCGAAGTCTTTGGCAAGGTGCGTCCCGCCACGAGCATGATCGAGGTTCAGCGGTTAATCGACTCCGACATGCTCGTCGAGATCGAGGCCGATGCGATCATCGACGATGCGTGAGCGCGCTGTGCCATCTGTTTCCGCTTGCACGAAGCGGATCATCTGTTCCACGCGTGAGTAGCCTCGAAAATTCACCGGCACGCGGGCGAAAGTGGCGCGTTTCATGACACCACGCCGATTCGTCGTAGTCCGATTATCGTCAAAACGAACTGTTCCACCGGAAACCGAACAATGAAGCTCAAGCGGGACCTGCATCTCGAGATCAGCCGAAAGCTGCAGAACAGCGTCAGCGTGAAGATCTTCGCCCACCGGACCGACCGGGCCGACACCGACTCGCGCGTGTGTCTCGGCTCTCTGCACATGCCCGAGGCCTACCTCCGTGTGTTCCGCGCCATCCTCGAATCCGGCGCGACGGCGCAGGGAGCGCGCGTGACCGTCGGCGGCTCGTATTTCGGACCGGGCACAGGCACGCTGACCGACGATGCGGTGTTGAGCAACCCGTCTGCCTAACGAATAAAAGGTGTCGAGGGATCAAGGAGGTCGAGGGGGTCGAGGACACCCGTCGACCCTCGACACCGTTCACACCTTCGACACCGGTCTGGTGACCCACCTCACCGGCGCGACAGAACGGCCGTCACGGCGGGCATCCCGCCGCTGACGGTCAAAATGTCCGTTTCCGAGAGGTGACGGGGCACCATGGGGAGCGTCTTTAGAGTATCCAAGGAGCCCCCATGCAAGACCAGATCGTCGAGCGCTGGGAAACGCAGAACGAGGCCGGGCGACGGTTCTTCGGCAAGGGCGATCTGGCTCGTGCCGAACAAGCCTTCGTCGCCGCCATTCGTGAAGCGGAACAGCTCGGCGCCGGCGATCTGCGACTCGCGACGAGTCTCGCCAATCTCGCTCAGCTGAAGCTGCGCCAGCGCGCTTACGACGATGCCGAGCGTCTGTTCCGTCGCTCCCTGCAGATTCGCGAAGCCGCGCTCGGGAGTGACCACGCCAGCCTCGTGCAAACGGTGAACGGGCTCGCGGCGGTGTTCTACTCGCGCGGTGACATCGACGCCGCTGAGCCGCTCTTTCAGCGCGCCCTGTCCATCACCGAGCGGCGGCTTGGCGCACAGCATCCCGACATCGTCACCAGCCTGAACAGCCTGGCCCGGATCGCGTTCAAGCGGAAGGATCACGCGGCCGCTGGTCCACTCCTCGAGCGCCTTCTCGTCCTCAAGGAGTCGGCGCTTGGTCCGGATCACCCCGAGTCCGCTCCGATTCTCACCAGCCTGGTGAAGGTTCGGTGCGCCGAGGGCGCGCTCGATGAGGCCGAGCGTGTCGCACGCCGCGTCGTCGGGATCCGCGACAGCGAGCAGCCACCTAACGAGGCCGCCCGGGCGGCGGCCCTCGAGCTGCTTGCCGACGTGCTCGGTCGTCTCGGAAAGCGCGATGAGGAGCAGAGCGCGCGACAGCGCGCGACGACGCTCCGGGGACATACGGCGGCGACGGCCGGGCTCATGCCGCTGTCGACACCTCGTGGTACGCCGAGAGGCACTCCGCAGGAGACGCCGCTCGAAATTCTCCGGACCACGCCATCGGCTACACCGATAGCTCCGCCGTCAGTCGAACCCCCCGCAGCACCGCCGGCGGCGAGGCCTACGCCGAGCCAGGATGTCTTCGCGCCACATCCAACGCCCGCCAGCTTGCGAGCAAAGCCGAAGACGCCCGCGCCTCGTTCGCCGCAGACATCGGATCCCGCGATTTTTCTCGGCGAGACGCTCGGCCTGGATATCATTGGAGCCACGCCACCCGAGCCTCCGGCGCCCCCGCTGCCGCCGACGGTGAAATTGCTGTCTCCGATGCAGCAGCTGCCGCGCATCTCGATGGACGACTCGACGGACGAGATCGTGCCGCGACGGAAGACGCCGCCGGCCGCACCGCCGCCACTTCCCGAGGCACCACACCCCGTAGAGCCAAGCTCGGTCGAGGGAGCGGGCGTCGAGCTCGTTCCAATTCCCGCGGCTCCGCCTCCGCGTCCTGCGCCGCCCCCGCCGGTCGCACCGCCTCCGCCGCGACCCGCGCCGCGATCGAGCACACCTCGCCGTGTGCAACGTCCGCCACGGCGCCGCCAGCCGCGTGCGTCGAGCTCGAAGTCACGCGGTGGGCGAAAGTTCATCGTCCTGCTCGCGATGCTCGTGTCGGCCGGTGCCGCGGCGGCCGCGATGAGTCGCGGTGGCGTGACGGAGTCGCGGGGAGTGACCGCGCCGCCGACGCGCGAAGTGAAACGGCCGGTGAGGCCGAAGACGGTCTCTCGTGAGGCGAAGCGTCGCGCGGACTCGGCCCTCGCCGCGTCGGTTCGCGATTCCGTGGCGCTCCTGATCGGACGCCCGCCAGCCACTCGCGAATCGTCGCAGGAAGTCAACGTCCCATCCCGTCGAAGCCGCGATCCGCTCGATCAGCAGATCAAGCAGATGCTGCCGGACGGCGAATTCGAGCTCACGCCGATCGATTCGGCAGCGCGCCGCCCTCGCCCGTCACCCTGAGGGCCTGAGTCGGCGGTCGGAGCATGACGAGCGCCCCGTCTCTTGCGCGGGGCGCGATTGCATCCGGGGGTGACATCCCCCGGTGTCCCGCCTACATCTTTGCGTCGCGTATGCATCGCGCCAACTTCCTCGGAACGTCACTCGAAGGAGACCGCATGCCAGCGGACGTGATCGACTATCGGCTCATCGGCGATGACCTGCAGGCCGTTATCGTCACGCTCGATCCCGGGGAAGGCGTGATCGCCGAGGCCGGCGCCATGATGTACATGCAGGACGGGATCGAGATGGCGACGACCCTCGACCCGACCGGCGCTGGCGGCGGCTTGATGGGCAAGCTCCTCGGCGCGGGAAAGCGAATGCTGACGGGCGAGTCATTCTTCATCACGCTGTTCGCCAACCAATCGCACCAACGCCGCGACGTCGCCTTCTCGTCGCCGTACCCCGGGAAGATTCAGCCGATCGATCTGAAGGACTGGGGTGGAACGTTGATCGCGCAGAAGGACGCCTTCCTGTGCGGCGCGCGCGGCATCGATGTCAGCATTGCGCTCAACCGGCGCATTGGCGCGGGGTTCTTCGGTGGGGAGGGCTTCATCCTTCAGAAGCTCACCGGTGACGGCCTGGCGTTTCTCCACGCGTCCGGCACGCTGCACTCCATCGACCTCACGGCGGGTGAACCGCTCCGCGTGGACACCGGATGCCTCGTCGCGTTTCAGCCGTCGGTGGACTACAGCATCGAAATGGTGAAGGGAGTGAAGACGGCGCTGTTCGGCGGTGAGGGGCTGTTTTTCGTGCGCCTAACGGGCCCCGGCCGCGTGATTCTTCAGACGCTGCCCTTCTCACGGCTCGCCGACCGCATCATCGCCGCGGCGCCCCGCGCGGGAGGGGCACGGCGAGAGGAGGGTGGCGTGCTCGGAATTCTCGGGAACGTGCTCGACGGCGATTCCTGAACCAGATCAGCCGCCGCGAACCTCTGCGAGAACACGCTCGAGGGCCGCGGAGTCGAGCCAGCCGCGGTCTCCCGCGTGCGCCGCGACCTCCCCGCTGTCGGCGGCGAGCAGCAGCTCGCTGCGGGCCGCCGCCACCTCACGAGCGAGCGCGCGGATGCGTTCCGCGCGCGATGCGTCCGGCGTGACGTTGCGGATATAGATCGCGAGAATGCGCGACGGGTACTGCGCGACGATCTCCCGGTAGATCTCCGGATCTTCCTGACCGGAGTCACCGATCAGCAGGAACGGCAGCGTGGGATAGAGCTCGACGATCGCGCGAATCGCCTCGATCTTGTGCGAGCCGTGCGACGTCGGCAGCAGCTCCCGCTCGGTGAGCCCCCAATCCCGTAGCAGGAGCGGGCCCTCGGGTATCCCGCGCAGCGCCAGGAACTCCGAGAGCACGTCGTACAGATTCCACGGACTGCTCGAGACGTAGAAGACCGGGTTGTTCTGCCCCCCACCCACACCGTCCTGCAGCGCCCCATACAGGGCCGCGACGCCCGGGAACGGCAGGCGCGTTCGCGCGTTGGCGAGGAAGACCGAGCGAAGCAGGGCGCGCGGGTCGGTGGCGCCAGTCTGGACGACGGTGTCGTCGAGGTCGCTGATGATCCCGAGCTTCGCCGTCGCCGGCGGAACCAGAACACGACCGATGGCGGTCGGTGATCGGTGAACGGGATGACGCGGCGCGAGCACCTCCATCGCGACATCGTGCCAGAGCTTGTCGGCGTGCAGCGCATCACGCGGGACGATCCAGGTATCGAAGTAGCCTTCCGCGTCCGTCACCAGCTCCTGGGTGGCGCCCGCGAGCTGGACGCGCACGCGCGCGCCGGGGACCTCGTCGCTCTCGAAGCGCCGCAGCGCGCTCAGCGCATTGCGCCAGGCCGAATCGCGCTCGCTCGCGGCCGGGATGGCGTCATCCTCGAGGACGCGCCCGCGGATTCGGATCCGCGACTGCGTGCCGTAGCCTCGATAGGCATGAATCACGAGCGGGTCCCGCCCTCCTCGCTCCGCCCGTCTGGCCATCACGGCGTCGAGCTTGCCTTCGACCCCCGCGGCGAGCGCGAGGAGACGCTCGCGCCATCCCGGACTCGTCACGAGCGGATGCGCCCTCGCGCCTGCGCGCGTTGCGTGAAAAGGGAAGGGGTCGCCATCGTTCGCATGAAGATGTTCTGTCGGATCGCTCGCGCGCGAGACCGAACGACCACCAACCGCCCTTCATGGATCCCATCGAGCATTTCCGCTCGCTGCTGGCGGCGGCGCAGTCCCTCGACCGCACGCTACTGCCGGAGCCGACCGCGATGACGCTGTCGACAGTCGGCCCCGACGGACAGCCATCGGCGCGGCTCGTGCTTCTGAAGGCGGTGGATGACCGAGGCTTCGTGTTCTACACGAACCTGCGCAGCAGGAAGGGACGCGAGCTGGATGCCAATCCACGGGTGGCGCTCACCTTCCACTGGCAGCCGCTGGAGGTGCAGGTGCGCATCGAGGGAGTCGCCGAGCAGGTGGACGACGCGGAGGCCGACGAGTACTTCGCCACTCGGGCACGCGGCAGCCAGATCGGCGCGTGGGCCTCGGATCAGAGCGAGCCGATCGCGCACGACAGTGACCTGGACGCGCGATTCGCGGCGATGGAGAAGCGCTTCGCGGGGCGCGATGTGCCGCGGCCGCCTCACTGGAGCGGTTACCGTGTCATCCCGGCGCGCGTCGAGTTCTGGCGGAGTCGCCCGAGCAGGCTGCACGAACGGAGACTCTTCACGAGAGAGGGCAACGCGTGGCGTGAGTCGCTTCTCTACCCGTAACGGCGCTGCCGTTCGGCCGCTCGCCCCACTACTTTTCGCGAATCATGGCAACCCGAATCGCTGAGCGTCCCCCGGCTTCCGTTCCATCGCGCAGTTGGACGATCGACGACTCCCGCCAGCTGTACAACATCGAAGGGTGGGGACTCGGCTACTTCGACATCAACGCCGACGGGCACGTCGTCGTCCGCCCGGACAAGGCGCATCCGGAACGCGAGCTGGACCTCTTCGAGCTCGCGCGCGACCTCGAGCAGCAGGGCGTGGGGCTCCCGCTCCTGATCCGATTCTCGGAGATCCTGCGCTCGCGCATCGAGTCGCTGAGCCAGAAGTTCGGCGCCGCGATCGAGGAGTTCGGCTACGAGGGCAGCTACACCACCGTCTACCCGATCAAGGTCAATCAGCAGCGGCACGTCGTCGAGGAGATCGTGCAGTTCGGCGCACCGCACGGCGTCGGGCTGGAGTGCGGCAGCAAGCCGGAGCTGCAGGCGGTGCTGGCGCTGCGTGAGAGCACCGATCACACGATCGTCTGCAACGGATACAAGGACACCGAGTTCATGCGGCTGGCCCTGATGGGGCAGAAGCTCGGCCATCAGGTGTTCGTCGTCATCGAGCAGCTCTCGGAGCTCGACGTGCTGCTCGAGGCGGCCGACGAGCTCGGGGTGCAGCCCACCGCCGGTGTGCGGATCAAGCTGGCGTCAGAGGGATTCGGCCGGTGGGCGAAGAGCGGCGGCGAGAAATCGAAGTTCGGTCTCTCGTCGAGCGAGCTCGTGAAGATGATCGACAAGCTCTCGGCGATTGGGCGGCTGGACATTTTGCGGCTGATCCACTTCCACCTGGGATCGCAGATCACCGACATCCGCTATATCAAGGCGGGCCTCGCCGAGGTGTCGCGGTTCTACGCCGAGCTGCGCGGGCTTGGCGTAAACATCACGCACGTGGATGTCGGCGGTGGTCTCGGTGTGGACTACGACGGCTCAGGGACGACGGTGATCTCGAGCGTCAACTACACGCTGCAGGAATACGCGAACGACGTCATCTACACGATCGGCGAGGCATGCCGGGAGCAGGGCCTCCCGATGCCGCACATCATCTCGGAATCGGGCCGTGCACTGACGGCGCATCACGCACTGCTGCTGGTCAACGTGATCGACGTCGAGACGGCGGTCGCGGTGTCACCGCCGACGCCCACCGAGGAGGATCATCTCGTCCTTCACGAGCTGCGCGAAGGCTACGACACGATCTCGACGAAGAGCGTGCGCGAGGTGTATCACGACGCGACCTTCGCGAAGGAGCGCGCGCACGAGCTCTTCAAGAGCGGCGTGCTTTCCCTGCGCGGGCGCGCGATGGCCGATCAGCTCTATACCGCGACCGTCAACGAAATCGCCAAGCTCGCGCAGCTCGACCGCGAGGAGTACGCCGACCTGCTCCCCGAAGTCGAGTCGACGCTCGTGGATCGCTACTTCTGCAACTTCTCCGTCTTCCAGTCGCTCCCCGACAGCTGGGCGATCGACCAGCTCTTTCCGATCGTGCCGATCCACCGCCTCGACGAAGCACCCGTCCGTCGCGGGACGTTGCAGGACATGACGTGTGATTCGGACGGGAAGATCGACCGCTTCACGGGGGGACGGAAAGGAAAGCCGAGCCTGGAGCTCCACCCCTGGCGCGAGGGTGAGCCGTACATCCTCGGCTTCTTCCTGACGGGCGCCTACCAGGAGATCCTCGGCGACCTCCACAACCTGTTCGGCGACACGAACGCCGTCCACATCCGCCTCGCGCCTAACGGCTACGAGGTGACCGACATGGTTCACGGGGACACGGTCACCGAAGTCCTGAACTACGTGCAGTTCCGCGCCTCCGACCTGCTGGCGACGTTTCGCCGGAAGGTGACGGCGGCGAAGAACCTGTCGCGCGAGGAAGCGAACGCGTTCATCGCGGACTATGTGGCGGGGCTGGAGGGGTATACGTATCTCGAGGGGGAGTAGCTCGGAGGCCGGGGATCGAAGGGATCGAAGGGATCGACGGGATGGTATGCAAACGGCGGCGCGTTGCGCCGCCGTTTGCTCATCAGATGAGCGCCGCGGCGAAGCCGCGGCGCCTTTCCACCCCTTCGGCCCCGTCGATCCCTTCGACCGCCCTCGATCCCTTAGGTCTTCCCAAACCGTTTCTCCACCTCGCGCCAGTTGACTACGTTCCACCACGCGGCGATGTAGTCTGGCCGGCGATTCTGGTACTTCAGGTAGTACGCGTGCTCCCACACATCGAGCCCGAGGAGCACGTCGCCGGCGCGTTTGCCTTCCATGAGCGGGTTATCCTGGTTCGGCGTGCTCGTGATCGTGAGCTTGCTCCCGTCGCGCAGCAGCCACGCCCAGCCGGATCCGAAGCGGCCGGTACCCGCCGCCGCGAACTGCTCCTTGAACTTCGCGAAGCCGCCGAAGCTCTGGTCGATCGCTTTGGCGAGCGCGCCACTCGGCTCGCCGCCTGCCTTTGGCCCCATGAGCACCCAGAAGAGCGAGTGGTTCCAGTGGCCGCCGCCGTTGTTCCGCACGGCGCTACGAACCGCTTCGGGGACCTTGTTCAAATCCTTCAGCAGCTCCTCGAGTGGTTTGTCCTTGAATTCGGGCGCCTTGTCGAGCGCCGTGTTGAGATTGGTGACGTACGCCTGGTGATGCTTGCCGTGATGGATCTCCATCGTCTTCGCGTCGATGTGCGGCTCGAGCGCGGCGAAATCGTACGGCAGAGCGGGAAGCGTGTGTGCCATGAGGTCGTTCTCCGGGCCAATCGTGAATTGCGCGCGCCGGGCCGCGTCAGGCGTCAGGGGTCGTGCTCGGACCAACGGTGACGGGCGGACGCCGGCGTTCCTTCCACCAGTGGATGATTCCTGGCAGGATCGACAGGAAAATCACCACCAGAATAACCTTTTCGATGTGCTCACCGATCCCCGGAATCCAGCGGCCGAGGAAGTAGCCGGTGAACAGCATGCTCCATACCCAGAGCAGGCCGCCAAAGACGTTAAAGACCACGAAATCGCGGTAGCGCATCTCCGCGACCCCCGCTACGACGGGCGCGAACGTCCGGATGATTGGCATGAATCGCGCGAGAACGATGGTCTTGCCGCCGTGCTTCTCGTAGAACTCGTGCGCGCGGTAGAGGTGCCTTTTGTTGAAGAAACGCGAGTCCTCACGGGTGAAGATCCTCGGTCCGGTTTTTCGGCCGATGTAGTATCCGACCTGGTCGCCCGCGATCGCCGCGGCCGACAGGATGAGGCCAAGCAGGTAGACGTTGAGCCCGAAATCAGGCTGTGAGGAGAGCAGCCCGGCGGTTACCAGGAGTGAGTCGCCGGGAAGGAAGAACCCGACGAGGAGTCCGGTTTCGACGAACACGATGGTGGTGAGCCCGACGTAGCCGCCCCAGCGGACGATGGCTTCGACATCGGTAAGGCGGTGCCACAGGTCTATGAGGGTGTCCATGCAGTTCCGTGTGCGAGAGCAGACTCCAGTCCTTCAACATCCACGGACGCGGCGATGAGGTCAACGGGCGCGGCCCATCGCATCCTCGATCACCTGGAGGTCGCGCTGCACCTGCCGGCCGCCCCGGCGAGTCGCTGGCACCGGGCTGGAGTCTCCCCGCGTGCCGAGCGCGTCTTCGACATCGCGGGCGCGGCCCTGCTGCTCACGTTCGTCGTTGGGTGGACATGGTCCGTCGCGACCGCGTCCGCACGGACGGGTGATCCGGCCGCGCCCACGCGCGTCACGGCGGCGATCACGAGCGGGCTCACGAGCGCCGACGCGCCGACCGCGGCTTACCTCACCGATGCCGCCTTGACCGCGCTTCTCCCATTGCGCGGCGAGAGTGGCCGTCTGCGCGTGCAGTTCCGAGAGTCCGGCGCACCGCTGGGCGCCGACTCCCTGCCACCGGGCACCTCTGTCCACTACTCGGCGGGCGAGATCATCGACACGGCGACGGCGGATTCGGTGGTGATCCCGGCGCCCGAAGCGCCGGGGATGTGGCGCGTGGCGGTCAGGATTGGCGATGCGATCCGCCCGCTCACCGACTTCAACGTCATCACGCTCACTCCCTTCAGCGCGAAGCAGCGCGGGCGCATCGGGCTGTACTACCTCGGCAGCTGGCCGAGCGAGCGGTCGAGAAAGCGGGCTCGTTATGCGCCGCCGCGCGGCTTCATCGAGGTGACACTCGAGAATCGGAACACGCCCGTGAGCGAGCACTTTCGGCTCGGGGATTTTCTCACCAAGAACCAGTTCGACGTCTGGCCGAAATATCTCGTGCTCGAGACGCGGCTTCTCGACAAGCTGGAGCTGGTGCTGGCGGAGCTTCGCACGCTGGGGATTCGCACGGAGGGCGTGAAGGTGCTGAGCGGCTTTCGCACCCCGATGTACAATCGCTCGGGCGGCGACCCGCGGGGGCGGGCGTCGCTGAGCCGTCACATGTACGGCGACGCGGCAGACATCTACATCGACAACGACGGCAACGGCAGCATGGACGACCTGAACGGCGATGGTCGCGTGAACATTGGCGACGCCCGTGTGATTCAGGACGCTGTCGACCGCGTCGAACGCAACCATCCGCGACTCGTCGGCGGCGCCGGCGTGTATCCGGCAGCACCCGGCCACGGGCCATTCACGCACATCGATACTCGGGGCTTTCGCGCCCGATGGATCGGCACAGGAGACAGCTGATGACATCCACACGTGAAGCGCATGACATGGCCGCGGCGGCCGCAGGGCAGTGTCCGGCCTGCGGCAAGCCGCGCCCGGATCTGTCCACCGCCTGCCAGCACTGTGGGGCCCCTCCGCTCGGTCCGGCGGACGCCGCTGGCGATGGCGCCGACCACCGGCGTCCCGGAGCGGAGACGGTGATGCACGTGCGCGCGGCCGATCTGGAGCCGTACGTAGGCCTCCGCTACGTGGCGAAGCTCTTCCGCTTGATGGCGCTCATCCTCGTGCTGCTCCTCATCGCGGAAGCGGTGACGGGCATAACGATGCAGGGCCGCGCCGCGATCCCGACGCTCCTCGCCGAGGGAAGCCGGCTGATCGTCCTGGCTGGCCTGCTCTGGGCGAGTGGAGATCTCGCGATCCTCTTGATCGACGTCGGTCACGATGTTCGTGCGACGCGCATTCTGCTCGGACGGCAATCGGCGCATCACCTCGCGGAGCACCATGCGCGGACGAGAGACGAACGCGAGCGGCCCGTCGAGCGTAAAGTCGAGCGGACCACGGAGCGCACGAGAGATCTGGCGGAGTGACGGGCGTCGTTTACACGATCGGACATTCGACGCGATCGATCGAGGATTTTCTCGCACTCCTCCGGCGCGAGGGAATTCGGGCACTGGTCGATGTGCGCGCGTTCCCCGCGTCTCGACGGTTCCCACACTTCGATCGTGACGCCCTGGCGGCGTCGCTCGCGTCGAACGGCATCGCCTACGCGCACGCGCCCGACCTCGGCGGGCGCCGTCGTCCACGCCCGGATTCTCCGAATGCCGCCTGGCGGAACGAGAGCTTCCGCGCGTACGCCGACCACATGTCGACTCCGATGTTCCGCGACGCCATCGAAGGTCTCATCGCCACGGCGGCGCAGTGCCCAACGACCATCATGTGCGCGGAAGCGGTTCCCTGGAGGTGCCACCGCTCGCTGATCTCCGACGCACTCGTGGCCCGGGGTTGTGAGGTTCGTCACGTCCTCGATGCATCGACGAGCCCCCACGCCCTCACCGACTTCGCCCGGGTCTCGAACGGCCAGGTGACGTATCCACCATCACGTGCCGGAGGCGCGCCGCAGACCGAATTATTTGGCGCGGGATGACGACCACGCTGGGCATGCCTGTTGCTCTTACGACCGGCGCGCGGCACAGGACACAACTTTCCTCAGGGGGCACGCCATGCTCTGGACGATCGCCATCATCCTGCTCATTCTTTGGCTCCTCGGTGCCTTCGTGGCCAACGTCGGCAGCATCATCCACATTCTCCTGGTGATCGCGCTCGTCGTGATCGTCTACCGTCTCGTGACGGGCCGGAGACCGGTGGTCTGACGCAGACGAATGCACAAGGGCGGCCGACATCGGCCGCCCTTTTTTTGTCCATTCTCCTCGCTCATGAGCGCCTCCGGTCCATTCGATGTGCACGTGGTTTCTCATACGCACTGGGACCGCGAGTGGTACCTGCCGTTCGCTCGATTTCGCCAGCGGCTCGTCGAGCTGATTGACGAGCTGCTCGACGAGCCGCGACCCGACGGTCCGTTCCTGCTCGACGGGCAGGCGGTGCTGCTGCAGGACTATCTCGCCGTTCGCCCCGATCGAGAAGGCGATCTGCGCGAGATGCTGGCGCGCGGCGCGCTCGAAGCGGGCCCCTGGTTCGTGCTCGCCGATGAGCTGATCGCCTCGGGTGAGGCGCTCGCGCGAAACCTCCTCCTCGGCATTCGCACCGTGCGTGCGCGGGGCGGTGTTCCCCCGCGGGTCCTGTATTGCCCGGACTCCTTTGGCCACCCCGCCGATCTCCCCACGCTGGCGGCCGGATTCGGTTTTCCCTTGATCATCCTCTGGCGGGGGCTCGGCGGCGTTGCCTGGCCGTCGGGCGATGCGTTTCGCTGGCGCGCTCTCGACGGCGCATCTGTCCTGGTCCATCACCTACCTCCTGCCGGGTACGAGTACGGCGCCAACCTTCCCACGAATGAGGCGCAGGCACGCGCGCGGTGGCGTGGGCTCCGCAACGTACTGACGTCTCGCGCGCGGACGAACGTGCTCCTGGTGCTCAACGGAGCCGATCACCACGCTCGTCAGGCGGGGCTCGAGCAGGCGCTCGGGGTCCTCGCGCTGGTAGCGGAGCCTGAGCGCGTCCGGGCGAGCTCGTTGTCGGCGTTTGCGAGCTCCTTTGTCGACGCCGCGGCGAAGACAGCGGCCCTGCCCGAGATCCAGGGCGAGCTGCGTTATTCGCCCGGCTACACCTGGACCGTGCCGGGCACCTGGTCCTCGCGTACCTACCAGAAGCGGCGCAACGCACGTGTGGAGCGCCTGCTCACTCGTGAGGCGGAGCCGTGGTCGGCGATCGCCGCCGCGCGAGGCGGGCGAGACCGGGCGCCGCTTGTTCGCTCGGCGTGGCGCACTCTGCTCGAATGTCATCCGCACGACACCCTGTGCGGGTGTTCCGGTGATGACGTCGCGAAGGCCGCCGACGCACGCTTTGAGGCCGCCGAGGTCGAGGCACGCGGCATCGTCGCCGACTCCATCCTCGACCTCGTCGGGCATGATCCGGCGAGCGCCCGAACTGCGTCCGACAGGTGGCAGCCGCAGCTCATCCTGCGCAATCCTTCGGCGCGATCGCGCGCCGGCGTCGCCGAGATCGATGTCATACGATTTCTCGATCACGAGCCGGTGGGACCTGGATCGGCGGGCGTGATGCCTCACGAGCGCTCGCTCGAGCCCCTGATGCTCGATGGCGTGCTGTGGGAGGTCATCGACAGAACGGTTCGCTCGGATCGCATCGAGTCGCCGCGCCATTACCCCGACAACGACCGCGTCGAGGTCCTGCGGTGCCTTGCCTGGGTAGAGCTGCCCGGCTACGGACTCGTGCCGCTCCCACTCGATAATGCGTTTCGAGGCGGGGAGGCCCGATTCCCATCCGTCCCGACAGCTGTCGTGCGGGCGACCGACGAGTCGCTCGACAACGGCGTCATCCGCCTCGCGATCGACGACCGCGGCGACGTGAGGGTGACGGATGTGGCGACCGGCCGCGAGCACGGTCCCTTGCTTCGTTTCGAGGACATTGGGGACGCAGGCGACTTGTACACGCACTCACCCATCGGGGAACCGATTAGCCCGGCCCGCTTCCTGGGCTCGCGGTCGATACTCGATTGCCCTTTGCGCGGGTCGATCCGCCTCCGCTTTGCGCTGGACGTGCCCGCGTCATCGAGCCGGCACGGTCGATCGCAGGCGGTCGTCACGAGCAATGTCGACGTCATCCTGACGGTCGACGCGGAATCACCTATCGTGAAGATCGGCGTTCGCGGCGTGAACCGGGCTCGCGACCACCGCCTGCGGATCGTGTTCGCGACGGGCATTCGTGGTGGAGCGACGCTGGCCGACGCGATGTTCGGGCCCGTGATGCGCGAAACGCGCGCGCAGCCGAACGGCACGGAGGCAATGGAAGTCATTCCGCCGACAGCCCCACTCGGACGATGGGTCTGCCGGCTCGGCGATACGCACGGGATGTCAGTGATCTCCGACGGACTGGGAGAATACGAGGCGATGCCCGACGGCGCTGTCGCCGTTACGGTTCTGCGATGCGTCGGCGAGCTCTCCCGCATTGACCTCCCGGAACGCCCTGGACATGCGGGCTGGCCAACGCCGACGCCACGGGCCCAGATGCTCGGCCCATTTCGCGCCCGATTCGGGGTCCTTACGCACAGCGCCGTGCGCGATGACGCGGTGCTCGCCGTGGAGCGCGCGGCCGACGATGTACTGCTCCCGATGACGGGTACGACGCTCCGGTCGGCGACAGACACCCTCAAGCGAGTGGTTGGAGTGTCGCTCGACGGCGAGGGGCTGCGATTTCTCGCGTGCAAGACGAGCGAGGACGGGGAGTGGACCGTGCTGCGATGCGTGAACGTCAGCTCGCGAACCGTTGCCGGAGTGTGGCGCTGTGGCTGGCCGGTGCGAGAGGCGCGCAGCTCCCGGCTGGACGAGCGGCCAGGGGATGGGCTGGCGGTCCGAAACGGGCGCGTCGAGGTGAGCGTCGCTCCCGCCGAAGTTGTGACCGTGCTCGTGCGTTAGGCGCGATCGCGCAGCGTGCTCACGCCTTCGCCCGCGAGGCGGTCGCGGAGCGCGTCACCGAGAAAGGTCGAAGCGACGACCGTCGCGATGAGCGCGAGACCCGGCGCCAGAGCGACCCATGGCGCGATCACGATGGCATCCCGCCCATCCGCGATCATGTTCCCCCAGCTGGGCTGCGGCGGTTGAACGCCGAGGCCGAGGAAGGAGAGACCGCTCTCGAGCAGGATCGCCCCGCCCACGCCCAGCGTCATGGCGACGATGGCGGACCCGAGCGCGTTAGGCAGCACGTGACGCCAGAGAATGCGGGGTGGCGTGGCGCCGAGCGCGGAGGCCGCCTCGACGAACGGTCTGGCCCGGATGCCGAGCACCTCTGCGCGAACGAGTCGCGCGACCGCCATCCATCCCGTCGCCGCGAGCACCGCCACGACGGTCAGGGTTCCAGGTCGCCAGAGCGCAGCGCAGACCAGAAGCAGGATCAGGCGCGGGATGGCGAGAAGTGCATCCGCCGCTCCCATGAGGAGCCGGTCGACGATGCCGCCGCGCCACGCCGCGATCGCGCCGAGGAAGATGCCCACCGCGCCGGCGAGGAGTGAGCCGAGGACACCGATCACGAGGGAGATGCGAGCCGCGAGCATCGTGCGTGCCAGGATGTCCCGTCCGAAGCGATCGGTGCCGAGCAGGTGGAGGTCACCTTGCCGATCGACAGCGAACGGCGGGAGGAAGCGCTGCGCGACGACATCGCCCATGGCGCGCGGATCGTCCGCGGCGAGCATCGGTATCGCAATCGCGGCCAACGCGAGCGCAGCGAGCGCGATCAGTGGGACGGCGACATCGCGACTGACGCGCGCCGTCACGTGCGGCGCCTCGGATCGAGGAAGGGGAGGGCGAGGTCGGCGGCGAGATTCGCGAGGATGACTGCCGCGGCATACACGCCCGTGGCGCCGAGAATCACCGGATAATCCCGGGCCGACACGGCCGCGAGCGTGACACGCCCCATGCCGGGCCACGCGAAGACGCCTTCGACGAAGACGGATCCCGCGAGCAACCCGGGAAGCGCGAGCGCGAACAGCACCACGAGCGGCGGCCACGCATTCGCGAGCACATGCCTTCCGTACACACGCCCGCGCGTCACGCCCTTTGCGCGCGCGGTGCGCACGAAGTCCTGTGAGAGCAAATCCGCCGCGATCGTGCGCGAGTAGCGCGCAATGCCCGCGGCGCCAATCGCGGCGAGCGTGAAGACGGGCAGGATCGCGTGCCGCGCGAGATCGGCGAGCGCACCGAATCCGGTCGCCTCCGAGGCCGGGTCGCGCATGCCGAACGCGGGCAATCGGAGCCATGCGGGGAAGCCCCACCGCGCCGCGCCGTAGGTGAACGTGGCGATCAGCGCAAGCGCGAGCCAGAAGCTCGGCGCCGCGTATACGGTGGTCGTCGCGACCGTGAGCGCGCGATCGGAGAGTGTGCCGCGTCGCGTCGCCTGGTACATCCCGAGCGCGACGCCAACGATGAAGGTGAGCGCGAGCGACGCCGCGCCGAGTCCCACCGAGACGGGGATCGCCTCGGCCAGCACCGCACGCACGGGGGCTCGGCGCGCGAAGCTCTCACCCAGGTCGCCCTTGAACACGCCACCGGCCCATCGTGCATATTGTACGATCATCGGCGCATCGAGCCCGAGCTCGGCGCGGAGGCGCGCCCGGTCCTCGGCGCTCGCATTGGGAGGGACGAGCAGCGTTGCGGGATCGCCAGGCGCGGCGCGCGCGAGGAGGAACGTGATGGTGAGCACGATCCAGAAGAGCGCGGCCGCGTCCACGAGCCGTCGAATGACGTTGCGCATGGCGTGATGATGTCCGTGCGGGGGAGCGCGTCAACCGTCGCGCTCGCACTTTGTGGCGCGCTTGCGTGCACGGGTCCGGCTCGCCGCTCCGACACCGTGGTCATCGCGTCGGGTGCAGACCTGGAGTCGGCCAACCCGCTGGTCACCCTCCATCCGCTGGCCAGACAGATTCAACGCTACGCGCTGTTCGTCACGCTCGCCCGCTACGACGACGCGCTCGAGCCGGCTCCGTATTTCGCGCGCTCGTGGTCGTGGTCGCCCGACCGGAGGGCGCTCGAGCTTCGTCTCGCCTCCGACGTTCGGTGGCATGACGGTCATCCCACGACCTCGCGCGACGTGCGATTCACCCTCGAGGCGGTCGCCGATCCGTCCACGGGCTCACCGCGGTATGCGGAGTTGGCGACCGTGCAGCGCGTCGACGCACCCGATGATTCCACCGTGGTCATTCGGTTCCACCGCCCGCAGTCGCAATTCCCGCTCGTGCTGTGCGAGCAGCCGATCGCGCCGGCGCATCTCCTCGAGCACGTTCCGCGAGCGGATCTGCGCCGCGCGCCGTTCGGCGATCGCCCCACCGGCAACGGGCCCTTTCGCTTCGTCGACCGCCGGCCTGGCCAGCGCTGGACGTTCGCGCGAAACGACGAGTTCGCCGCATCGTTAGGTGGGCCGCCGGCACTCGAGCGCATCGTGGTCGCGGTCGTCGATGAGGCGTCGACGAAGTTCGCGGGGCTCGTGAGCCACGAGCTCGATCTCGCCGGAATCTCACCATCGATGGCGACGTTGGCCGCCGCGGATCCGGCGCTGCGCATCGTCGACTACCCGGTTCTCGTCGCCTACGGGATCGTCTTCAACCCGCACCGACCGCCGTTCGACGACGCGCGGGTGCGTCGCGCGGTGGCGCTCGCCATCGACCGCGGTCGGATCATCGAGGCTGCCCTGGCGGGATTCGCGACGCCAGCCGCGGGACCGGTATCACCCGATCACCCATTCGCCGTGTCGGGGGCACCGCGACGTGATACCGCGCAGGCGGCGGCCCTGCTCGACAGTGCCGGCTGGGTTCGCGGCCCGGATGGAGTACGCCGTCGCGGAACGACGCCGCTACGCTTCGAGCTGCTGACGGTCGGCAGTGCCGACAACGCGGCCGAGCAGCTCATTCAGGCGGATCTCGCGCAGATTGGCGTGCGCATGGAGATCCGGCAGCGAGAGATGGGTGCGTTCCTCGCCGAGGCACGCGCGCTGGAGAAGCGCTTCGACGCCATCCTCACCGGCGTGCCCGGCGACCTTGCTCTGGCATATCTCTCGTCGATGTTCGATTCGCGCCTGGCCGGCGGCGCGCTCGACTATGCGGGCTTTCACACCACGCGGCTCGACCACCTGCTCGAACGCGCGCGCAACGTCGGAAGCGACGCGGAGCGGCGTGAGACTTGGCGCGACGTGCAGCGTGAGCTCGACCGCGAGATGCCGGTCGCGTGGCTGTACCACGCACGCGGGCTTCAAGGGCTGTCACGTCGATTACAAGGCGTGCGGATGGATCTGCGCGGCGAGCTGGCGACACTCGCCCTGTGGCGCCTCGGACCATGACGCTGCTTCTCGACAACGCCTCGCTCCTGGGGCGTCGCGCGATCGCCGCCGGCCCGCTCGCTCCGCTGGCGGACTCGTTGCTCGCCGATCTCGATCGCGTGTTGCGCGAAGGCTTCGAGGTGCCTCACGAGAAGGCGCTGCTGTCGCGCGACGGGGGGCGCTGCGTTCGCGACGGGATGCTGCTTCGGTTCGACCCGTTCTCTCCGCGTGAGCACACCTGTCCGAGATGCGGGGCGGTATATCGACGCGATCGTGACTACCTGTGGTGGATCATGTCGTACCAGCTGTGGCTGGCCGAGCGCGCGGTGCACGCGGCCACGCTCCACGCGCTGCGTGGCGACGTCACGTTGGCGGAACTCGCCGAGCACATTCTCGACGGCTACGTCGAGCGCTACCTCCAGTATCCCAATCGCGACAACGCGCTCGGTCCGACGCGGCCGTTCTTCAGCACCTATCTCGAATCGATATGGCTGCTGCAGGTGGCGCTCTCACTGTCGCTGCTCGAAAGCAGCGGACGCGCTATCGCACTCGGCACTCGCGTGCGAGAGCGGGTGATCGTGCCCAGCGTTGAGCTGATCGCGTCGTTCGACGAAGGCGATTCCAACCGGCAAGTATGGAACGCGGCGACGCTGCTCGCGGCCGGACGGCTTCTCGGCGATCCGAGCATGATCGAGGAGGCGATTCACGGGCCATCCGGAGTCACGGCCCACCTGACGCGGGGTCTCCTCCCTGATGGCTCGTGGTACGAGGGCGAAAACTATCACGTGTTCGCCCATCGCGGGTTGTGGTTCGGCCTCATGCTCACCGAGCAGGCCGGCGTGGCCTTGTCGGCGGATCTCGTGAGGCGGTTCGAGGAGGGATTCGCGCTCCCGCTGGTCACCGCGCTCCCCGACCTGACGATTCCGTCGCGCCGGGATTCACAGTACGCGATCTCGCTCAGGCAATGGCGATTCGCCGAGAGCTTCGAGCTCGGCCTGGCGCGACGAGACGATCCGCGGCTCGCGGCCGCGCTCGCCCGGCTCTACCGAGATGACGTGCCGCGCCGCGATACCGGTCGATGGCGAAGTGCGGCGGACACGCAGCCTCACGAGGAGGCGTCATCGCTCACACGAGCCGATCTCGGTTGGCGCGCGTTGCTCTTCGCACGCCCCTCGCTTCCGGAGGCTCCACGCACGGCTCCGCGGTCGGCGTTGCTCGAGGGGCAGGGCCTCGCCGTCTTTCGACGTGATGAGGGGCGGACGTACGTGGCGCTCGACTATGGTCACACCGGCGGCGGCCACGGGCATCCCGACCGCCTCAACGTGCTGTTCGCGCGAGGAGCGGACCGCATCCTCGACGACTACGGCACGGGCTCGTATGTCGATCCCACTCTGCATTGGTACCGCTCGACGCTCGCGCACAACGCTCCGCTCTTCGATGGCACGTCGCAGGCGCGAGTCTCGGGGCAGCTGGCCGCGCACGAGGAGCGCGGCGCCGCCGGATGGGTGGAGGCCGAGGCCGTCGGGCTTGCCCCCGGAGTGCGCGCTCGTCGATCGGTCATCGTCATGCCGGACTATCTCGTGGATCGACTCGAGTGGGATGCTACGAGGGACGTCCGCACGGAGCTGCCCATTCACGTGCCCCCTGACGAGTTGAGCCTCGACCTCACGCCAGCGCCGATCACCGGGGGCACGGCACCGGACGATGGGTTCTCGTTTCTGCGCGACACCGCATGTGCTTCCGTGCCTGACGAGGCGGTCGTGCGTTTGCGCGCTCACCATGCCCCGGATATCGAGACATGGATAACCGCCTCGGATGCGGCGGAGTGGTGGCGCGCCATCGCGCCGGGCCCGCCGGGGCAAGGCGAGCGACCGTTCTCGCTGGTGCGCGTCGTGGCGAGCGCGGGAAGCATAACGAGCGTGTGGAGCTGGGGCCGCGCGGTCACGGGGGTCAGTGTGCGCGATGGGCTGCTCGTCGTTCAACGGGGAGAACATGAGCGCCACGAGCATGCCCGCCGTGATGACGGATGGTCGGTCACCCTGCACAGCGGAGGGGCACGTAGCTCCATCGAGTTGGGCGGTCGACGCGTGCAGACAAAGCCGGGGCCGATCACCCTGCCCGGATCGGATCGCCCGCCGTCGGTCGCGAGCCTGCCTCGCGTTCGCGCCGGCGCACCACCGCTCATGGTGGAGCTGGGCGAGAGCTCGTGGCGTCGATCCGAGGAGAGCTGGGAGGAAGCCGGCCGGCCACGCGCGGTCGTCGCGATCTCGAACACCGGCGTTCATCTGGTGATCGCCGTGTCCGTGGAGAAAGCGGAGGTCGCCTTTCGGCGGCCGGATGCCCCCGACCCCGCGCTCGATAACGAGCATCCTGATATCCATAGCGATGGTGTGCAGCTGTACGTCGCCGCACGGGGATGGGATCGGCCTGCCGGGTGGCTCGTCGTCCCCGAAGAGCCCGCGCCGCGACTCCGCGTGCGCCCGGTGGATGGCATGCGCGCCGAAGTGCCGATGGAAGCTCAATGGATTGCCGACTCTCGCGGATATGCCATGATTTTCGAGATTCCGGTCGCGGCGCTCGGCCCCGGTCGCGAGGTGCCCGTCGCGATCGACGTTCTTGTGAACGAAATGTCGAAGCGCCGTGTCCGGCGCCGCGGGCAGCTCGTGCTCAGCGGAGGAGGGGGATGGACATACCTCCAGGGCGACCGCCAGTCGCCCGCGCGATTTCTCCCGCTCATGCTCGAGCGTGACTGACCCGCTCTCCCGCGTACGCGTTGTGCTGCACGAGCCGCAGGACCCGGTGAATATCGCGGCGGTCGTGCGGGCGATGAAGAACATGGGCCTGACCATGCTGACCCTGGTGCGCCCCGCGGAATACGACCCGTCACGCATTCGTTTCGTGGCGCACGACAGCGATGATCTCGTCGCGAGCATTCGGCATTGCGAGACTGTCGAGGACGCGCTCGACGGATGCGTTCTCGTCGCCGCCTACACCGCTCGACAGCGGGCAGCGAAGCGCCGCGTCGCCGCCCCGCGTGAGGCGGCGACCGAGCTCGTGCGGTCCACTGACGATGGGGACGTCGCCATCCTCTTCGGGCGTGAAGACCGCGGCCTCGACAACGAGGCGCTCGATCGCGCGAACCTGGTGGTCACGATTCCGACCACCGACTACGCATCGCTGAATCTCGCGCAGGCCGCCGTGATCGCTATGTACGAACTGCGCCTCGCCGCTCCCGAGCACGCGCGAGCGCGCCGCGCCCCGCGCAAGGACGCACCGCCTGCCACGAGTGAACAGTTCGAGCGCCTCTTTGCGGACATCGAGCAGGCATTGCGAGCGATCGAGTTCTTCAAGACGAGAAACGATGAGCTCGTTCTGCGGACGGTCCGGTCGCTCACCTTTCGGGCGGCCCCGGACGCCCGGGAGATCGATCTGGTTCGCGCGATGGCGATCGAGGTGTCCCGCGCGCTCGAGCGCGCGCGGCGGCGGCCTTGACGCTCGGCGCGGGCTCCGCGTTCTTGTATCGCGATGGCCATCCTCGACTTCGATCGCTCTGACGAGAACATCTGGCGCCCTCGGGCCGCCGCGATCATTCCCGGCGGCGCGTCAACAGGCAGCAAACGTCCAAACGCGTTGTTCGGCGAACGCGTCGGAGAGCTGCCTACCCATTTCGTTCGCGCGAGCGGCTGTCGCATCGAGACCGCCGATGGACGCGAGCTGATCGACTGCACCATGGCGCTCGGCGCCGTCGCGCTTGGATACGCCGACGAGGTGGTGACGCGTGCCGTGATCGATGCGGCCACCACGGGTAACGTCGCCGGCCTGTCCCCCGTACTCGAGATCGACGTCGCCGAGCGTTTGGCCGAGCTCGTTCCATGCGGCGAGCAGGTGCGCTTCCTCAAGACCGGCGCCGAGGGAGTTTCCGCGGCCGTGCGCATCGCGCGTGCACATACCGGTCGCACGGTCGTGATCGCCTGCGGCTATTTCGGGTGGCTCGACTGGTCGAGTGATGCCGCTGGAGTTCCCGAGAGCGTGCGCGCCGATATTGTGCGTGTGCCGTTCGACGATGCGGACGCGCTGGACACGGCGGCGAAAGGTGCGGGGGATTACCTCGCGGCGATCGTCATCGAGCCGGTCATCGAACGGCTGCCGACGATGGAGTGGATCACCACGGCCCGCCGCGCCTGCGACGACTCGGGCGCCGTGCTGATCTTCGACGAGCTCAAGACCGGCTTCCGGCTGAAGACCGGTGGATTTCAGGAGCTGGTGGACGTCACACCCGACCTCGCCGTGTTCGGCAAGGCGCTCGCGAACGGGTATCCGCTGGCCGCCGTCGTCGGGCGCGAGTCGGTCATGCGTGCGGCCGGGGACACGTGGATTTCGTCGACGCTCGCCAGCGAGACCGTCGCGCTCGCCGCCGCGCGGGCGGTCATCGAATGGCACGCCCGCGCCGAGGTGTGTGAGTCGCTCGGCGAAATCGGCGCCGAGATGCGGGGCGCGGTCGATCGAGCGATCGCGGCGAGCCGCATCGAGGGCGTGCGTACCGATGGACTGGATCAGATGTGGATGCTCCGGTTCGATTCTCCCGAGCGTGAGAGCCGATTCCTCGAGCTTGCGGCCGAGGCCGGCGTGCTCTTCAAGCGTGGTGCGTACGACTTTCCGTCGCTGGCGCACGACGAGGAGGCGATCGCCGGAATCGAGAGCGCGGCCAGCTCGGCGCTCGTGCGCCTGCGCGACGAGGAGTGAGCGCCTCGCATCGCGATGTTCCGCTCGCGGGAGCGGAGCCGCTCATCGAAGTGCACGCGCACTTCCTCCACGCGCGATGTGGTCGCAGGGACTGGCAGGAACGCAATGCCTCACGATTGCGGGCCGGCGACCGCATGGGCGTCACCGTCCACGTCGCATCGATTCTCGGGACGTGGGGACATACCTCGCCCATCTATTTTCCATCGCCCGCGGATGTCACGCTGGGGAATGATGAGATGCTGGCGCTGCAGAAGCGCGAGAGTGGCCGCGTGCGCAGCTACGTCACCGTCAATCCGAACGACACCGGGCATTCACTGCGCGAGATCGAGCGATGTCTCGCGCAGGGCGCCATCGGAATCAAGCTGGCCGCGAGCCGTCGTGCGGATGATCCACTGCTCGACGTGATCGCCGAGGAGGCGGCGCGGCGCGGTGTGCCGGTGCTTCAGCACGTCTGGCAGCATCGCCGCCGCGACTGGCCCGGCCAGGAGGCATCCGATGGCATCGAGCTCGCGCGTCTCGCCGCGCGGCATCCGCACGCATCGTTCATTCTGGCGCACATCGGTGGGGGAGGCGATTGGCAGCACACGCTCCCGGCGCTGCTGGACGTGCCTAACGTCTACGTCGATCTCTCCGGCAGCGGGGTCGATCGCGGAATGCTCGACCGTACGCTCGCCGCCGTTGGAGCGGCGCGAATGGTGTGGGGCTCGGACCTGACGATGGAAACCGGGCTGGCGAAGCTCTGGGCGCTCGAGGTCATCGGCCTGTCAGCGGACGAGATGGCCTCGATCCGATGGCGCAATGCCGCGCGCATCTTTCCGCCGAACAGCTTCCCAATGTTGGTGGTGAGCGCCCCGTCGAGTGACGCGTCGGCGGTGGGGGTGCGATGACGATCGACGTGCACACGTGGATCGGCGGCTACCCGTTCCGCGACGTTCCACACCCCGATCCTGAGATCCTCGCGCGCGTTCTGGAGCGCGAGGGGGCGAGCGGCGCGTGGGTCGGTCATCTGCCGTCGGCATTCTGGCGAGACCCGTCAACCGGGAACGACGCCCTGTTCAAGGCGCTCGAGCCGTGGCTCGGTACGTTGCGGCCAGCTCCGTCGGTCCGTCCCGATTGGCCGCGGTGGGAGCACGCGGCTCGAGCGGCGGCAGAGCGCGAGGCACCGGCGCTCCGCGCCTATCCGCCGCAATGGGGCATGGGGCCTGAGGAGCCATCGATGAGAGAGCTCGCGATCGCCTGCGGCGAGCTGGGCCTCGTGCTGCTGCTGACCACCCGGTTCGAGGATGCGCGCCAGCGTCACTGGATGGATACCGCTGGCGATCTGAGCGGTGCGGCGGTCAGGACGCTCGTCCGCGCGAGCGAGCGCGTGCACATCGTAGTGTGTGCGGCGGGTCGCGCGCTGATCGAGGAGGTGCATTGGGGTCTCACGCCGGCGGAACGCGCACGCGTGTGGTGGGACATCTCCTGGGTGTGGGGTCCGCCGGAAGATGATCTCGCGCATCTCGTGCGGACCTGCGGCGCGGAGCGATTCGTTTACGGAAGCGCGTGGCCGTTGCGTTTGACGCAGACGCCGCGCGCGAATCTGGCGCTGTTGCCGGATGAGATGCGCGCGGCCGTGCTCGCCACGGGTGACGCAATCGTCGCTCAGGCCCAGTTGGCGGCGAAGCGATGAACGGGTGCGCTTTCTGCAGACGCGCGCTCGGCCGCGGGAACCGCACCGACCCTTGCGAACCGGGATCGGGAGTGGTCATTATTCCCGCCGTTCATTGCCCTTGTGAAATTGTTCACAAGGACGAAACGCTCTCCGTCCACGCATCTGCCCCGCGATGACGACTAGGAAGAAGTGGGCGGTGTACCCCGGCCTGATCGCTCTGGCCGCCGCCGCCGTCCTCCTCTCCGCCGTCAGCGGTGGCTCCACCCCGCAGGGACGCGCGCCGCAGCAGCCAATCATCTTCCCGCACAATCCGCACGTCGTCGGGCTCCAGATGAACTGCCTGTATTGCCACAACTCCGCCAACAAGTCGCCCGACCCCGGACTCCCCGCGATGTCCACCTGCATGGGATGCCACACCGTCATTGGTCCGCGGCGTCCCGATGGCACCGCGCGTCCCGAAGTCGCCAAGCTGCAGCAGTTCGCGGCGAAGAATCAGCCCATTCCGTGGATCCGCATCCACAAGGTGCCCGACTACGTGCAGTTCCCGCACATGCGACACGTGAACGCGGGTGTCACCTGTCAGCAGTGTCACGGTCCCGTCCAGGACATGCTTCCCGTGTATCAGCAGCAGAATCTCAACATGGGATGGTGCATCAGCTGCCACATCCAGCAGCGGGTGCGCTACGACTGCAGCGTCTGTCACTACTGAGCCCATGAGCGACACGACACAGCCCACGGGCGTCCGGCGCCGGGAATTCCTGAAGATCCTCGGCGTCACCGGTGCCGGAGCGGCGACGGTCGGCTGCGGGCCGAGCGAAGCAGGGCGGCTCATTCCATACCTGGTGAGCCCGGACCAGACGGTCCCGGGCGTTTCCACGTACTTCGCCACCACGTGCCGCGAGTGCGCCGCCGGGTGTGGCGTGATCGCGGAGACGCGCGACGGACGCGCGATCAAGCTCGAGGGAAATCCGGAGCACCCCATCAATCGGGGTGCGATTTGCGCGCGCGGGCAGGCGGCGCTGCAGGGCCTCTACAATCCCGACCGATTCACGGGCCCGCGCGTGAAGCGGAACGGACAGTGGGCCGACATTCCCTGGCAGGAAGCCATTCAGCTCTTCCGCCAACGGCTCGATGAAGCGCGGGCGAGCGGACGCGCGGCGGATGTCCTGTTCCTGAATCGTCACGAGACAGGAAGCTTCCCGGCGTTCCTCGACCAGTGGCTCGCTGGCATGGGACTCGGACCGCATCTCGCGGTCGATCCGACGCTCGACCACGCGGTCATCGCCGCCAATCGTGAGGCGTACGGCGTGGCGTGGCCATCGCTGTCCTTCACCGATGCACGACTCGTCGTCTCGATTGGCGCGGATTTCCTCGATGGGTGGGGCGCGAGTGTCGCGCATCAGCTCGATTTCGCCGATGCGCGCGCGAAGCTCCAGGGCGCCCCGCGCTTCGTTTACCTCGGGGCCCGACGCTCGCTCACGGGGCTGAACGCCGATACGTGGATACCGGTGCGCAGTGGCAGTGAGCTGACGGTGGCGAACGCGCTGCTTTCGGCCGTGCGTGGCGGTGGCCGCGGCGACATGGCTGAGGCGGCACGCGCGGCCGACGTTCCGGTTGAAGCGCTCGAGCGGTTAGGCGCGGAGCTGGCCTCGGCTCGCCCGAGCCTCGTGCTCTCGGGCGTGAGCACGGTGCAGGCACGAGACGTGGCGCGCGCGGTGAACGCGATCAACCAGGCCGCTGGTAATGTCGGCCGCACGGTCCGGCCGGAGTCGCCTGTCGCGAGCTTCGACGGCGCGGCATCGATGGCTGAGCTGAGTGCGGCGGTCGAGCGCATGCGTGGCGGGAGCGTGCCCTTGCTCATGCTGCGCGGGGTGAACCCGATGTTCACCATGCCGAAATCGGGGCAGATCGCCGAGGCGCTCGCCCGGGTACCGTTCAAGGTCGCCTTCACGAGCTTTCCTGATGAGACGGCGGAGCTCTGTGACCTGGTGCTGCCGGATCACCACGCGCTCGAGTCGTGGGGCGACGCGCAGGTTCTGCCTAACGTCGTGTCACTGCAGCAGCCGGCGATGGATCCTGTCTTCCGCACGCGAGCCACCGCCGATGTGCTCCTCGAGGTCGCGGCGGGGACGACGCCCCAGCCAGGGCGCCCCGCGGACTATCGGTCCTGGTTGATCTCGCGCTTTCCCGGCGGGGCGACAGCCTTCGCGAGCGCGCTACAGACCGGGATCACGACAGGCTCGACCGCTCGCGTCGCGCCGCGCGCGCCACGAACGGATGCACCGTCTGTCCCTGCGCCCGTCGAAGGCGATGGCGATCTCACCTTCATCGTCTACCCGTCGGCCGCGCTTGGCGCGGACGGCGCGAACAAACCGTGGCTCCAGGAGCTTCCCGATCCCGTCAGCAAAATATGCTGGCAGTCGTGGATCGAGATCCATCCGGAAACGGCCGCGCGGCTCGACGTGCAGCCGGGCGATCTGCTCGAGGTGCAAGGTTCCGGTGGGACGGTGCGCGCGCCCGCGTACCTCTACCCGGGAATTCGGCGCGACACCGTGGCGATGGCGTTCGGCCGGGGCCACACCGCATATGGGCGCTTCGCCAAGGATGTCGGCGCCAATCCGCTCGATGCGCTGAGCCTGGGCTTCGATCGCGCAGGTATGGCCGCGTGGAGTGGCTCACGTGTTCGCGTTCGTAAGGCGGGCGAATACGTGCAGCTCGTCACGACCGAGGGATCGGCCCGTCAGCATGGGCGCGGAATCGGTCGCGCGCTTGCCGTGAACGAGCTTGGAGGAGGTGGAGCCGCGAGCGGGGAAGAGCACGCCGCCGACGTGGCACCGCAGGGAGCTGGGGAGGGCGGCCAGGCCGCTGCCGTCGGTCAGCCCGCCGAAGCCGAGCACGGAGGAGGTCACGTGCTGCCGGGCGACGCGTCTCACGAGCCGTTGCCCGGACTCCGCGCTCCGATCGCCGCCGATGCCGAAGGCGACCTCATCGATCCAAAGAAGAACGAAGTGGGGATGTACGATCCGGCGCACCCCACCGGGATGGCGAAGCGGCGCTGGGCAATGACGATCGATCTCGCGCGGTGCACCGGGTGCTCCGCCTGCGTCACCGCCTGCTACGCCGAGAACAACATCCCGACCGTTGGCGCCGCGTATCAGTCGGGCCACACGCAGGGCCTGCCGAAAACCGCCGGCGCCAATATTCTGCGGTCGCGCGAGATGGCGTGGATCCGTCTCGAGCGTTACTGGGAAGGCGACGAGGCCTCGGCGGACTTCGACGTGCGCTTCGTGCCCATGCTGTGTCAGCATTGCGGCAACGCGCCGTGCGAGCCGGTATGCCCGGTGTTCGCCACGTACCACTCGCCCGATGGGCTGAACGTTCAGGTCTACAATCGCTGCGTCGGCACGCGGTACTGCTCGAACAACTGCCCGTACAAGGTTCGCTACTTCAACTGGTTCGGGTACGGTGAGACGAACCGCCCGCAGTACGCCTGGCCGGAACCGCTCAACTGGCAGCTGAACCCCGATGTCACCGTGCGCGGCAAGGGTGTGATGGAGAAATGCACCTTCTGCGTGCAGCGCATTCGCGAAGCCGAGAACCGTGCGCGCGCCGAGGGACGCGAGGTTGCGCCTGACGAGTTCACCGTCGCGTGCGCGCAGGCGTGTCCGTCGCGCGCGATCGTGTTCGGAGATGCCGCCGACGAGCAGTGGACCGTCGCTCGGCAGGTGCGTGACGAGCGCGCGTATCACGTGTTCGAGGAGCTGAACACCTTCACGGCGGTGGTTTACTTGAAGAAGGTTACACACCCCGCGTCCGAGGTCGCCGCACCAGCGGCGGCCGGCGGCGAGTAGGAGCGGCGAACATGGCCACCGTCGCTCGCCCGGCTGAAGAGGTGCCGCGCCCGAACATCCCGTCGGCGAACATCCAGCTCCCCGCGGTTCGCAGCTACCAGCAAGTCAACGATGAAATCATCGCGACGCTCACCCCGACGGTCGCGTGGTTCATCGGGCTCGGGCTCGCGATCACCGCCCTGCTGATAGGCATCGGCACGTGGATCTACCAAATCTACATGGGCCTCGGCGTCGCCGGCTACAACCCGCCGGTGATGTGGGGTGTGTACATCATCACCTTCGTCTTCTGGGTCGGTATCGGCCACGCGGGCACGCTGATCTCGGCCATCCTCTATCTGTTCCGCGCCGGATTCCGCACGACGATCTACCGGTGCGCGGAGGCGATGACCGTCTTCGCCGTCATGACGGCGGGACTCTTCCCGATTCTGCACCTCGGGCGTCCCTGGAAGTTCTTCTGGCTGATTCCGTATCCGCATTGGCGGTTCATCTGGCCGAATTTCAAGAGCCCGCTCGTGTGGGACGTGTTCGCGATCCTCACGTACCTCACCGTGTCGACGACGTTCCTGTACGTCGGACTGGTGCCCGACATCGCGGCGCTTCGCGATCGTGAGACGAACCCGATTCGGAAGCGCATTTACGCGATGCTCTCGCTTGGCTGGCGCAACAGCGATCGAGAGTGGCGCCACTTCACGAGGGCGTATCTCTTCCTGGCGGCGTTCTCGACCCCGCTGGTGCTGTCGGTGCACTCGGTCGTGTCGTTCGACTTCGCGATGGCGCTCGTCCCCGGATGGCACGCCACGATCTTCCCGCCCTACTTCGTCGCGGGAGCGATCTTTTCCGGGATCGGGATGGTCTTCACGATCATCATCCCGCTCCGCCGCTGGTTCGGCCTGCGGCACTACGTGACGATCAACCACCTCGATGCCGCGGCCAAGCTGTGCCTGTTCACGTCGCTCGTCGTGGGTCTCGCGTACCTGACAGAGTTCTGGGTGGCCTGGTACAGCGGGAACAAGGTGGAGCAGGAGTACTTCATGAACCGCGTGTTCGGCCAGTGGTGGTGGGCCGCGTGGATCATGCTGACCTGCAACATGATCCTGCCGATGACGCTCTTCTCGCAGCGGATGCGACGCAACACGACGTGGCTCTTCATCCTGAGCCTCTTCATCAACCTCGGGATGTGGTTCGAGCGGTTCGTGATCGTGATCCCGTCGCTGTCACACGAGTACGAGCCGTGGCAGTGGACGACCTATGCGCCGACGTGGGTCGACTGGTCGATTCTGATGGGGAGCTTCGGCTGGTTCTCGATGTGGTTCCTGCTGTTCATCAAGCAGTTCCCGGTGATCGCCATCGCCGAGGTGAAGGAGATCATTCCGCCGCGGCTGCGCACGCACGCGGCGACGACGGAGATCGACAGCTCCGGTATGCACGTCGACTACTCACCCGAGACGCCTGGAGAGCACGACTGATGCGCGGGGTGCTCGGAGTCTTTCACGAGCTCGACTCGGCGGTCGATGCGATCACTGCCCTGCGCCAGGCGAAGGCGGGCTCGATCACCGTATATACGCCGACGCCGCGCCACGAGTTCGAGCACGCGATGGCCCATGGGCCGAGCGTCGTGAGGCGCTTCACGCTCATCGGCGGCCTGCTCGGCGTGACCTTCGGCTACTGGATCGCGATCTGGGTCTCGGAGTATTGGCCGCTCGTCGTCGGTGGCAAGCCGATTCCGTCGTGGGTGCCGTACACCATCATCGGGTTCGAGGTCATGGTGCTCGTCGGGGCGCTCTCGACGGTGTTCGGGATGTTCGCCGTCGCCCGCGTGCCGAAAATCATGACGACGGTGGGCTATGACCCCCGCTTCACCGACGGCGACTATGGCATTTGGGTAGAGTGTCCGCCCGACCGGGAGGCCAGGGTGACGGACCTGTTGCGGCAAAATGGGGCAGTGGAGGTGCGGCGTGAGAGATAGATCCCGAACGCGGAATGCGGAATGCGGAGCCTCTGACGCCGGGACACTTCCGGTGGCGCCTGTGGGTTCCCGGTGTCACGGACTCCGCATTCCGCATTCCGTTCTCTTGCTCTTCCTCACCGGTTGCCCCTGGTTCACGACCTTCATCGACCAGCCGCGACAGGAGCCGTGGGAGCAGCAGTGGAGCGACACGGTTGCGTGGTTAGGCGTGCGACCGGAAAGCCTGCCGTCGCGCGGAAATCCGCAGTTCTCCGTGCCGATTTACGGGACCACGGTCCCACAGTTCGTCATCTCGAGCATGCCGACGCCCGGGGCGCTCGACTCGCTCGCGCTGCTGCCGAACCCGACCCCCGTCTCCGACAGCTCGCTGGCGAATGGGCGTCGTCAATTCCAGATCAACTGCGCCGTGTGCCACGGCGCGACCGGTGCGGGGAACGGCCCGGTCACGACCTTTGGCCTTCCGGTGCTCTCGCTGCTCACCGATGCCGCGAAGAACCGTAGCGATGGCTACATCTACGGCATCATCCGAAACGGTCGCGGCCTCATGCCGACGTACAACCGCATCGAGGACATGGACCGCTGGGACGTCGTCAACTACGTGCGCGGATTGCAGGGACGACTTGGGGCTCCGGTTTCGACCGAACCGGCGGGACAGCCGGGAGAGAATGGGCCGGCGGTGCCGACGTATACGTTAACCGCGCCCACTCGGCCGGTTCCGTATGCCCGGCCGGCCGCGCCTAACGCCGCGCCGGCGGACACGGCCGCTCCCACCGGAGCGACGCAGACGCCGCCGGGAGTGCACGAATGAGCGCCCAGCACGGCGGTCACCTCCTCACCCGCGAGGAGATCCTCGCGGCAACGGCTCGCCCGATCGGACGCGGTGTCAAGCTGGCCAGCGCCGTGCTCGCGATCCTCGGCGCGATCGTCTTTCTGTTCGGCGCGATCCAGGGTGAGGATCGCGCGTGGCAGGCGCTTCTCGTCAATTGGCTGTTCTTCGTTTCGATCTCTCAGGCGGCGGTCGTCTTCGTCGCGGTCCAGCGCATAACGACCGCTCGCTGGTCGCGGCCAGTCGTGCGATTCCTGGAGGGGTACGTCGCTTTCCTCCCGGTCGCGTTTCTCCTGCTCGTTCTGATCTTCCTCGGCCGTCACCACATCTTCCCCTGGACGCACGAGGCGCCGCCGGTCCCGGAAAAGGCGGCCTGGTTCGACCCGGCGTTCATCATTGGGCGCGATCTCGCGATGTTCGGCGTGCTCGTGCTCCTGAGCGTGTGGTACATCTACACGTGCGTCCGTCTCGATGTCGCTCGGACGCAGGAGGGCGGTGCCCGCTGGGCGCGTGGGCTGAGGGAGCGGATGCGCCGTGGCTATGGGGAGGAGCGCCGGGAGATTCACTCGACCCATTCGCGTCAGGGAACGCTGGCGGTCGTACTCTGCCTCGCCTTCGGCTTCTTCATGTCGGTGCTGTCATGGGATCTCTCGATGACGCTCGACATGCATTTCCAGAGTACGCTGTATTCGTGGTGGTTCTTCATGGGTGGATGGCTCGGCGCGATCATGAGCTGGTCGCTGGTCACCATGTGGTGGCGTCGTCACCTCGATGCGTACGACCTCGTCACGGAGCACCACTTCCACGATCTCGGCAAGCTCTGCTTCGCCTTCACCGCGTTCTGGGGTTATCTGACGTTCGGCCAGTACCTGGTGATCTGGTACGCCAACATCGGTGAGGAGACGCACTGGGCGCGGCTCCGCCTCATCGCGCCGTGGCTGAAGCTGACGCTTCCGGTCGTCTTCCTGATGTTCGTGCTGCCGTTCCTCGGCCTGCTCTCGCGCGCGGCGAAGGTGTACATGCCGACGCTCGCCTTCTTCGCGATGTGCAGTCTCGCCGGCCTGTGGCTGCTCCGGTACATCGAGGTCTACCCGTCACTGCATTACGAGTCGCACTCGGCGCCATTCGGCGTGTACGAGATCGGTGTGACTCTGGGGTACCTCGGTCTCTGGGGACTCTGCTACGCGGCGTTCATGGACGCATTCCCGCGCATGCGGGTGACGCTGATGACGTCGCCCTATCGGGACCAGGTGCAGGTGCCGTTCGATCCCGAGACGATGGAGACGCTGCCGGCGCACGAGTGAGGCGAAGGTCCAAAGGGTGTGAAGGGTGTCGAGGGTGTCGAGGTAACACCTTGACACCCTCGACACCCTCAACACCCTTCACACCTTCGATTTTCGCTACACCCCAAGCATCTTCTCGAGCGCCGCCAAGGGCACCGCGCCGGCCTGCTCCTTCTCCGCCTTGCCGCCGCGGAACACCATCACCGTCGGGATGCTGCGGATGTTGAACCTCTGCGCGGTCTTCGGCGAGGCGTCGGTGTCGAGCTTCGCTATCAGGGCGCGGCCTGTCACCTTCGAGGCGAGCTGATCGACGAACGGCGCCATCATTTTGCACGGGCCACACCAGTCCGCATAAAAATCCACCAGCACAGGAACCTCAGCGCTCTCGATGGTCCGGTCGAAGGTGTCGTCGTTGAGCTTGAGCGGACGGTCGAGCAGAATCGGGCGCGCGCACTTGCCGCACTTTGGACGGTCTGCCGCCCGCGTCGCGTCAACGCGATTCCAGGTCAGGCAGAACTGGCACTGAATCGTGAGACTCGGGGTTGTTTTTTCGGTCGTCGTGGTCATTGATGGCTCCGAAATGACGGCCGCCAGCCGCTGCGGTTCGATGAACGCGCAACACGCCAGTCGTGTGCCGACGCTCCCTGGAAGGCTTCTCGGTGATCGCTTATCTTTCGCCAGTACGGGGCGTTAGCTCAGCTGGGAGAGCATTCGGTTTGCAACCGAAAGGTCGCGAGTTCGAGCCTCGCACGCTCCATCAAACGATCCGGCCCGCCGATCAGCGGGCCGTATCCTTGTGCGGCTCCTCCGCTGCGACGGGGATGACGACCTTGACCGCCGTCCCACTGGCCGCGGGTAGGACGTCGAGGGTTCCGCGCAGCTCGTTACGGGTCACCGTGCGCGCGATGATGAGCCCGCCGCCGCCCTGCATGGGGGATGTCATCCCTCGACCGTCGTCGATCACCTGTATCACGACCTCGCGGTCGTTCCCCCCGATCGCGACGCGAACGCTCCGCGCCTCGGAATGGCGGACGGCGTTCATCACGAGCTCGTTCAACACCACCGCGAGCGAGCTCCCGACATGCGCGGGGACTTCGGCGTCTCCCTCCACTTTGCACGTCGGTACGTGAAGCGGTCCGAAGACGTCCACGAGGTTGCGCGCGATCGAGCGCGCGAGCGTCGCCAGGGTGACGACGCCCGCGTCGGTGGAGATCGCGTCCTGCAACGCCGCCATTCCGCGGATGCGCGCGATCGCGACATCGATCGCCTCGTCGAGGGGGCGGCGTGGCGACCGGTGCCGCTCGAGAACGAGCAGGGCCTGAATGGCCGCGAGATTGTTGCGCACGCGGTGCTGTAGCTCGCGGAGGAGCGCCAGGGTTCGAGTAGCGTCGTGTCGCGCTCGCTCGTACAACTGGCCGTTTTCCGCGGCGAGGGACGCGAGGGCTTCATTCAGGCGTGCCAGCTCGCGCTCGGCGCGACGAATCCGAACGAGCTCCTCGATGCGCGCCGCGACTTCGCGTCCTCTGGTCGTCGGACGAAGCCACGCATCGGGCGCGATCTGCCCCACCGCGCTGTGCGGGCGAGGGCGCATGATGATGACCGGGAGCAGCGGAACCTGAAAGCGTGTCTTCAGCCGTTGGCAGAGAGCGAGCGCATCCGACGTCCCCGCGTCGATCACGACGGCTTCGACGCGGTCGTCTACCTGTGCTATCGCGTCTTCGAGCGAGGCGGCGATGAATTGATATCGTCTACGCCCGAGGGCACGCCGTAGCCGCGCGGGCGACCCCGCAATGAGGACGGTCGGCGGGGCTGGGTCGGGGCGAGCCGCGCCGTTCGCGCGCACGGGGGAGCTCATCCGATCGAGGAAAGGCACGTTCTGTTCCCGGGGGCCAACCGTAGGTCCGGCTCTTGCAGCCCCCGGTTTGCTTCCGCCATCCCTGGAGTAGCTCCGGTGCCCGGATCCTCCCTGCGCATCCTCATCGGCGAAGATGAGAGCGTCACCGCGCTTGGTCTCGAGCAGGACCTTCGATCCTTAGGCCACACCGTCGTCGGAATCGCAGGCGATGGCGCGAGCGCCGTCGCCATGGCCCGCACCATGGGGCCCGATCTCGTTTTGCTCGACGTGCGCATGCCGCACGTCGACGGCCTCACCGCCGCGCAACAGATCCACGAGGAACGTCCAGTGCCGATCATCGCGGTGACGGCATACAGTGACGCCGATACCGTGACCCAGGCGACGCGGGCTCCCATCTTTCATTACCTCGTCAAGCCGGTGACGGCCGCGCAGCTCGATGCCGCGATCCAGATCGCGTTCGCCCGCCATGAGGACTGGCTGACGTCGCAGCGCGAGAGTGATGATCTTCGCCGAAAGCTCGAGGACCGCAAGGTGATCGAACGAGCGAAGGGAATTCTGATGGAGCGGGAGAACATCACCGAAAGCGCCGCCTATCGCATCCTGCAGCGAACGAGCCAGAGTCGCAACATGTCCATGGCCGATCTCGCGCGAAGCCTTCTCGCGGCCGAGGAGCTCATTCGTCCGACGGCGATGCGGACGGAGCGCGGCGCGCGGGGAGCGCGCGACGGCAACCGGGCGCAGCGCCAGGAAGGCTAGTCGTCGAAGTCGTAATCTCGCTCCGTGGATCCGATCGAGCTGCTCGCCCGCGACGACCGGTGGCAGCTGTCGGCGGGGGACGGGTTGGTCTTCGCTCCTCCGCACCCCCTCTGGCTGGATGCCCCCGGGTTCTGGGACGGGGCGAGCCTCCTCGGTGACGAGGTCGCTCCGCTTTTCACTGTCACCATCCTCGATGACGACGGGCTCGAGGTCCCGGCTCACCTAACGAGCCGGCGATGGACTCCCGCCGAAATCGCCGCCGAATACCAGCTCGCGCACGGCGTGAAGGCGACGGAGGTGCGCACCATTCAGCCGGGCGGCGTGCTGGCCTCGGAGTGGCGAATCGAAGCCCCGCGGCCGACGCGCCTGCATTTGATCGCATGGACGGCGCAGCCCGGACCTGAGCTCGACGGCGACATGCGATACGAGGCGACCGTCGTCTGTCGCCGTCGCGCCGGGGGAAGCGCGGGCGCGTACGACGTCGCGCTGGCCTGCGTCGGCGGCGCCACGAGCTGGTCGCTCGCGAGCAGCGAGCGGGCACCGATGCACCCGCGCTGGCGCTACACACCGTTCGCCGGTCAATGGACGAGCGACGGCCTGGCGCCCTCCGACCCCGCGGTCCGAGCGGCTGAGGTCGCCTACGCCGCCGTGCACAAGGCACTGTTCGTCGCGGCCGAGGGCGCGTCGACCGCTTTCGCGATGCGGATTGCGCCCGTGACTCCCGCGGCGCAAGCCGCGGCGGCCTCCCCATCGTCCGGCGGCCACGCCGCCACGTTAGGCGGCGCGAGCCGCAGACGCTGGCGCGACTACTTCAACGCGGTGCCGGCCTTTCGGTGCTCCGATCCGTACGTGGAGCAATGCTACTGGTATCGCTGGAGCTGTCTCCATCTCCTGTCGGCAGGACCCCTCGGGGTCTGCGAGGGGACCGGCCGCTTGCACCGGCCGACGAGCGACACTACGGCATCGCACGCGCGCGACCTGCGATGGCATCGCGAGCCGGGCGCGGCACGAGAGGCATTCCGCGCCGCGCTGGTGAAAGTCCGCGAGGATGGGAGCATGCCCGCCGACCTGCGTGGGGCAGGCGACCGGTCGAGCGAAGTGAGCGACTGGGGCGGGGCACTGCTCGCGCTGGATGCGGTGCATCCCGATGACGGCTTTCTCACCGAGACGTACGAGGCGTTGAGCCGCCACGCGCGATGGATTCTCCGGGAGCGAACGGGGGCGACCGGTCTCACCGAGGTGATCCGCGGCGAGGTCGCCTTCGACGATCCGGACCGGTGGCAACAGGGCGATCGGGTATGTGGAGTGGACGCGGCCGTGTGGACGTACGGGCTGCTCGTCGCGCTCGGACGACTCGCGCTCCGTGCGGGCGCGCCGACGGACGCACCCGAGTGGGATGAGGCCGCGACACGCCTCGCGCGCGGCGTCCGCGATCTGATGTGGGACCCGGATTGGAAGCTCTTTCGCGATGTGAATCCGCGGACCGGAAAACGGGTCGGCCCGCGGTCGGCTGTGTGCTTCTATCCGTATCGCACCGATCTGGCCGATGCGCGGCACCTCGCCGGGCTCGAGGAATCGCTCCTCGATTCGCACGCGTTCTGGACGACCTTTCCTGTCGCGACCGCGCCGGCGAACGACGACCGCTTCTCACCGCTTGGCGCGCGCGATGGCGTGCGCGGCGGGACGCTGTTCAACGGGCCGGTCGTCCCACTCGTCAACTGTCACCTGATCGACGCGCTCGCCCGCGCGGCGCGCGCTTACGCGCCGCACCTGCGACCGCACGTGACGCACCTCGTGCGGCGCACGATCCGCATGTTCTTCGACGGCGCCGACCCCGTGCGAATCGGGGCGTACGAATTCTATGATCCGCTCGAGGGACGCGCCTCGGTATACCGGCCGGCGAGCGACAGCACCCATTCGTGGGTGCTCGATGCCATCGTGCAGTACGTGGCCGGCGTTCGCCCGCACGATGGCGGCCTAACGATCGACCCCATGCCCTTTGGCATGGAGCTGGTGGATCTCAGCGGGCTGCGGGTGCGCGGGCGAACGGTGGACGTCCGCATCGAGGGCGAGCGCGTGACGGTCGTGGTCGATGGCGCGCCGCGAGAAGGGCGTGTGGGGACGCCGATGGAGATCGGCCTGGAGGCCAGGTAGTCGAGGTCGTCGAAGTGGCCAGGCAGTCGAGGTCGTCCAGGTCGTCAAGGTCGTCAATGGTAAACCCCGGACGACCTCGACGACCTCGACGACCTCGACTACCTCGACGACCTCGGACTATGTGCGACCATCCGCTCGCGCTCGGCTTCCTTCTTCTCCTTTTCGGAACCACCCTCGCGGCGTGCGCCGCGATCGTCACGTCGGCCGGCCTCTACCGTCCGCACGCGCTCGCCGCCGCCGATCTGAATACGCCGGGGCTGAGGAAGCGCCGCCTTGGGAATCCGGACGTGGAGCACGCCGTTCTCGAAGTCGGCGTTGATCTGCTTCTCATCGACGCCCGTCGGGAGCTGGAACGAGCGGAAGAACGAGCCGTAGCTGCGCTCGATCAGATGGTACCGCCCCTCCTCGCCCTCCTCCTTGCGCTCTGCCGACTTCTGGCCGCGGATCGATAGCGTGCCGTTCTCGACCTCGATCTCGACATCCTCTTGTCGGATGCCCGGCAGCTCGACGTCGAGGCGCAGC
>DASTYE010000023.1:0-2818 GCA_035765135.1 Gemmatimonadaceae bacterium | reverse complement strand
CGATCCTCACGAAGGTCACCGACCTCTACGCCGGCGGCGGCATTCACCACGCGCACTTCAGCGCCTTTCGGCCCATTCGCGAGACGCCGATGGAGAACGTGCGCGCGACGCCGGCGCTGCGCGAGCATCGGCTCTATCAGGCCGACTGGCTGCTGAGACGCTACGGCTTCGAGCGCGATGAGGTGGTCTACGACGATGGCGGCAATCTCCCGCTCTCGCTCGACCCCAAGGCCGCCTGGGCGCTGACGCACGTCGAGCGCTTTCCGGTGGAGGTCCGCACGGCGTCGTACGAGGAGCTCGTGCGCGTTCCGGGCATCGGACCGGGAACGGCGCGTCGCATCGTGGCCGAGCGAGGCACGGCGGTGCTGCGCGGGCTCGCCGATCTGCGGGCGATGGGTGTGCTGACGTCGCGCGCGGCCGGCTTCATCACGTTAGGCGGGCGACGGCTCCAGGACGTGCGGTGGAGCGAGCAGCTCGGGTTCTGGCAGCCGGAGGAGGAAGCGGGGGCGTATCAGCTCGTCTACGATGTGAGTCCGGGCACGTTCAGGTAGGGTTCCGGCCAGTTGCTTGACTGGCGGTGGCCGATTTGGTAGCATTCGGCTCATATACTTCGGTCTTTCTTCGGTAACCCTCTGTGCCCACTTCCGTCGCCGCCCTGCGTGCCCTCGTCGAACAGCGTTTCCCCGATGCGCTGCCCATCACGCATCGGACGACGGCGGTCGCGACCGGGTTGGCCGCGCTCGACCACATCCTGCCGAGCGGCGGGCTCCCCCGCGGCCGGCTGTCGGCGTGGGTGTCACAGGGTGGCGCGACGGCCATCCTGCGCGCCGCTTGTCTGACGACGGTCACCGGCGGCGAGCGCGCCGCCTGGATCGATGGGCGCGGCGCGGTCGGCGGCGTCGTCTGGGATGACGGACCCATCCTGCTTCGCCCAAAGAGTCCCGCTCACGCGCTCCGCACCGCCGAGGAGCTGCTCCGGTCCGGCGGGTTCGGCCTGGTCGTGCTCAGCGGACTCGAGCCGGCCCGGATCGAGACGGTGCGCCTAACGCGTGCCGTGCGCGAAGGAGGCGCGGCGCTGGTGACGCTCGCCAACGAGACGTCGATGGCGAGCCTGCGTCTTGCCTCACGAGTTCTCCCCAACGGCTACCGCTGGCGGCTCGACCCATTCGGCGGACCGGCCGTCGCGCAGCAGGCCGTCATTCACGTGCGCGCGCAGGCGCCGGGGTGGAACGCGCAGACCAACCTCACGATTCCGATCGCTCATCATGAGCTTCGTCTGTCTCTGGACGCCGCGCTGGCGGACCGACGCGGCGTCCGCCGCTGAGCTGGCGCCGGCGCTCCTGGCGTGCGTGCCGCGCGTGACGACCGACGCGCGCGGCCGCATCTGGGCGGACGCGCGCGGGATGGACGTCGGCATCGTCGTCGAAGCCATCGCGTCGGTGATGCGTGAGCGCGGCGAGACCGACGTGCGCATGGGCGCGGCGATGACGGCGATCGCGGCGGAGATCGCCGCCGAGTACGGAATTCGGAATTCGGAGGTTGTTTTTGTAGAGCCGGGGACTGACGCCAGCTTCATAGCTCCGGTTTCTGTCGACGTTCTCGGCGCTTCGCCCCAACTGCTCACGTTGCTCGAGGGGACTGGTATCGCCACCTGTGGCGATCTCGCGCGGCTCGATCAGGAGGCGGTCGAAGTCCGATTTGGCGTTGAAGGGGTGCGCCTCTGGCGCCTCGCGCGTGCCGATGACCGGCGGCTGATCTTCACCGAGGTGCCGCGCGAGCTTCCACATGCTTCGCTCGACTGGGCCGACTACACGCTCACCGATCCCGAGCGGCTCGTCTTCATCATCAATGCGCTGGCCGAGCGCGTCACGACGTCGCTCGAGGAGCGCGGGGAGAGCGCGCGCGAGATCGCGCTCGTCCTCTCGCTCGCCAGCCGGGAGCAGAGCATCCACCGTGTGCGCTTCACGCGTCCCACGGCCAGCCGGAAGACGTGGATGCGCCAGCTTCGCGCGATGCTCGACCGCGTCACGTTAGGCGACGCGATCACCGGCGTGCTGTTGCGCGTCGAAGTGATCGCCGCCAGGCGCAGTCCCCAGGGCGACCTGTTCGACCGTGGCTTCGCCAGCGCCGGCGCGACGGAGCAGGCGCTCGCGCAGCTCATCGATGATCAGGGCGAGATTCTCCTCACTCCGCGACGTACCGAGCACCCATTGCTCGAGCGCCGCACGCGCTGGGTGGCCGAGAGTCCGGCGCTGCTCGTGGAGCGGAGTGGAAGTGCGGTTGGCGCGGGCCGGTCGCCTGCCCTTCCCCACCTCACGCTGCAGCTGCTTCCCCACCCGGAGCCGATCACGGTTCTGACGAGGGAGCAGCGTGACCACCAGATCCCGGTTCGCTATCGCGACGCGAAAGGATGGCACGAGTTGGGTGAGGTGTCAGGACCGGACAGAACGTCGGGCGGGCATTGGGAAGAGATGTACGCGCGGGAGTACTTCAGGGGGGTCAGGGAGGATGGTGTGCTTGTCTGGGTGTATCGCGATGCGTTGGAGGGGTCGTGGTTTTTTCATGGCTGGTGGGACTGAGAACGCGCATGGCTCACATCCAGGTTCAAAGGGGGGAACGGATACCGCGGATGCGGCGAAAACTGCGAGATCGCTCCTCGCGCATTGAATCTTCCACACGCAGCCACAAACAACTCGTTGTTTTTTGTCCTGCGCCTGGAAGGTTCAATGCACGAGGAGCGATTCGCGCAATCCGCCGCATCCGTGGTATCCGTTCCCCCCTTTGACCCTGGATGTGAGCCATGCGCGTTCTCAGTCCC
>DASTYE010000022.1:0-15455 GCA_035765135.1 Gemmatimonadaceae bacterium | reverse complement strand
AATCCCCCGTCTGCTTCACCGCTCCGGTCCGGTCCACGGAGAGGCTTCAACCAAGCGTACGAGGTGAGGGTGTTCTGACGATGCGTGCGCCGATCTGCTCACCCACCTGACGTGGGGGACACCGACCGCGCAGACATCGTTTTGCTACAGGTGCGGCCAGGGTCGATCATCGCAGGCGTTGCCTGACGACCGGCAGTGGACGCGACCGGAACACTGTAATGTACAGAGAAAGCGGGCCAAGGGCCAAGGGCCAAGGGTGTGGAAAGGCGCGGCGCCGCTTCGCGGCAGCCGCGCTCATCAGATGAGCGAGCGGCCGGAGGCCGCTCGCATACCACACCCTTGGCCCCTGGCCTTGGCCCTTGGCCCGTATCTCCTCACTCACCCATCGCCTTGACGATCACCCGCTTCTTCCGCTGCCCGTCCCACTCCCCGTAAAAGACACGCTGCCAGGGACCGAAGTCGAGCTTCCCGTTCGTCACCGGCACGATCACCTCGTGGCCGATCGTGAGTGACCGAAGATGCGCCGCGGCGTTGTCTTCACCGGTGCCGGTGTTGTGGCGATACGTGTCCGGATCCCAGGGAGCGACGCGGTGCTCGAGCCAATCGAGAATGTCCTTCCACAGGCCAGGCTCATGGTCGTTCACGAACACCGACGCCGAGATGTGCATTGCCGACACCAGCACGAATCCCTCGCGAATCCCCGCGGCGGCGCGACATGCCTCGACCTCCGCGGTGATGTCGATGATTTCCTGGCGATGCTTCGTGTCGAAGGTGAGATACGTGGTGTGCGTCTTCATGGCGCCGGCGTCGTGTGAGGGACGCGGCAGAAGATGCTCACGGTGCGGCTCGAGGCAAACGCCCGCGATCAACCCCGGCGCAATGGACGAGCTTCCTCGGGCACGTCCGCCCGGCTGGCGATCTCGCGCACGCGACGCGCCTCATCATTGTTGCCGATCTGCTCGAGAGCAGCCGCGGCGACTCGCAAGGCTTCGGTGTCGATCGATGTCAGCAAAACGGAGCGCGGCAGGTCGATCACGCGAGTTTCCCAGGGGCGCAATCGTCCGGCACGTGTCGCGGGTCGCGCCGCGGCCGCACGCTCCTGCGGCTCCTCCGCCCGACGGGCGGCGTGAAGCCAGGCTAGCGCAAGCAGGCCGACACTTGCGCCGATCATCGCGCCGATCAGCAGCCCAATCCAGAATTGCATGGCATCTTCGCCGCAGGCATTGTCTACGCCTTAATGCAAGGGAGACGCCGCAGTCCGTCGCGACGGGTTGGAACGGGATCGAACCGGGAGCTGGCGCCGGGTTCCTCTACCCCCTGCGCGCCATAGATTGCGAGTGTTGCAGAGTGAAACTACCCCCCTGACCCGCCGTACGGTGTGGGCGTGAAGCGACTGAGCTTCCGATCACGGCTCTTCCTTTATCTTCTCCTCTTCGCGGTAGTTCCCGCAAGCGTCGTCATGCTGGCGGGTACGGTTGCGGCGAGTCGCGCCGTGCCCCTTGTGAGCGGTACCCGGGCGTGGGAACGCGTCGCCGAGTCGGGTCGCACCGCTATCGAGCAGGCCCGTCAGGCCTCGCTGACGCCAGCGCAGCAGGCGGCCCTTGAGGCACACGAGCAGGAACTCGCCGCGTCTCTCCTTCAAGCAAGGCGCTTTCGCTTCCTTGCTGAGCGGGTGGTACCAGTGATGGCACTTTTCGCCTTGGTGGGAACGGGTTTACTGGTCCTCCTCGCATCCCGCGTTGCCGGTCACCTCAGCCGCCAAATGAGCCGCCCCTTGAACGAGCTCGTCGGATGGACGGATCTGATTGTCGGCGGGGAGCCGTTGCCTGAAGGTATCCCGAAGAAGCGCGGCGCACCCGAGTTCGACACGTTGCGCCGGCGCATGCGGCGAATGGCTCGGGAGCTCGAGACCGCCCGGGCGCAGGAACGTGAGGCCGAGCGTGTCGAGGCGTTCCGCGAGACCGCGCGCCGCGTGGCGCACGAGCTGAAAAACCCGCTCACTCCCATTCGATTCGCGGTCGAGCGGCTCAAGCGAGACGCACCCGATCAGTTGCGTGAGCCGGTCGAGGTACTCGAGGTGGAGTCGGCCCGGCTGGAGGAGATGGCGCGCAGCTTCTCGCAGTTTGGACGGCTTCCGGAGGGACCGCCGGCCGACGTGGACATGGCCGAGCTCGCCCGCTACACGGCGCGCTCTGTCGTTGCCGAACGAGTACCGCTGCGGCTCGAGGTCGGCGAGGGGCTTCCGATGGTGCGGGGGCATCACGACGCGCTCGCCCGCGCGTTGTCGAACGTGCTGATCAATGCCGTCGAGGCGTGTCGCGAAGGCGGCGAGGTAGACGTGCGCGTCTTCAAGACGCGCATGGATGGCCGCGAGGCCGTCGAGGTGGCGGTGCGCGACACGGGCTGCGGGATTCCGGAGGCGCAGCTGTCACGCATCTGGGAGCCGTACGTAACATCGAAGATCGGCGGGACGGGGCTGGGGCTGGCGATCGCTCGGCAGACCGTACTCGCCCACGGAGGCGCGGTGGATGCGGCCAGCGCGGAAGGTCAGGGCACCGAGATTCGTTTTGTAATCCCCGTTCAAGGACCCGAGGAGGGCTGATGTCCATCCACGAATACCTCGCTGTCGCGTTCGCATTCAGTGCGCTGTTCGTCGGGGCGAAGCTCCTCACGCCGCTCGTCCGAGCGTTCGCGAAGCGCGTGGAGGCCCGCGGGCAGCCAGCGGGCATCTCCTCCGCCGACGTCGGCGCGCGTCTGGAGCGAATGGAGCAGGCCATCGACGCCGTCGCCATCGAGGTCGAGCGTATCTCCGAAGGGCAGCGATTCGCGACCAGGCTGCTCTCCGAAAGAGCGCGATCCCACGCGGACCGCACCGAGTAGCACGACACTTTCTCACTGGAGATCGCTCGTTATGGATGCAGGAATCCTCGTGCCGCTCGGATTTTTCGCGATGGTGGCGACGATCGCCGTCGGGACCCCTCTCGCGCGCGCCTTCGCGCGACGCATGGACCACGAGGCGAAGACGAAGATCCCGCCGGAGGTGACATCGCGGCTGGAGCGCATCGAGCAGGCGGTGGATGCGATCGCGATCGAGGTCGAGCGCATCTCGGAAGGACAGCGCTTCACCACGAAGCTCCTGACCGAGCGAGCAGCCGACGCGAACCGTCTCGCGGAGCCGCGGAGGCCGACGTGATCACCGGCGTCATGTTCATGGCGACGGTCGCGCTGATCGCGGCGATCGTCGTTCGTCTCATGGACCGACGCGGCAATGGCGACCCCAAACGCCTCGAGCGACTGGAGGAGCGGATCGCTCGCCTGGAGGGAACGGTCGACTCGATGTCGAGCGAAATGGAGCGACTGTCCGAGGGGCAGCGCTTCATGACGAAGCTCCTCTCCGAGCGGTCCGCCGCACGACCCAGCGCACCAGAGCCGCCGCAATGACGGTACCGGCATGTCGACGATCCTGATCATCGACGACGAGCCGAACATCCGGCGGATGGTGGGCGCGCTCCTGTCCGCCGAGGGGTTCACCGTTCGCGAGGCAGCCGACGGCGCGACCGGCGCGGCCACGGCCATCGACGACGAGCCTGACGCAGTCCTCCTCGATCTGATGATGCCTGGCGAGCTGGACGGGATGGGAACGCTCACGCGGCTCCGTGAGAAGGTGCCGGACGTCCCCGTCGTCATGATGAGCGGGCGCGCCGGGTTGAGCGATGCCGTCCGAGCGACCAAGCTCGGCGCGTTTCACTTCCTCGAGAAGCCGCTCACGCCGGAGGGCGTGCTGCTCGCCCTCCGCTCCGCGCTCGAGCTGCGACGCGCTCGTCGTGAGGCGCGCACGCTCCGCGAGGATCTCGGAATCCCGGGCCGGATGGTCGGCGACAGTCCGGGGATGCGCCAGGTGCGGGAGCTGATTCAGCGCGTCGCGCCGACCGACGCGCGCGTGCTCATCATCGGAGAGTCGGGGACGGGCAAGGAGCTGGTGGCGGCAGCGATCCACGAGGGCAGCGCGCGGCGTGACAAACCGTTCGTGCGCGTCAACTCAGCGGCGATCCCGCGCGATCTCGTCGAGAGCGAAATGTTCGGGCACGAGCGCGGTGCTTTCACCGGAGCGACCGACCGACGCATCGGGCGATTCGAGCTCGCGCACGAGGGGACGCTCTTTCTCGATGAGGTCGGCGATCTGGGACCGGAAGCGCAGGCCAAGCTCCTGCGAGCGATCGAAGCGAGGGAGATCGAGCGCGTGGGAGGCGGCAAGCCGATCCCGGTTGACGTGCGCATCATCGCGGCGACGAATCACGATCTCGAGCGAGCCGTGGCGAAGGGAACCTTTCGCGAGGATCTATTCTTCCGGCTGAACGTCATCCCGATGCACATCCCTCCACTTCGCGACCGCCCCGACGACATCCCGCAACTCGTCAGGCACTTCTCGGCGCTCTATCGCGCGCGAAGCGGACGTCCGGCTCCGACATGGAGCGAGGGCGCGCTCGACCTCTTCGCGCGCCACCGCTGGCCCGGAAACGTTCGGGAGCTCGCCAACATCGTCGAGCGTCTCGCCATTCTGCACGCCGGCATGGAGGTACAACCCGACCACGTACGTGAGGTGCTTCCGGTCGATGGCGGCGCGCCCGCGGCGCCGAAAGGACCCCTTCCCGACGCGTCCGCGCTCGAGCGGCCGCTGAGCGACATGCTCGACGAATACGAGCGCACGCTCATCACCCGGGCGCTCTCGATGGCGGGCGGGAACGTGGCCGAGGCTGCGCGTCGGCTCAAGACGGACCGGCCGAACCTGTATCGCCGGATGCGCCGTCTGAACATCGGCTGGGGCGGTGGGTAAGGTTGCAGAGCGAGATGGAAGTCGTCCTCGCCCGAGGCTGCTCGTCTTCCCGCCGGCGCTTCATTCGCGGAGATCACATGCGTTCACTCGCGCTCGTCGCAGTCGCGGCTGTTCTCGCGGTGCGTGTCCACGCTCAGGTGCCCGACACCGGGCAGCGGGCCCGTCCTCGCGCCCCAACGGGCCTGGACGTCGAGGCCGCGCAAGACATCGCCGCGCTGTACAACCAGCCCGCGGCAATGCGGGTGAGCGGACGCCTCGTCATCGCCGCCGGACAAACGGTGAATGGCAACGTCGCGGTGTTACGCGGACCGGTGGACATCGCGGGGCGCGTGAATGGACACGTCATCCTCATCAACGGCGATCTCACGCTCACGGCGACAGCGCGCGTTGACGGCGGTGTGTTCGTCGTCGGCGGCTACATCGAAGGAATCGACCAGGCGTCGATCGGCGGCACCGTGCGGCACTATCGCGAGCCACTTCGGTTCCGCGAAGAAGACGAGCGCATCATCGCCGAAACGGACCAGAGGATCGACGAGGATGAAAGCTGGGTATCGAGGTGGCGACGACGCCGGCGAGAGTCGGCGAGCAAGCTGACCCTCACCACCGGCGGATCGTACAATCGCGTGGAAGGGCTGGCGGTCCAGGGCGGACCGAGCATCCAGCGAACGACACCGTGGGGTGAAGTACGGGTGGATGCGTTCGGCATCCTCCGATCGGCGGACCACTGGGAATGGACGTCGCATAACGTCGGGCACGACGTCACGGCGCAGGTCGCGTTCGGCCGCGAACCAACCGTCTCGATTGGCGCGAGGGCGTTCGACATCGTCTCGCCGGTGGAGGCGTGGCAGCTGCGCGAGGCTGAAGTCGGCCTGGCCTCGTTCTTCCTGCATCGCGACTACCGCGATTACTGGGCTCGCCATGGCGGAAGCGCATACCTGACGGTGCGGTTCGGAGACGCGTTCTCGATCACGCCATCGTATAGCGAGGAGCGGTGGAGCTCACTACCCCAGCGCGATCCCTTCACGCTCTTCCGCGGCGGTCAGCAATGGCGTCCCAACCCTCTCGCGGACGAAGGTCGTTTCCGGGTGCTCGGCACTCGCGTGACGTACGACACGCGCACGAAGGTGGAGGATCCGTCGTCGGGGTGGCACATCGTCGCCGACATCGAGCATGGACGCAGCGCCGCGGCTCGCCTCGCCATGACGCCCGCGGAGGTGCGCGCACCCGCGACGGATCCCATGCGTGTGGAGTACGGCCGCTTTTTCTTCGATGCGCGGCGATACAACCGTGTATCCCCGGACGGGCAGCTCAATGTGCGGCTGGTGGGTGGTGGCTGGCTCAGCGGAGACGAGCTGCCGCTGCAGCGCCGTTTTGCGTTAGGCGGCGCGGGCGCTCTGCCGGGGTACGATTTTCGGCGCCCTCCGCCGAAAGACGTGCTCCTCTGCGGTGGCACGGCACTCCCGGGTCGGCCCGGCCTGTGCGAGCGGATGGTCATCGGACAAATCGAGTATCGTGGGGCGCTGGCCTTTCGCTTCAGCAGTGAAGGCGGCTTCGACGAAGAGGAGGACAAACGCGACTGGCGGGTGCACTTCGATCGGAAGGGCGAGTGGGTCGTGTTTTTCGATGCCGGGCGCGGATGGCTCGTCGGACCGCGAAGCGGAGACCTTCAGTATCCCAGCGGCGTGCTTCCGCCGCCGTCCACTTTCCGTACGGATGTCGGTGCGGGCATCGACTTCGAGCTGATCGGGTTCTTCATCGCGAAGTCGGTATCCGACGCCAAGATCCCGGCGAATTTCTTCGTTCGCTTGCGTCACCGCTTCTAGCACGTGCGGCCGCTCCTTTTCCTCGGCGCCTTCCTGCTGCTGACCGGCGCACCCGCGCTGGCGCAGCGGTCGTCGCGGGTCGAGATCAGGTTGCCGCCTACCGAGACGCGGGTGACGGAAGGCCCCGAGGTACGCGCGCTACGCGTACTCTCCGATGCGCGCCTTCGCGATCTCCTTCGCAATGGATTTCCCGCGCGCCTTCATTGGCGCGTCGAAGTGTGGTCCACGCGTGGATGGTTCGACGACCTGAAGGGAACGGCGGAGTGGGACGTCATCGTTCGCTACGAGCCTCTCGAGCGCCGATACGAGATCGTGCGCATCGACGCGGAGGGAAATCCCACTCCGCTCGGCCGCACGGAGCAGTTCGCGGAGGTGGAGGCGATCATCGAGCGTCCGCAGCAGGCACCGATTCTCCCGCCGCGCCGGCGCGACCGGGTGTACTACAATGTGTCGCTCGATGTCGAGATGCTTTCCGTGAACGATCTCGATGAGGTGGAGCAGTGGCTGCGCGGCGAGCTGCGCCCCGCGGTGCGAGGGCAGCGGAATCCGGGAACGGCGGTAACGCGCGGAGTGCGGACGGTGGTGGCGAAGCTGCTAGGCGCGGAGAAGAGGCATTATGAGGGGCGATCGGGACGGTTTGACGTAGCTCCGTGAAGTTAGGGGTCAAGAGTCAGGAGTCAGGGATCAGGGAAGGAAAGGCGCCGCGGCTGCTTCGCAGCCAGCGGCGCTCATCAGATGAGCAAACGGCGGCGCGAATGCGCCGCCGTTTGCCTTTCCGCCCCCTGATCCCTGAGTCCTGACTCCTGACCCCTAGTGCAAGGGCACGATCGCCGCCGCCCTGTGCCGTGCGCCCCGCGTCTCCAGCAGCTCCAGCTGGTGCAGCACCGCCGAGCCGTAGAAGAGCTTGATGTAGTGCGCCTGGGTCGGCGTGAGGCGCCGGACGGCCCAGCTCAGGTGCACGAAGTGCGGCTCCACGGGCGCCGTTAGGGGGTGCATGCCGATCTCCTCCGGCATGTGGTTCCCCTTGCGCGTGTTGCAGGGCGAGCAGGCGGTCACGACGTTGCCCCAGTCGTTCGTCCCACCGCGCGACAACGGAATGAGGTGATCGCGCGTGAGCGATTCCCGCGGCTTCAGCTCGGCGAGTCCGCGACCGCAATACTGGCACCGGTAATGATCCCGGGCGAACAGGAAGGTGTTGGTCACCTGGCGCCGGAAGCGACGCGGCACATGAATGAACCGCGTCAGCCGGATCACTGCCGGCCGTGGCATTGCCAGGCGCTCGGACCGCACGACGCGGTCGGCGTCAGCCTCGACGATTTCTGCCTTGCCATCGAGAACGAGCCGCAGTGCACGACGCATGGGCACCATGGTCAGTGGCTCGAACGAGGCATTCAACGCCAAACATCCCTGGATCACGCCAACCTCCGCTGGCGCATACGGAAACTCCCGCCACCGTCTCTGGGGCGGGAGTGACACGACGACACGCGCGACGTCGCGCCTCTCGGTGCCGGACGACGAACGGCGCCGATACTCCCTATTACACTGACGAAGGGAAAATCGTGCCGCAACCCCCTCACCTGGTCGCCACTGCCGCTTCAGGCACCATCGTCAGCCATCCATACGGGTCTGGCTTCCGCCCGGTGGCAATGCCGAGGAACTCATCCTGGATCGCACGGCAGACGGGACCGGGGCGTCCCTCGCCTATCGGAATGCGGTCCACCGACTTGACAGGCGTAATCTCGGCGGCGGTTCCGGTGAAGAACGCCTCGTCGGCGACATAGATCGCCTCGCGCGGCAGCAGCTGCTCCCGCACCTCGATGCCGAGATCGCGCGCAATGCGGATGACGGAGTCACGAGTGATTCCCTGCAGGATGCCTGACGCGAGCGGGGACGTCAGCAGCACTCCATCTCGCACGAGGAAGAAGTTCTCGCCGCTCCCCTCGGACACGTAGCCGAAGGAGTCGAGCATGATGCCTTCGACGTAATGGTCGAGGCGCGCCTCCATCTTCGAGAGCTGCGAGATCAGATAGTTTCCGCCAGCCTTCGCGAGTGTCGGAAGCGTATCGGGAGCGGGGCGACGCCAGCTCGAGACGCACGCATCCACGCCATTCGTCAGCGCGTCCTCACCGAGATAGCGGCCCCAGATCCACGCGATCACGAACGTCTCCACCGGGATCCCCAGTGGGTACACGCCCATGTTCTGGCCGGTGCGCGCGACGACCGGTCGCAGGTAGCAGTGGCGTAGCTCGTTCGCCGCGACGGTATCGACGCACGCCTGAACGAGAGTCTCCGCGGAATGCGGGAGCTCCATTCGGTAGATCCGGCACGAGTCCATGAGGCGGCGGATGTGGTCGGACAATCGGAAGATCGCCGGACCGCTCGGGGTCTCGTAGCAGCGTATCCCCTCGAACACGCTCGACCCGTAGTGGACGACATGACTCATCACATGGACGGTCGCGTCTTCCCAGTTCACCATCCGGCCGTCGCGCCAGATTCGGGAGGTGGCTCCGCTCTTACGATCCGCCATGGCAGTCCTTGTCGGTGAGGGATTCGCGTGTCTCAATCTATCGTCTCCGATCTCCACGCGAAACGGCCGAGGCCCGAAGCGCATCTCCAGTCGCGCGAACACGCTCGACCATCCCGTCGTCGCTCGCCAGCAGCCGACCGTCCATCACGCGCATTTCGCCCGCGACCGCGACGGCGAGCGCTCGCGCGCCGCCGAGCGCGAAAACGGCGGTCGCGACCGGGTCCGTGCCGGGGATGGCCGCGAAATCATCGAGCGGGAACGCGGCGAAGTCCGCGGCTTTTCCGATCTCCAGCGATCCGATCTCGTCATCGAGTCCGACGCACCGCGCGCCCCCCATGGTCGCCAGCGCCAGCGCTCTCGACGCCGATAGTGGGGGGTAAGCGCTGTTGCGCGCGCGTTGCACAAGCGCGGCGAGACGCGCCTCCTCCAGCAAATGCATTCGGTTGTTGCTCGCCATCGAGTCGGAGCCGAGGCCGACGGTAATGTCGGACGCGAGCCATTCCATCAGCGGCGCAATGCCATGTCCGAGCTTCGCGTTGGATGCGGGACAGTGCGCGATCGCGCACCCAGCGGCGGCAATCGCCCGAACATCCGCCTCGCGGGTGCGGACGCAGTGGATGAGCAGCGGCTGCATCACAAGCAGACCGAGACGGTCGAGAAGTGCAATCGGCGTGTCGGCGCGCGGCCGCAGCGGCAAGCCACGGGCGCGATGACCCTCGGCGAAGGGACCGGTCGCATCGCGGACGTATGCGTCCTCCTCGGCGCTCTCAGCGATATGGATGGCCATGGGCAGCCGCCTCGCGCGCGCGAGGTCGCGGACGGCCTCGAACAGTGGATCCGAAACCGTGTACGGGGCATGCGGCGAGACCCCGACCTGGAGCAGCGGCGACGTGGTGGACCGGTGCCGATCGAGCTTCTCGCGCAGCGACGCGATGGCTTCGTCGCACGTGGCGGGATCGGGTCCGAACACCTCCTGATACATCACGCCTCGAACGCCCATCTGCCGCATCGCTTCCAGCGCTACGCCTGAATCGCAGGTGTCGGCATAGGTCGTGATCCCGGCCAGCAGCCCCTCGGCGATCCCGACCTTCGCCGCATCGAGCATGGACTCCGTCGTGAGGATGTTCGTCTTCGCCCATTGCAGGCGCCCAATCCATTCGACGAAGGGGAGATCCTCGAGATACCCGCGCATCGCGGTCAGCTCGAGGTGCGTGTGCGCGTTGACGAGTCCTGGAAGGAGGAGCGTGTCACCGAGATCGATCAGCTCGCCACGCGGAGCGCCTGAGTACGGACCGACATAGGCGAATCGACCATCCCGTACCGCGACAGCGCCATCGCGCACGGGGGGGGCCGTTACCGGGACCACCCATCGCGCGCGAAAGACCCGCACGGTCAGCGCGAGGCGGGCAGCCGGCGCCCGTGTACGAAAGGATCGTACAAGTCCTCGTCACGCACGCCAATGATGCGAGCGAGGGCGAGCGGTGTGGCAATGTTGCCGACCTGCGCGGCGGTGTGGCCGTCTGAACCTAACGAGAGGCGCAGGCCGGCGGCGAACGCACGTCTGACGATCCGCTCGTGCGGGGGATATCGCGTCGAGATCTCGAACGCGATGCCGGCGCGACGCAGCGCCTGCACGAGGCGATCTTCGTGCGTTTCCGTCCACAGCTCCTCGGGCGGCATCCGGCGAAATACGCCCGGCACGAGCGTCGGATGCGCCAGGATGTCCACCGGCATCTCACGGGCGAAGCGCTCGACGTTGTCGACGTGGATGTCCATGTACGTCTGGGGAGTAAGGCCGGACGGCACGGGCCGAAACGCGTGAACGACCTGATCCGTCCCTGGCAGAAATACCCCGTGCAGCGAGCCTATCACGTGTGTGAAGCGCTGCATCAGCTCAGGCGGCAGGACGCGCCAGAGCGGGTCGTGCCAGCAGAACTCCGCGCCCCGTCCCACATCGTACTCGTCGAGCTCATCGAGATAGTCGGTGACCTCGTCGAGATCCTTGATCGCGTAGACCACGTCACCGGAGAGGTGATCCGCGACGCTCGGGAGCACTCCTCGCGCGCGCACGCGCTCGACGAGCTCCGCGACGGTCAGCATTCCATCCGAGAACGTCGTATGCGCGTGGCAATCGCGAGGAAGCCAGCTCATGACGTTCCGCTCACTCGGGCAGCTTGAAGGGATCCTGGATGCGGGTGGAATCGCGAGGCCGGATCCGGGAGGTATCGCCGGGGCGCGCAGGCTGCGGCATTGGCACCGCGCCCGGTGTCACGCGCCCTTCGGTGCCCGGCGTCGTCGGAACCGGCGCGCCGGGAATGGGCGCACCAGTGCTGTCCGTCTGGAACATCGTGTACGGCGAGTGCACGTCGCACTCGCGCACCGGCTCGGTGCCGGGGATGAAGAACTCCGTGCTCACGAGCTCGCGCGGACAGAACGGGTTCTGGATGAGTCCCGTCGACCGATCCACCTCACGAATGAGCAACCCTTCCGGCCGCGGCCAATCGGGTGGCGCGGCCTTCTTCTGGTAGACCTCGGTCATGAACGCGGTCCATGCCGGCGCGGCGAGGATGCCGCCCTGCGCGTTCGACTGAATCTTCGCAGGGCGATCGAGCCCCATCCACACGCCGGCGACGAGGTCGGGTGTGTATCCGATGTACCAGACGTCCGTGCCATCGTTGGTGGTGCCGGTCTTGCCGGCGGCGGGGACGCGGAATCCCGATCCCCACACCGCACTGTAGGCGGTCCCGCGGCGAACGACATCACGCATCATGTCGAGCATCAGCCAGGCTTCCTCGCGCGACATGACTTCGGTGCGCGTCGGCGTCGGTTCCCAGAGCACATCGCCACGCGCGTTCTCGACGCGAAGAATGGCATTGGGCTGAGCCCGCACGCCTAACGTGGCGAACGCGCTGTAGGCCGCGACGAGCTCGAGCGGGTAGACGACGGCCGCGCCGAGGTGGATCGAGGGGTACGGTGGAATCGGCGTGGTGAGGCCGAAGCTACGGGCCATGTCGATGACGGTGCCCTCCCCCAGCTCCATTCCGAGCGCGACGGTCGCCAGGTTCCGCGACATGTACAGCGCGCGGCGCATCGGCATCGGTCCCTCGAACCGGCCGTCGTAATTCTGTGGTGTCCAGTCCTCGCCGCCCATCTCCGGCACCATGATCGGCTCGTCCTGCACGATGTAGGAGGGCGGCCGTCCGTTGCGCACGGCGGCAGCGTACACGATCGGCTTGAAGGTGGAGCCCGGCTGCCGCAGCGCCTGCGTTGCGCGGTTGAACTTCGAGTCATCGAAGTCGCGGCCCCCGACCATCGCCCGGATGGCCCCGTTGCGCGGATCCATCGCGATGAACGCGCCCTGGAGATATGGCGAGTTGGCGGACTCGCCATTCTCGTTGGTCGCGGCCTGGGCGAGATATTTCTCGTACGTCATGTGGCGGTAACGCGCGTACTTGCTGCTCTCGACCGCCTTGAGCTGGCGCTCGAGCGCACGCTCCGCCGCCGACTGCATGTCGATGTCGAGCGTGGTGAACACACGCAGGCCGTCGCGATACAGCTTGGAGCCGAACTGGTCATCGAGCTGGCGGCGCACCCATTCGACGAAATACGGCGCCATGTCGCCGGCTTCCTCGCGCCGCGCCAGCTGCAGCGGGAAGGCGCGCGCGAGACGCGCGTCCGCCTGATTGACGATTCCTTCGCGCCGCATGAGCTCGACGACCGTGTTGCGACGCTGAATGGCGCGCTCGGGATACCGCCGTGGATTGTATCGCTCGGGGGCCTTTGGCAGCGAGGCCAGCGTCGCCGCCTCGGCCAGGTTCAGGTCGCGAACCGACTTTCCGAAGTAGCGTTGCGATGCGGTCTCGACGCCATACGCGCCGTTGCCGAGGTAGATCTGATTGAGGTACAGCTCGAGGATCTTGGCCTTGTCGTACTTCGCCTCGATCTGCCGCGCGACCTTCGCTTCCTTCAGCTTGCGCGTCAGCGTTTTCTCTCGAGAAATGCGCTCGGGAAACACGTTCCGCGCGAGCTGCATCGTGATCGTCGAGAACCCCTGCGCATACGAACCGCTGAGGACGTTCCGGCCGGCCGCGCCGATCACGCGCACCCAGTCGATGCCGGCGTGGTCGTAGAAGCGCTTGTCCTCGGTGATGACGAAGGCATCGCGCACGTGCTTGGGAATCTCATTCAACTTGACGAGCGTTCGCCGCTCGAGCCCGATCTCGGCAATGAAGCGACCGTCGGCCGCGTAGAGCTTCGATGTCTGCTGCGGGGTCCACTCGTCGAGGACCTGAATGGACGGGCACGCGCCGCCTCGACACACGAGCGCCCACCCCGCATACGCAAGGCCGGCGACGAAGGCGACGAGGAAGGAGACGGAAAGGCCGGTAGCGCGCGCGAGGCGAGGACGAGCGCGCCAGAAGCGGCGCGAAAACGGCGAAGCGGCCATGGTGTCGGAGAAGCTATACTCGCGGTTAGGTCGCGGCAACGCGCGCTACTGACGCGCGTGAGCCGAGTCTCTATCTTTCGGAAATGGTCTCAGATCACAAACAGGTGCTCGTCGAGCTCGCGTGGCGCGGGCTCGTTCATCAGTACACCGAAGGGCTCGGCGAGTCCCTCGCCGCGGGCCCCGTGTCCGCCTACTGCGGCTTCGACCCCAGCGCTCCAAGCCTCCACGTTGGAAGCCTCGTGCCCGTCATGGGACTCGTTCATCTCCAGCGCGCGGGCCACCGTCCGATCGCGCTCGTTGGCGCCGGCACGGGACTCATTGGCGATCCGAGCGGAAAGCGAACGGAGCGTCAGCTGTTGACGCCGGAGATCGTCGAGAACAACGCCGCACAGATTCACACGCAACTCGAACGATTTCTGGACTTCACCGGTCCCGCGGCGGCTCGCATGCGCAACAACGCAGACTGGCTGCTGCCCCTGAGCGCGATCGGCTTCATGCGTGATGTCGGGAAGCATTTCACCGTGAACTACATGATGCAGAAGGAATCGGTGAAGGCGCGGATGGAAGACGGCATCTCCTACACCGAGTTTTCGTACATGCTGCTCCAGGCGTACGACTACCTGGAGCTGCACCGGCGCGAGGGCGCCACGCTGCAAGTCGGCGGCAGCGATCAATGGGGCAACATCACGGCGGGAATCGAGCTGATCCGCAAAGTCACCGGCGCCGCTGCGCATGCGCTCACGTACCCGCTCCTCGCGACCGCGTCCGGCACCAAGTTCGGCAAGACCGAAGCGGGTGCCGTCTGGCTCGACGCGGACCGCACGTCGCCGTACCAGTTCTTCCAGTTCTGGATCAATGCCGACGACCGTGATGTGGGGAAGTTCCTCCGCTACTTCACGCTCCTCCCCAAAGAGACGATCGAAGGGCTGGATGGTGAGACGGCCGAGCATCCCGAGCGCCGGACCGCCCAGCAGGCGCTGGCCCGCGACGTGACCGCTCGCGTTCATGGGGACGAAGCCGCGAAGGTGGCCGAAGAGGTGTCGGGCCTCCTGTTCGGAAAAGGTGACCCGAAGGCGCTGTCGCGGAAGGCACTCGAGGCGCTCTCCGCGGAGATCCCCTTCGTTAGGATTTCGGCGGATGGCGAGCGGATGGACGTGCTCGACCTGTTCGCGAACGCGAAGCTGGTCGCCTCGAAGGGGGCGGCGCGGCGCCTGCTCGAGCAGGGCGGGCTGTACGTGAACGGCGACCGCCTGTCGGCGTCGGACAAGACGGTCGGGTCCGACCGCCTGCTCAATGGAAGACACCTGCTGCTGCGCAAGGGAGCGCGCGAATATGCGCTGGTGCAGGTCGGCTGAGTCAGACCTCGGGAAGCAGGACTTCGAGCGCGCGCTCCATGTCGTCGCTGGTCGAATAGAGGTGGGGCGAAAGCCTGATTGCCCCTTCGCGTAACGAGCAAACGATTCCCGCGCGCGCGAGCTGCTCACTCGCCTGCGCGGGATTTTTCACGCGTACCGTGAGAATGGCGGCGCGGTGTGCCGGGTCGTCGGGTGTCACGACGGTCGCACCGGCGGCGTGCAATCGCGATATCGCGTTCTCGATGAGCGTGTCGACGTGGGATGCGATGCGGTCGAGGCCGACATCGAGCAGCAGCTCGAGGCTGGCACAGAACGCGGCGAGGTCGTGATACGGCAGCGTCCCCACCTCGAAGCGGCGAGCGTCACCGTACCAGGTGAGATCGTAGTCTACGAGCCTGCTGAAGTCGTACGAGCCGCGCACGGCGAGCCATCCGATCTGTCGCGGCTCCAGCTCGTGAACGAGCTCGCG
>DASTYE010000021.1:0-11357 GCA_035765135.1 Gemmatimonadaceae bacterium | reverse complement strand
GCCCCTCACCCGCGAGCATCACACCGGCGTTCGCGAGCTGCTCGTTGAACTTTCCCATCTCCGTGAGCTCCTTCTCGTCAGGCAGCACGCCGGCTTCCGAATCCTTGTTGGCCTTGACGATCACCATGAACCGCATATCGGCACTCCTTTTGTGGGTTCGGGTCGACTTGCTTCGGCCTTCTACATGGACGTCGAGTGAGGGGTCGAGAATTCGACACGTCCCTCGACTCGCCGTCCATGTCGCTGCGGCGCAAGGAGATTACGCACCTTGCGCCGCGGCCATCCGGGTCCGCGACCGCTCCTCCTGCTCTCTCAGCTCCGGCGTGAACTCGGGGCCGAAGTCGTCCGGGCCGGCAATGCGACGAACCTCGCTCTCACCCTCTCCAGCCACCTCGAGGAAGCGCTTCGTCCACTCGATCGCTTCCTCCCTCGACTTGACCTCGAGGAGCGCGAAGCCGGCGACCAGCTCCTTCGACTCGGTGAACGGACCATCGGTGACCGTGAACTTCCCGCCCGAGTAGCGCACGCGTGCGCCGTGCTGGCTCGGCAGGCACCCCTCGGTCGCGATGAGGACGCCGGCCGTCGTCATCTCCTCGATGAGCCTTCCCATCTTCTCGAACGTTTCCTGGTTCGGGGGCCTCCCTTCCGGCGCCCGGTAAATCCCCAGATAGCGCATTGGTATTCTCCGTTGAGTGGTCTTGTACTGAGACGTCGAATGAGGAGGCCCGAAATCGACATGCTCAATCGTCGATGGCCGCGTATGCCCCGCTCCAGAAGTCCCGAATGACCGTCGGCGGCGGCGCCCGAAGCAGGCTAGAGGTCGACGATCACCTTGAAGCCGCCGTAGACCATGCGCTTGGCGTCGAAGGGCATGCCCGTGTCCGTCATCATCTTCGCGGTGCGGGGGTCCTTGATCACCTTCGCGTTGACGCGGTCGCGATGAGCGCGCGACTTGTACACGATCCAGGAGAAGAACACCGTTTCGCCCGCCTTGGCTCTCGCCGCACGCGGGAACGCCGCGACGCCCTTGACCTTCAGGTCATCGCCCACGCATTCGCGATACTCGAGCGCGCCATACTGGCGCCAGATCTTTCCGGCGGCGTGCGCAAGGCGCCGGTATTTCTCGACGTTCCTCGTCGGGACGGGGATAACGAAGCCGTCAACGTAGCGGGCCATGGGACGCTCCCTGGTTTATGATGTTGGTTTCTTCCCGCAACGAGCCGAACTGCATTAACCACAGAGAGCACAGAAGACACAGAGAACGTCAACAGCAAGAGCTTTTTACAAAAGCACCGCCGTTGACGTTCTCTGTGCTCTCTGTGGTTATGCAGCTGGACTCGTGGCGCACCAAACACGAGCTCACAGATATCTCGCGATCGCCATAGCAACGACCGCAACCGCGAGCAACGCCGCCACGGCTCGCATCGCGTTCCACATGCGCGTCTGCAGCCGTCCCATCTCGGCCGCCTGCTCGGGTGAGGGTGGGCCGCCTGACGCCTGAACCTTCTCACCGAGCTTGCCGAGCCGTTGAGCGGTGCGACCGACGAATGCACCGCCGATGATGCCGGCGAGAATCGCGGCCAGCCCACCGATTCCAAACGCGATTCCCGATCGCGTGGCCGGCCACCCACCGTTCGCCGCGGCGAGCCGACCGTAGAGAATGAGGCCGGATAGCATCGTCAGGCCGGCCGACGCGTTCATGAACACCGGGAGCTTGCGCTGTGCCAGCTCTTGCATGAAGCGGCCGCCCTGCGGCCCGCTGGCGCGCACCGTAGGGAAAATGAACCCAGTCATCAGCATCGCGCCGCCGGCCCAAAAAATCCCACCCACCACGTGAAACAAGCGCAACACCAGCGTAACCGTTTGATCCATGTCATGCTCTCGCGGAAAGGTTGTTTCGGTATTACTCGCCGCCAAAGGAGGAATGGCGCGACATGCCTCCGCGTTCCAGCAGGCCGACCGGGGGCGGGATGGCAACGAAAGGTGTGACGGCGTTCGTGAGGCGCTTACCCTCACGAAGTAGCGCTCATTACCGCGGCGGGCAGGAAACAAACGGTCACGTCGAGATCCGCCGCGGGCGTCGCTTGAACGATCATGCTCGTGCGCGCCTTACACCCCTCGCATGTATGCGCATCCCGCGTTTTGTGCGCGCATGATCGCGAAAACTCCGGAGGGAACCACGATCGTTCCGGGAACGAGATTGGCGAACACCTCTTTCTTCACCTCTGCGACGTCCCGCCTGGTGGCCTCGGCAAGCGAGCCAGACCAGTTGTTCGCGGCGATGTTGCACACGAGCGCGATCACGCCGCGCTTCTGCAGCGCTCTCAGGGTGATGGCCTCGCTTTCCGGCGAGGCGCCAGGGCGCGCGGTGTAAAACGGATTTCGCCGGGCTGGCGCACTCGTGACCGGATCGGTCTGCTCCGTTTCCTCGCCAAGCGGGAAGCGCGCCCAGAGCGTGTCATTGAAGACGATCGGCGTTCCACCGCGTCGATGGACGAGCACGATTCTCACCTGCTCGTCAGGCACCCCGTGAACTTCTCGAATCTGGTCGATCAGCATCCCCGCGAGATGCAGCGCATACCCTTCCTCGAGTGTGCTGACGTCGACCACGGCGCGGTAGGATGCGCGCGCGAGCGCGTCGAGCCATGACATGTCCCAGGGTCCGGCCTCGGCGGGCGGGGGCGAAGCGTGCAGGTCGGGCGGAAGAAACCCGGTTCCCGCCGCGGCGGCCGTGGCCACGCCAAGGTGGGTGATGAACGTGCGGCGCGTGGGGTGGGTATGCACGGTGCCCTCCGGTGCAGTTGCCCAACTCTATGGGCTACAGTGACCTGGCAACTGTAAGCCGACGTTTCCAACTGGCCGGCTCGACCGTCTCAATAACGAGGTCGTTTCGGCTGACCAGCTCAAGTGAGGCTTTGTGCAAACGCGCAATATTACGGATGATGCCGGCCGCGTGTGGTCCATCCGTCCGGAGAACATGCGGACGCCGGCGGCTGGACGCGATGTCGTTCTTCTCTGCACGACTCCCTCGGTACCGAACCCGCTGCGGCTGACGGTCGGCTGGCAGTGGCTGAAGATGGCCGAGAGGGGACTCGCCCGGATGATCGCGGCGGCACTGCGAGGCTGATAGTACTCGGCCACGCGAACGCTCATGCAAATGCGGCGCACGACGGAGGTCAGTCGTGCGCCGCTCTGTCATCCAGCTATTTGATCGTGAAGACGATCAGCGTGCGACCGTGTCCGTCGGGAAGCACCGACGTCGACAGCAGCCAGCGGTCGATCCGGTTGTTGGGATGCGAGTGATGGTATCGCACGATCTTCAGGCCGCTGAACGTCCCGATCGCTGCACCCATGACGACGTCACTCGCCCAATGCTTGTTGTCGTACATGCGTGAGGTGGCGACGAGCGCCGCGCCGCCATACATCGCCGGGCCAATGTACCAGGTGGATTTCGGCCACCACTTCGACGTCTCACTCGTTACCGCCGCGGCCGCGGCGAACGCCATTCCGGCGTGACCCGAGGGGAAGGAGCGATAGTTGTCGCGGTCACCGAATCCGCGTCCGAGGTTGAAGTTCGACGGATCTTCGATGTCCACCTGCGGCCGCTGGCGTCCCGCGAGCCCCTTCACGAGCCTCACGAGTGACTGCGCGAGATAGAGCGCCTCGGAGCCGTGCAGCCCGAGGTCGGCCATACGCTCGATGCGCCCGAGCCGTCCGACGACATACATCGAGGCACCGATGTAAACCGATCCCTTCGTCCCCATGAAGTCGAAGAAATCGGCCGACTCCCTGAGGAAGTGGTTGTTCTGGAGCGGATCGCGCCGGATCGAGCGGGCGAGCGCGCGGTCCGCCGGATACAGCGCCACCGTCGCGAGAGCGAACCCGCCGGCCACCCACAAGTCGGTCCTCGTGAAGAGCGGCTCTGTCGAGACCTTGCTCGTGTCCGTCGGCTGCGCGATTACGGGCACGTTGACCGCGCCCAGAGCGAGGGCCGTGGCTACAATCCGGATTTTCATGCCGCCGGGGAAACGCACAAGAAATGCCGAGGGGATCAAGGGTGTCGAGGGTGTCGAGGGTGTCGAGGGTGTCAAGGGAGGTGACGAAGTTCACATTGACACCCTCGACACCCTCGACACCCTCGACCACCTTTGCCTCATGCGGCCCACGTTCTTCCGCACGCCGGCCGAGCTCCGGCAGTGGCTCGAGCGAAACCATGAGACGGCCCCCGAGCTCCTGGTCGGGTTCTACAAGAAAGGGTCTGGAAAGCCGAGCATCACGTGGCCGGAGTCGGTCGACGAGGCCTTGTGTTTCGGGTGGATCGATGGCGTTCGCAGATCAATCGATGACGACAGCTACGTGATACGCTTCACGCCTCGGCGACCGCGCAGCATCTGGAGCCTGGTCAACGTGAAGCGCGTGGACGAGCTGACGAAGCTCGGCCGCATGAAGCCCGCGGGGCTCCGAGCCTTCGAGGCGCGCGATCCGGCGCGCAGCGGTGTGTACTCGTTCGAGCAGCGGAAGGAATCGATGAAGCTCGCCCCGCCTTACGAGGCGAAGCTCAGGGCGAACAGGAAGGCGTGGGCCTTCTTCCAATCGCAGGCACCGCACTATCAGCGTATGGCGAGTCTCTACGTCATGAGCGCGAAAAAGGAGGAGACGCGCATGCGACGGCTCGCGACGCTGATCGAAGATTCGGCGAAGGGGCAGCGCCTTGGCCCCCTCAGGCCGGCCTCGAAGGGAGGATGACGCGTCACACGGGAACTTCCGCGAGCGCTTTGCGTCGAGACCAATAGACCCGTTCCTGAGAGGTCACCATGCGATCGACGCTCATTACCGCCGCGGCTGTGCTTTCCGCCACGTTCGGCGCAGATCCGCTGAATGCGCAGGATGCCGCCGCCGCGCACAGCGGGAAGCCGCACGCCATCGTGGCAACGCCTAACGTGATCCAGTGGGGACCGGCGCCCGATATCCTCCCGCAGGGTGCCCAGGCAGCCGTACTCGAAGGCGATCCCTCGAAGCCTGGCCCGTTCACGCTTCGGCTCCTGTTGCCGGCCAATTATCGCATTCCGCCGCATTACCATCCGGTGACGGAGCACGTCACGGTGATCGAGGGAACGTTCTCCGTTGGCATGGGCGATACCTTCGACGCATCCATGGCGACGGAGCTTCCGGCCGGCACCTTCGCGGCGCTCGAGCCCGGCGTGCGGCACTTCGCGCTTACCAGGGGGCGCGCGGTCATTCAGCTTCACGGCGTCGGACCCTGGGGGTTGGTCTACGTCGATCCCGCGGATGATCCGCGGAAAAAGGCGAAGGAATGATCGGACGCTCGACGAGTCGGCCGCTCCACGGAGAGGTGGCAGCCGTCATGTCGCACCCACCGGATCATCGGCACTGGTTCGAGCGCGAGGTGGTGAGCGCGCTGCCGGATCTCTACGGCACCGCGCTCCGCCTCACGGCGAACGCCGCCGATGCCGAGGATCTCGTGGCCGACGCCATCGCCAAGGCGTGGACGCGACTCGACTCGCTGCGCGATCGCTCGTCGTTTCGCGGTTGGATTTTCCGCATCCTGAGCAACACATACATCAGCGACCGTCGAGCTCGCGCTGCCCGACCGGTACACGAGTCGCTCGCCGAGGCAGAGGCGGAAGAAGGCTTCTCGCTGTTCGAGCGGCTTCATCAACCGTTCCTCCTTTGGTGGGGCAGGCCCGAGCAGGAATTTCTCGACAAGCTCCTCCGGGAGGATCTCGAGCGATGCGTGGACGCGCTCCCGGACCCATACCGGGTGGTGGTCGTCATGGCGGATGTCCAGGGAATGTCCTACCAGGAGATCGCCGAGACGTTGCAGGTACCGATCGGCACCGTGCGCTCGAGACTCGCCAGGGGGCGTTCGCTGCTTCAGAAGCGCCTCTGGGACCATGCAGTCGATGCGGGACTGGTTGCACCTAACGATGTGCGGGAGGAGAGCTCCGAATGACCGAGCCGACGACGATGACCTGCGAAGATGCCCTGCGACTCCTCGCGGCGTACCTGGACGGAGAGCTCGACGGGGCACATCGGCACGACCTGGACGACCATCTGGCCCGATGCCGAAGCTGCTTCTCGCGAGCCGAGTTCGAGCGACGCCTCAAGACGCAGTTGTCGGCGCTGCGGGAACAGCCGGTGAAGTCGTCGTTCGAGGATCGTATCCGCGAGCTGATCGATCGCTTTTCATCATGAGGCGTGCGGTGCCACGCCCCCACTGGGAGACACCAGTCATGGTCGCCATCTTATCGAATCAGCGCGAGATCATCCTCGATGCCGTGCGTGCGATGTACACGGCAGTCGCGACCGCGCCAGAGCGTGAGTTTCACTTTCCGACCGGGCGTGCTGCGTGTGAGTTCGTGGGCTATCCACCGGAGCTGCTCGATGGGCTGCCGCCCACTGCCGTCGAATCGTTCGCGGGCGTCGGCTATCCGTTCGCGGCGGATGGGATTCGCCCGGCGAACACCGTGCTCGATGTGGGCTCGGGATCGGGCACGGACGTACTGATCGCCAGCCAGGTCGTCGGGCCAAGCGGAAAAGTGTACGCGCTCGACATGACGGATGCGATGCGCGCGAAGCTGCGCGCGAACCTCGATCGGGCGGCCGCGTCGAACGTGGAGATCGTGAATGCTCAGGCGGAGTCGATCCCGTTGCCCGCGGAATCGGTGGACGTCGTGACGAGCAACGGTGTGCTCAATCTCGTTCCGGACAAGCCGAAAGCCGTCGCCGAGATCTTTCGCGTGCTGCGGCCCGGTGGGCGCGTGCAAATCGCCGACATCGTGCTCACCAGCGATCCGTCGGACGCATGCCGGGCGAAGCCGGAGCTGTGGGCGGAATGCATCGTCGGCGCGACCACCGAGTCGGCATTCGTCGAGCTGTTCCGCGCGGCCGGCTTCGGCGATATCGAAGTGCTGCGACGTCTCGACTATTTCTCGGCGAGCAATAGCGCCGAGACACGGAAGGTGGCCGGGTCCTTCGGCGCGCGAACGGCGGTGGTTCGGGCGGTCAAGCCAATGTAGCGGGCTGATTCTGTGTTTCGGACGGCCCGGCCTGGGGAACCGCAGATGGCCGCAGACATCGCAACGTCAACAGCAAGGTCGACAGCTTACCACGGATGCCACGGATTTGAACGGCGAAACGACACCGATACGGCGAACTGCAAGGGCTTTTGGGAACTGCAACGGCAAACCTGCGTGATAAGGCTGTTGACGTTGCCGTTGTCGTTCAGCGGCGCGAGCGGAGCGTCTCCGGCATTCGCGCCGCGACGAGCGCGCCCGAGCCGATCGTGAGCACCCCGACCACGCCGATGGCCACGCTCATGCCTAACGCGTCGGCGAGGGTGCCCGCGATCACGGCACCTACGGCGTAGCCGAGGTCCCGCCACAGTCGGTAGATGCCTACCGCCGACGCGCGCCATGACGGATGCGCGACGTCCCCCACGGCGGCGAGCAACGTCGGATAGACCATCGCCGTCCCAATGCCGAGGGCGATCCCCGCGGCGGCCCAGGCCAGGAAGCCTCGCGACATCGTCATCCACAGCAGCGCGATGCCCTGGAGCAGCATGCCGTACGTGATCAGCCCCTTCCGGCCCCAGCGATCGCTCAGTGCGCCAGTCCAGAGCTGCACGAGACCCCACGTCGCCGGATAGATCGCCGCGAGGATCCCGATCTGGCGCAGTGGGAGACCAGCGGCCGCGAAGTAGAGCGGGAACAGCCCCCAGGCCAGTCCATCGTTGAGATTGTTCACCAGTCCCGCCTGGCTCGCGCTCGAGAGCGCCGGGTTCCGCCAGCTCACCTGCGCGAAGAGATCGCGACCGACATCGCGCTCACCCTCTGGCGACTGAACGGCGAGCATCGCGCTCTCGGCGTCGGCGTGACCCCTCGTGTCGCGAACAAACAGCAGCGAGAGCGCGAGCCCGAGTGCCGAAAAGGCGATTCCCAGATAGAATGGCTCGGGGCGAAGTCCGTAGCGCGTCGCGATCGCACCGGTCGCGAACGCCGAGGCAGCGACCGCCAGGTAGCCCGCGAACTCGTTGAGTCCCATCGCGAAGCCCCGTCGTTCCGGTCCGACGAGGTCGATCTTCATGACGACAGTCGTCGACCATGCAAGACCCTGGTTGATGCCGAGCAGGACGTTGGCGAAGACGATCCACGACCACGTCGGCGCCAACATAACGAGGAATGGCACCGGGAGCGCCGCCAGCCAGCCGGCAACGAGGACGTGCTTGCGCCCAATGCGCTCGCTCAGCCGGCCAGCGGCCAGATTCGCGAGAGCCTTCGTGAGCCCGAACGTCATGATGAACGAGAGCGCCGCGCCCTTCGACGCGAGCCCGAACTCGCGCTCGGCGATGAGTGGGAGCACCGTCCGCTCCAACCCCACCATCGCGCCGACGAACGCGTTGATGAGGACGAGGAGCCAGAACTGCCGCCAATTCGCGCGCAGTCCGAGGAGCGGCTGCGACGTCACTCGGGCGAGGCCGCGCGCATCGCCTTCGCCTTCCAGTCAGGGAGTCCTTCGCGCATACGCCGGGCACGATATCCGTGCGTGCGAAAATGCCGACCGTCTCGAGCGAATACACGCAATGGGCCTTTGCATGCTATTCTAGGAATCTCTGGAATATACGTCCCGTCGACCGGCCTCAAGTGGGATGAGATCAATGAGCTGCTGCGAACCCGCTGCCTATGACTCCGTGTTCGACGCCAGGCATGCGGCGAACGACCTTCGGCGGTACCGCATGAAGGGACCTGACAAGACCACCGGCATGCTCATCGACGCCTTGCGCGCTCACGGAATTCAGGGTGCGTCCGTGCTCGACGTTGGCGCAGGCATCGGCGTCGTGCATCACGAGCTTCTCGCGGCGGGAGCGCGTTCGGCGGTTCACGTCGATGCGGCCGCGCCTCACTTGCAGGTGGCGAGAGAGGAGGCGGTACGTCGCGGGCACGCCGACCGCGTGACCTTCGTGCGTGGCGATTTCGTCGAGCTCGCGCCCACGATTCACGCGGCGGACGTCGTCGCCCTCGACCGGGTGATCTGCTGCTATCCCGACATGAAGCAGCTCGTGGGGACCTCAGCGGGCAAAGCACAGCGCCTGTACGGCGCCGTATTTCCCCGGGAGCGCTGGCTGCTGAAGGGAAAGCTCTGGCTGGAGAACCTGGTGCGCCGGCTCCGCGGAGATCCGTTTCGAACCTATGTGCACCCGACGGACGCTATCGATGCGGAGATCCGGCGGCACGGACTCGAGAGGCGATCCGTTCGCGATACATTCCTCTGGCGGGTCGCCGTCTACTCCCGTTAGGCGCGACCCGCCGCGTCCAGCTGGAGATGAATGGCGGCGTACGCGCGCCACGGACGCCATTGTTCCGCGTGCGCCCGGAGTCGGCGCGTCCCTCGAATTCCCGCCGCGTCCTGCAACGCGCGATCCGACGCCGGGAAGGCGTCCGGCCAATACAGCGCGCGCATCACAATCTCCGACGCACGCCGCTCGGTGAGCGGAGCGAGCTCCATCAGCGCGCGCATCGTCACGGCCGGGTTGACACCGGGCTCCAGCCGCAGCGTTCCGTCGCTTACGGCGCGGGCAATCGCGACGATGGCATCGGCCCGCCGGCGCGGTATTCCAAGCTCGGCCAGGCGGGACGCCCCGGCTTCGGCGATGCGCGCATCGCCCGGGACGAGGATGCCAAGCTCGCGTATGCCACTCTCGATTCGTTCGCCGACGGCGAGCGCTACCCGCCGCAGTCGCTCGCGTGGCGCGCTGTCGCCGCCCACGAGCGTTCGATAGGCAGCCTCGAAACCGTCGGCCGCGCCCAGTATGCGCACGCCTCGGCGACGCCTGACGAGTGACGCGAGTCCGCCCTGCTCGAGATGGGCATCGATCGTCGTCGGCTCGGCGTCGAGGTCGAAGAGCTGCCGCAGACGTGCGAGCAGCGGCATGAGCGCAGGCACCAGCGACGGTGAGACGTCGACGTTCACGAAGCACTTCTCCCCGTTCGTCCGGCGTGACGACGCCGCATCCTCGGCGAATATGACACCCGTCCGACCGGCCATGCGCATCGTCCGGCCGTAGCGTCGTCCGTCCACCAGCTCGACGCCGGGAATGACCTCGCGTTCGAGCTGCGCAATGAGCAGGTCCCACGCGAGCGGAGGACGGTAGGCAAGCGTTAGGCGAACGAAATCGGTCGTGGGCGCCGGCGCGACAGCGTCCGTCCGGAGCGTCCGCCGTCGAACCGCGCTCGGGCTCATGCGATAGCGCTCGCGAAAGACCGCGTTGAAGCGGCGCAAGCTCTGAAACCCGCTGGCGTAGGCCACGCGCGTTACCGGGAGCGTGGTGTCGGCGAGCAGCCGCTTCGCGAGAAGGAGGCGGTGCGTCTGCGCGAGCTCCAGGGGCGACACGCCGATCTCACGCTCGAGCGCGCGACGCAAATGACGCTCGCTGACGCCGAGCTCGCCGGCGAGGTGCGCGACGCTGCGGCCGTTGAGGGCTCCCGCGCCGATGCGATGTGCCGCTGCGTCGGCGAGGCGGGGAATCGCATCGCACAGGGCCCGGCCCGGCGCGAGCTCCGGCCGGCACCGCAGACATGGACGATATCCGGCGCGCTCCGCCGCCGCTGCCGATGCGAAGAATCGCCGGCGCTCCGGGTATGTCACCCGCGCCGGACACACCGGTCGACAATAGATCCCCGTCGTCGTGATCGCGACGACGAAGATTCCGTCGAACCGCACATCGCGCGCATCGAGCGCGCGAGCGCAGATGTCGGGGTGGAGTCGCGGCGGTCGGGTGGCGAGCATGTCATTCAATTTACGAGCGGCCGAGATGGCGACTAGTCGGAAACGGACATCGAAACGAGCGCAGACCTCGAGGCTCGGCAGCCCGTGCTGTTCTGAATTCCGAGTCCGAATTCGGCAAGCGGCACGGATGGCGGACCCGTACGGTGCGATCCAGGGGATTGTCATTTTCACACCGTATGGAGGAACCGATGCGCCGAATGTCGTTTCTGGCGGCGGCTGTAGTCGTCGTGGCGTGCACCGAGAACACGGACATCGCGCGGCCACTCGAAGCAACGTCCCAAGACCTGCTTCGCGTTACGCCCAGTGTCGAATACGAAATCGTCAAGCTCGATTGGCTCGGAGGTCCGACGGCGCGAGGGAGCGGAATCAACGACGCGGGCTGGGTCGCGGGATACTCGGACACGAGCGGTGCGCGACACGCCGTGCTCTGGCGCGATGGCTTGACGATCGACCTCGGCACGCTGGGTGGGCCGAGCAGCACCGTGCAATGGCCGGGCATCAACGACGATGGAATGATCGTCGGCATCTCCCAGACCTCGAAGCCGGATACG
>DASTYE010000020.1:0-27332 GCA_035765135.1 Gemmatimonadaceae bacterium | reverse complement strand
TGGAAACGGTGCTCGCGACGGCGGCGGGAATGGAGCCGGCGGTGATGATCGTCGATTCGATCCAGACGATCTTCACCGCTGATCTCGAGGGTGCTCCGGGGAGCGTCGGCCAGCTGCGGGAATGCGCCGCTCGTCTCATGCGATTCGCCAAGGAGAGCGGCACCGCCGTCTTCGTGGTCGGGCACGTGACGAAGGGCGGAGGCATCGCCGGCCCCAAGACACTCGAACACATCGTGGACACCGTGCTGTACTTCGAGGGCGAAGGCTCCCTCGACCACCGCGTGCTCCGGGCGACGAAGAACCGTTTCGGCGGCGTCGATGAGATTGGCGTCTTCCGAATGACTGAACGGGGGCTGGTGCCTATCGAGAACCCGTCGGAGCTGTTCCTCGGCGACCGCGCGAACATCGCTTCGGGAAGCGCCGTCACCGCCCTCATGGAGGGTACGCGACCGCTCCTGGTGGAAATCCAGGCCCTGGCCGCGAAGGCCGGCTTTGGGACACCGCAGCGAGTGGCGACGGGATTCGACACGCGCCGATTGGCGCTCCTGCTCGCCGTGCTCGACAAGCGGGCTGGACTTTCCTTCGCTCAGCTGGATGTCTTCGTCAACGTCGTCGGGGGCGTGCGACTGCACGAGCCGGCCGGCGATCTCGCCGTCGCCACCGCACTCGCGTCGAGCGTGTACGACGCACCGCTGCCGCCTAACGCCATCTTCCTCGGCGAGGTCGGTCTCGGTGGGGAGATTCGTCCGGTGTCGCAGTCCGAGCGCCGACTGGCCGAAGCCGCGAAGATGGGCCTGACGACCGCATACCTCGCCGAGCGGGGGATCCCGAAACGGCTTCGCGACGTGACTGCCGTCGGGGTCCGCACGGTGGGTGACGTCTTCCGACACCTGTTCGCGCGATGACCGTGACGCGAGATGTGGGAGTCGTGCTCGTGGCGGCCGGTGCCTCGTCCCGGCTGAAAGGAAACGAGCTCAAGCAGTTTCGCTGGATCGGCGGCAAGCCGATGCTGCTGCATTCCCTCCAGCTGTTCCATCGACGAGACGATGTGGCGATGGTTGTCTGCGTTCTGCCGCGCCAGTACGCGGGCGACCCGCCGCCGTGGATCTTCCAGTGCGATGTCGATCGGCTGCTGGTGTCCGTCGGTGGAAAAGTGCGCGGCGAGTCGGTCCTGCACGGCCTGGAGGACCTGCCTGACGAGGTGCGCATCGTCGTCGTGCACGACGCGGCGCGTCCGTTCGTGACGATGGAGGTGATCGACGCCGTAATCGCCGAGGCACGAAACGGGCGCGGGGCGGTGGCCGCGGTTCCGGTCGCGGACACCCTCAAGGAGGTCGACACAAATGGTCGGATCGTTCGCACCATCCCGCGCGAGGGACTATGGCGTGCGCAAACGCCCCAGGCATTTCCACGGGACATGATCGAGCGGGCGTATGCAGAGGCGAGACGTGCGCAGGCGTTCGCGACCGACTGCGCCGCGTTATGCGAGCGTCAGGGGTCCGAGGTGGTAGTGGTTCGTGGCAGTGAACGCGCGGCGAAGGTCACGGAGGAGGCGGATTTCGCGCTGGTCGAAGCGATGACGCGGGTCTCCACGTGACGGGACCGCGCGCGATACCATTCTGGTCCCCGGAGGAGATCGAGGCAGCGGCGTCGGAGACCATCGCTCACCTCGAGGCTGGTGGCGTGCTCGCGTATCCCACGGAGACGGTGTATGGCTTCGGAGGAGCGGTCGATCACGCGGCCGTCGACGCCCTCGTGCGTCTCAAGGGCCGTCCGGCCGGGAAGCCGTTCCTCATTCTCATTTCGTCGAGCGACATGGTCACCCGGCTGGATCTTCGCTTTACGGGCGATGCCGCGCGTCTCGCGGCCCGGCACTGGCCGGGGCCATTGACGCTCGTTCTCCCCGGTGGTGAGCGCCGGGTCCCGGATCGACTGCGCGGGCCGGAGGGCGGCGTTGCCGTTCGGTGGACGTCCCATAACGGAATGGCGCGTCTGATTCAGCGATACGGCCGACCCATCACATCGACGAGCGCGAACCGTCCTGGCTCGCCCGCGGCGATGGCCGCATCGGAGATCGTCGCGCAGTGGCCGGAGCCCATGGCGCGGGGCATCCTGCGAGTGCTCGATGGCGGGCGTCTATCCTCCTCGCCGCCGTCGACCGTGGTAGATTGCACAGGCTCTCGGCCCCGGGTGATTCGCCCCGGAGCGATCGCCGCCGCGACGCTGCGCGAGAGCGTGCCGGACCTCATTGGAGATGCCTGAGTCGATGCGCGTGCTCTTCGTCTGCACGGGCAATACGTGTCGCAGTCCCATCGCGGAAGCGCTCGCCCGGCGCTTCGCGGCCGAGCGCAACCTGTCCGACCTCGAAGTCGGTAGCGCGGGCACAGCGGCGTGGGATGGCGCGCCGGCGTCCGACGGGGCGCTCCTCGTCGCGATGGAGCGGTCGCTCGATCTCTCGATGCATCGCGCCCGGCTTCTCACGCGTGATCTGGTGAGCGGCAGCGATCTCATCCTCGCCATGGGCCCGCACCACCTGGAGCGTATCGAAGCGCTCGGCGGAACAGGGAGGACGCATCTGCTCTCGTCCTACGCCTCGAGGGGTCGCAGCGAGCGATCCATCACCGATCCGTTCGGCGGCGACCTCGACGTCTACCGTGCCGCGTTCGACGAGCTCGATCGCGAAGTGCAGCACGCCATCGAGCGAATCGCCGCGGAGCGAGCACCCGGACGCTCGTGAGGCGGGCGCCGGGGCGTCTCGTCCTCGTCGGACACCCGGTGTCGCACTCGCTGTCTCCAGCGTTACAGAACGCCGCCCTCCGGCACGTTGGCTTGCCGCTCGTCTACGAGGCGATCGATGTTCCGCCCGCCGGGCTCGACGACGCGGTTCGCCGACTGATAGAGGCGCGTGCGAGTGGCAACGTGACCATCCCGCACAAGGAGGCGGTGGCCCGCCGGTGCACGCGTCTCGATGCCGTTGCGTCGCGCGTACGCGCGGTGAACGCCTTTCGCATCGGCGAGGACGGCGAGCTCGAGGGAACCAATACGGACGTCGGAGGATTCGATGCGTTGGCTCGTCAGGCTGGCGCGCTGCGCGCCGGTGTGCATGTCGCGGTGCTCGGGGCCGGTGGCTCGGCGGCCGCGGTCCTCGCCGCGCTCGAACGCTGGACGGGGGCACGCGTCACGCTCTTCAACCGTACCAGTGCTCGCGCCGTGGAGCTGGCGTCGCGCTTTCCGATCGTCTCTCGGGTTGCGCAGGATGCAGCGGACGCGGTGGAGGATGCGACGCTCGTGGTGAACACGACGTCGCTTGGGCTTCGCGCCGATGATCCGTTCCCGGTGGCGCTTCAATCACTGCGGGCGGATGCCACGGTGCTCGACCTCGTGTATCGGCCGGGCGAAACGGCGTGGGTGGGAGCGGCGCGCGAGCGCGGACTCGTGGCGGCGGACGGGTTAGGCATGCTGCTCGAGCAAGGCGCGCTGGCATTCGAGTGGTGGCTCGGCATCACCGCGCCGCGCGACGTTATGCGTGACGCGCTCGCCGCGGCCGCAGTGCCGCGGTGAGCGCACACGTCCACCGCGCCCGCGAATGGGCGGGCGCGATGCTCGCGCTGCTGTTGCCGCGCGCCTGCGTCGTCTGCGGCCGCCTGAACGATCGGGGCGATGACGGGCTGGCGTGCGCTCGATGCTGGAATCGCGTTACCACGCTGGCGGCGCCGCGATGCGACCGGTGCGGGCATCCGGTGGGAGTGCGCCGGTGCACCTGGTGCGATCTGCTTCCGCCCTATGTGCGCAGTGGGCGATCGGTGTGCTGGATCCATCGAGGAACCGGGGCGGCGATCGTTCACGAGCTCAAGTACGCCGGATGGCACGCCCTTGCCGAACCCATGGCGGAGCGGATGGCGCGGCTGTCGTGGCCGGAGGATGTCGCCCGGGAACGAACCGCGCTCGTACCCGTTCCACTGTCAGGGGCACGTGAGCGTGAGCGAGGGTTCAACCAGAGCGGGTGTCTGGCCGCGGCACTCGCACACCGGTGGACCATGCCGGTGTGGACGGATGTGCTCGTGCGTGCGCGCTCGACCGAGACGCAAACGCGGTTGACACCAGAAGCGAGGCGGCGCAACGTTTCCGGCGCATTTCGTGCGGTTGCCGGCACCCGCGAGCGCCTCCGCGGTGCGCACATCGTGCTCGTGGACGATGTGGTGACGACCGGAGCCACGCTCGTGGAATGTGCGACGGCTTTGCTCGACGGCGGCGCGCGCATCGTGAGCTTCGTGACATTCGGCCGGGCGCCCGCGAGCGGCGACCAGCCCTAATTTTCGACTGGAGCTCGACCTTCAATGGCAATACGTGTAGGTATCAACGGATTCGGCCGCATCGGACGGCAAGTGGTGCGCGCGGCGAAAGAGCAGCGCGCAGACTTGGACTTCGTTGCCGTCAACGACCTGACCGATACGAAGACCCTCGCGCATCTCTTCAAGTACGACTCGGTTCATCGCACGTACAAGGGTGATGTTCGCGCGGGGGAGAAGTCGGTGATCATCGACGGGGACGAGATCGCGGTGCTCTCCGAGAAGGAGCCCGGCAAGCTCCCCTGGAAGGACCTCGGCGTGGAGATCGTTCTGGAGTCCACCGGCAGGTTCACGAACGCCGAGCAGGCGAAGGCGCACATCACCGGCGGCGCGAGGAAAGTCGTGATCTCCGCGCCCGCCAAGGGTGAGGACATCACGCTGTGCATGGGCGTGAATCACGACAAATACGACGCCGCGCGCCACCACATCATCTCGAACGCCTCGTGCACCACGAATTGCCTGGTGCCAATGGTGAAGGTCGTGCGCGAGAAATTCGGATTCAAGCACGGATCGATGACGACGATCCACAGCTACACGAATGACCAGCAGATCCTCGATCTGCCGCACAAGGATCTGCGACGCGCCCGCGCGGCCGCGATCTCGATGATCCCGACCACGACGGGAGCCGCGAAGGCAACCTCGCTCGTGATTCCCGAGGTGAAGGGCAAGATCGATGGCATCTCGATCCGCGTGCCCACTCCCGACGTGTCCTTCGTCGATCTCGTCGTCGAGGTCGAGCGCCCGACCACCATCGAGGAGGTGAACGCGGCGTTCAAGAGCGCCGCGGCGAGCGGACCGCTCAAGGGCATCATCGACTACACCGAGGTGGAGCTGGTCTCGGTGGATTTCATCGGTAATCCATTCTCGTGCGTGCTCGATGCCAAGAGCACGAACGTGATCGACGGGACCTTCGTGAAAGTCTGCGGCTGGTACGACAACGAATGGGGATACGCGTCACGATGCGTGGACGTCCTGAAGATGGTGGGCAGCAGGAAGTAGTGCCCGCCGCGTTGAACAAGCTGACCGTCGCCGATCTGCCCGACTCCGCGATTCGCGGACGTCGGGCACTCGTGCGCGTGGACTTCAACGTGCCGCTCGATGAGAACGGCCACGTCGGGGATGACACGCGGATTCGTGCGGCGCTACCGACCCTCGAGTATCTGGCCGAGCGTGGCGGTCGGGTCGTGGTGCTGTCGCACCTCGGTCGTCCGAAAGGAAAACCCGAGCCCAAATACTCGCTCGAGCCGGTCTCGCGACACCTCGCACGCCTGACGACGAGACGCGTGCGCTTCGTCGAGACGACGGACACCGACGAGGCGATGAAGGCGACAGCGTCGCTGCAGGATGGCGAGATCCTGCTGCTCGAAAACACGCGGTACCTCGGTGGCGAGGAGAGCAACGACGAGCGCCTCGCCCGCGCGCTCGCGCGGCTTGGCGATTTCTTCGTAAACGATGCGTTCGGTGCCGCGCACCGCGCTCACGCCTCCACGGAAGGCGTGGCACATCACCTCAAGCCGGCGGTCGCCGGCTTCCTGATGGAGAAAGAGCTGCGCTACCTGGGCACCGCACTCGCGAATCCCGAGCGTCCCTTCGTGGCCGTGCTCGGAGGAGCGAAGATTTCCGGCAAGCTCGACGTCATCGAGCAGCTGCTCCCGAAGGTCGATCGGCTGGTAATCGGCGGCGCGATGGCGTGCACGTTTTTTCGCGCGATGGGACTGCAAACGGGACGGTCACTCGTCGAGGAGGATCGCGTCTCGATGGCGAAGGACCTGCTCGCGCGCAGTGGCGACAAGCTGCTTCTTCCGGAGGATGCGGTTGTCGCACCCTCCATCGAGAAGGCGTCGATGGCGCGGACCGTTGGACGGGATGCGATTCCCGCGGACCAGGCGATGCTCGATGTCGGTCCGCGCTCGGTCGAGCGCTTCGCCTCGGAGATCGAGCGCGCGAGGACCGTCGTCTGGAATGGGCCGATGGGCGTCTTCGAGACGGAGCCGTTCGACAAGGGCACGCGCGGCATCGCGGACGCGATGGCCGCGGCCACCGGCCGCGGCGCGACGACCATCGTCGGAGGCGGCGACTCCGCCGCCGCGGTTGCCGGGTTCGGTCTCGAGGACCGCATGAGTCACGTATCGACCGGCGGCGGTGCGTCGCTCGAGTTTCTCGAGGGAAAAACCCTGCCGGGTGTGGCGGTGCTGGACGACGCGAGGACGTGATGCGCAAGCCCGTGCTCGCCGCCAACTGGAAGATGAATCACGGGCCGAGCGATGCGCGGGCGTTCATGCGCACCTTTCTGGCTCGTTATGCGCGGCGCGGCGATCGGTCGGTGATCATCTTTCCGCCCGCGGCCACGCTTTCGGCGCTGGTCGACGCGACGAAAGAGCGACAGGACATTCTGCTCGGCGTCCAGAACATCCACTGGGAAGACAAGGGCGCGTTCACCGGTGAGATCTCGGCGCCGATCGCGCGCGATGCGGGCGCGCGGTTCGCGCTCGTCGGACATTCGGAGCGTCGCCACGTTTTCGGCGAAAAGGACGACGAGACCCGGCGGAAATGCGCAGCCGCCGCGAGAGCGGGATTGCGCCCCATGCTGTGCGTGGGAGAGAAGCTCGAAGAGCGGCGAGCGGGGGAGACCGACACGGTCGTGCTGCGACAGCTCCGCGCAGGCGTGTCGGATCTGGACCCGGCGCACATGGCTCAAATGCTCGTCGCGTACGAGCCCGTATGGGCGATCGGGACCGGACAAACCGCCGAGCCTCGCGACGCCAGTGCGGTTCACGCCGTCATTCGTACCGCGCTCGAACAGCTTGCGGGTGATCGGGCGAAAGAGATCCCCATACTCTATGGCGGAAGCGTGAATGCCGGGAACGCGCAGGCTCTCCTTTCGTCACCGGGAGTCGACGGGCTGCTCGTGGGCGGAGCGAGTCTCGACGCCGAAGGGTGGGCGACGATCGCGCGTTCGTGAGCGGCCTTGACCGAGTTTCGTAACTCACGTAGCTTTACAAGCTTAGCCGCCACGCCCTTCACTCCGCCGATGTATACTTTTCTTATCGCCATCCTCGTTCTCGCGAGCGTCCTGCTGATCGTCGTCATTCTCCTTCAGTCGGGGAAAGGCGGAGGTCTCGCCGCCACCTTCGGCGGTGTCGGCACGTCTCCGGATTCGTTCTTTGGCACGCGCCAGATGGGGAACGTCCTCACCAAGGCGAGCTGGTACCTCGGTGGTGGGTTCCTCGTTCTCGGTTTCGTTCTCTCGCTGATGTCTTCGCGAGCGGCGACCTCGCGCTCCGTGCTCGACGAGCCAGTGGAGCAGGCAGCGCCCGCGACGCCGATCCCCGGCGCGAGCGAAGCGCCGATTCCGCTCGAGAATGCACCGGCTTCACCGCCGTCGACCCCGCAGCCGTGATCGCGAGCGCGGGACCAGCGTCTCGCCCAGGGTTCCTTCTCCTCGAAGATGGAACCCTTTTTCGCGGCCGTCTCCGCGATTCAATCGCGCCAACGGTCGCCGAAGTCGTGTTCACCACGAACATGACCGGGTATCAGGAGGTCTACACCGATCCGTCGTACCAGGGACAGATCGTCGTGATGACCGCGCCGATGATCGGGAATTACGGGATCAACACCGAGGATCCCGAGTCGGCGCGACCTCAGGTGGCGGGGACGATCGTCCGCGAGCTGTCATCGACGTATTCCAATTGGCGCGCGACCGGTGACTTGAGAAGCTGGTTGGCCGCTTCTCAAATCCCGATTCTCGAAGAAGTTGATACGCGTCGCCTCACGAAGCATTTGAGGTCGATCGGGGTGATGCGCGGCGTAATTGCCGAGGGCGAGACGCCGGGCGCCGAGGCGCTCGCCGCGCTCGATGCGTGTCCCTCGATGGAGGGGCTGGATCTCGCGTCGCGCGTCTCTACCCGCCAGACCTATGAGTGGGGCGATCCCACAGCGCCGCACCACATCGTCGCCTACGATTACGGCATCAAGCGCAACATCCTGCGGTTGTTCGCCGAGCATGACTGCCACGTGACGGTCGTCCCCGCCGACACTCCGGCGGAGGCGGTCATGGAGATGGCGCCGGACGGCGTGTTTCTATCGAATGGGCCGGGCGACCCGGCGGCCGTCTCGTACGCGCCAGGGATCATCAAAGCGATCGCGGCGGAAAGCGTTCCGATATTCGGGATCTGTCTCGGACATCAGCTCCTGGGACTCACTTTCGGGGGGAGCACCGCGAAAATGTCCTATGGTCATCGCGGTGGTAATCACCCCGTCCGGGAGCTGGACACGGGACACGTGCTGATCACGTCGCAGAATCACGGCTTTGCGGTGCAGGGGAGCGAAGGCGGGATTCCGGGCGCGCCGGAGCTGGAGGTTACGCACATCAACTTGAACGACGGGACCATCGAGGGGATGCGCCATCGCGAGATGCCGATCTTCGCGGTGCAGTATCACCCGGAGGCCGCACCGGGCCCGCACGACGCCCGTCCGCTGTTCGGAGAGTTCCTCGAGGCGGTGCGCGGCGCTAGTGCGAAGCGAGCCAAGCGCTTGACACACAATAGGTAACGTCCTATGTTCGACGCACCGATCGAGGATGGTCGGCCGTCTCCCCACGAGGCCCTCGAATGACGAAAGCCGATCTGGTCGAGCGCGTGACCGCGCAGATTTCGCGGACTGCCGGCCCGATGATTTCAAAAAAGGACTGTGCGCGGGTGGTCGACGCTTTCCTCGATGCGATCAAGGACGCTCTCAAGGAGCAGAAGAACATCGAGGTCCGCGGATTCGGCACGTTCAAGATCAGGCACCGCAAGACGAGAATGGCGCGGAACCCTCGCACCGGATCGCCGGTGGAGGTGTCGGCGCGACCGGTGCCGGTCTTCAAGCCGTCCAAGGAGTTACGCGCCATGGTCGCCGGGGTCGAAGACTTCGAGACCGAGGAAACCGAGGCGAGTGAAAGCGAAGCCTGAAAAGGAGTTTCGCGAATGACGGCGCGCCGGAACCATATGGGTTCTGGCGCGCTTCGTATTTCAGGGCCGGACTTGCCAGCCCACAGCGCGCTCGCGAGAGTACCACTATGACGATTACCGCGTTGCTCTTCGCGTCGTACGCCGAGGCGTTCGGCTGCGACCGCCTGGAGCTGGAAGTCCCGGACGGATCGACGGTTGGGGATTTTCTCCAACGGCTGCGCGGGATGGATCGCGACGGACGTCTCCCGCCCGCGCCCCTCATCGCGGTGAACGAGCGCTACGCGCGACAGGATCGCGTGCTCCGCGCCGGCGATGAGGTAGCGGTCATCCCCGCGGTCGCTGGCGGCTGATGCGCGTCGCCATCGTGCGGAGCCCGCTCGATCCGTCGGCGCTTCTCGCGGAAGTCGCGGCGAGCGCGAACGGCGCGTCGGTGCTCTTCGTGGGCACGGTGCGAGATACCAACGAGGGTCGCGCCGTCGAGGGCATCGAGTATACCGCATACGAGAGCATGGCCGCACGCGAGCTCGAGGCTATCGTTTCCGAAGCCGCATCGCGGTTCGAGACCGACGACATCGTCGCAGAGCATCGCGTTGGCGCGCTGGCAATTGGAGACGCGAGCGTCGTCATCGCCGTCGCGCATCCGCACCGCGCGCAGGCGTACGACGCGTCACGCTACGTGATCGAGGAGCTCAAGCGTCGCGTCCCGATCTGGAAGCGCGAAGCGTACGTCGATGGGACGCGCGAGTGGGTGGACCCGACGGCCACACGGACGGAGGTGGCGTCGTGAAAACCCTCGTCGACCAGTTCGGGCGGCGCATCGAGTATCTCAGAATCTCGGTGACTGACCGGTGCAATTTCCGGTGTTTGTACTGTATGCCCCTCGACGGGCTCGAGTGGTTGCCGAAGAGCGAGATCCTCTCCTACGAGGAAATCGCCGCGATCGTCGGGCAACTGGCGCCGCTGGGCTTGCGACGCGTGCGCATCACTGGTGGCGAGCCGACCATCCGTCCACAGCTCGAGACGCTCGTCCGGTTCCTTCGCGCTGTGCCGGGCATCGAGGACATCGCGCTCTCGACCAATGGAGTGAAACTCGAAACGATGGCGAGCTCGTTGCGCGACGCGGGGCTGAACCGCATCAACATGAGCGCCGACTCGCTTCGCCCCGACCGGATTGCCGCTATCGCGAGGCGATCGCTTCCGTTCGATCCGATCCGTGCCGCGCTCGCGGCGGAGCGGGCCGGGTTGAATCCGATCAAGATCAACGTGGTCGTGATGCGCGGCATCAACGACGATGAGATCCTCGACTTCGCCCGTCTGTCGCTCGAGCACCCATGGCATGTGCGCTTCATCGAGCTGATGCCCGTGGGTGACCTTCGCTCGCTCACCTGGGACCACGTCGTGCCGAGCGACGAGGTGCTGTCTCGTGTCGCTCACGTGGCGCCGCTGCATCCTGCGAGCGGACCGGCGCGAGGCAACGGGCCCGCGAAGTATCACCGCTTCGATGGCGCACCCGGGTCGATCGGCGTCATCACGCCGATGACGCACACCTACTGCGAGTCGTGCAACCGCGTGCGGCTGACGGCCGACGGGCGCCTGCGCACGTGCCTGTTCGGTGACCACGAGGTGAACCTCCGCGACCCGCTCCGTCGCGGGGAAGACCTCGTCCCGCTGTACGAGCGAGCGTTGGCCGAGAAGCCGCGCGAGCACGCGCTTCTGCAGATGAAGGTTGGAGGCTTGCGCGCGCTGTCGCAGGTGGGCGGATAAGCTGGTTCGCCACGAGCCCTGTTTGACCGCAAAGGCCGCCAAGGCCGCAGAGGGCTCATCAGCTGCGCCTTGATTGAGCCGTAGATGCACGCGAAGGGCGCCGGCGGCGATGACTCCTGGTAGCGGTTCACAAAAGAGAGCTTTGTGAACTCTCTGCGCCCACTGCGACCTCTGCGGTCAAAAAAAAAAGCTCATAGCGCAACGAGCTAGCCCGAACCGCCAGCCCCGAATAGCTTTCGCGCGTCAACTCACAACGCGCACACAATCGCAATGGTCAACAAGATCACCGTCGTCGGTGCCGGAAACGTTGGCGCGACGACGGCGCAGCGCCTGGCGGAGAAGTCGCTCGCCAGGCTGGTGGTGATGGTCGACGTCGTCGAGGGCGTTCCGCAGGGGAAAGGCCTCGACCAGTGGGAGTCGGCGCCCATCGAAGGCTTCGATACACGTGTCATCGGAACCAACGGCTACGACGAGACCGCCGGCTCGGACATCGTCATCATCACCGCCGGCATCGCGCGCAAGCCCGGGATGTCGCGCGACGACCTGCTCAACACCAACGCCGGCATCGTCAAGCAGGTCTCCGAGCACGTCAAGCGTTCATCGCCGAACGCGATCATCATCATGGTGTCGAATCCGCTCGACGTCATGTCATACGTCGCGAAGCAGGTGACGGGATTCCCGCGCGAGCGCGTGCTCGGCATGGCCGGCGTGCTCGACACCGCGCGCTATCGCTCGTTCCTGGCGGAGGCGCTCGACGTCTCCGTCGAAGACATCCAGGCGATGGTCCTCGGCGGACATGGTGACACCATGGTGCCGCTGATCTCATACACGACGGTGAGCGGCATCCCTGTCACGCAGCTGATGGATCGCAAGAGGCTCGATGCGATCGTGGATCGCACGCGCAACGGCGGCGCCGAGATCGTGAAGTACCTCAAGACCGGGTCCGCGTACTACGCACCGTCGGCCGCCGCCGTGCAGATGGCGGAGGCCATTGTGCACGACAAGAAGCGGATTCTGCCGTGCGCCGCGTGGCTCGAGGGCGAATACGGAATGTCCGGGCTCTTTCTCGGCGTCCCGTGCAAGCTCGGCCGCAAGGGGTTGGAGCAGATTCTCGAGGTGGAGCTCACGCCGCAGGAGCGCAGCGATCTCGCGAAGAGTGCCGACGCGGTGCGTGAGCCGATGAGCGTCCTCAAGCTCTGAGCTCCGAGATGCCCGTTGTTCGGTTCTGGGGCTCCACGATCGGGAAAAAAGTCGTGATGGCGGTGACGGGCATCGTGCTCCTGGGATACATTCTCGCGCACGTCACCGGCAACCTGCTCATCTTCGTCGGCGCTTCCGCGATCGATTCATATGCGGCCAAGCTGCGCGAGCTCCCGGCGCTCTTGTGGGGCGTACGGGTGCTCCTGCTCGTGTCGGTCGTCCTGCACGTCGTTGCCGCCGCGCAGCTCGCCATCCGCGCTCGTGCCGCCCGTCCAATGGCGTACAATCGATTCGATCCCCAGGCCTCGAGCGTGGCCTCACGGACGATGCGGTGGGGTGGCGTCGCGATTCTGCTCTTCGTGATCTACCACATCCTCCATTTCACGACGGGGCACGCGCACCCTGCGTTCATCCACCTCGCGCCGTATCACAACGTGACGACGGCGTTTCGCGTGTGGTGGATCGCCGGCATCTACATCGCCGCGATGGCGGCGCTGGCTTTGCACCTGTATCACGGCACCTGGAGCATGTTTCAGACGCTCGGCATCGAGCACGAGCGCGTGAATCCTGCGCGACGCCGGCTTGCCACCGTGATCGCGGTGCTCGTGCCACTCGGCTTCGTGAGTGTACCGATCGCCGTGCTCCTCGGCGTCATTCGTTAGGCCGCCTCGATGGACCTTCGCGCCAAGATTCCCTCGGGCCCGCTGGCCGAGAAGTGGGATCGTCATCGCTTCGAGATAAGGCTGGTCAATCCCGCGAACAAGCGGCGTCACTCGGTGCTCGTCGTCGGGTCGGGATTGGCCGGGGCCTCGGCGGCCGCATCGCTCGGCGAGCTCGGCTACCGAGTGAGCTGCTTCTGTTTTCAGGACTCGCCGCGACGCGCCCACAGCATTGCCGCGCAGGGCGGGATCAACGCCGCCAAGAACTATCAGAACGACGGCGACAGCATTTGGCGGCTGTTCTACGACACGGTCAAGGGCGGGGATTTCCGCGCTCGCGAGGCCAATGTCTACCGTCTCGCGCAAATCAGTGTCGACATCATCGATCAGTGCGTCGCCCAGGGCGTTCCGTTCGCGCGAGAGTACAGCGGGTACCTCGCCAACCGGTCGTTCGGCGGCGCGCAGGTGTCGCGCACCTTCTATGCGCGCGGCCAGACGGGCCAACAGCTGCTGCTCGGGGCCTATCAGGCGCTGCTCAAGGAGGTCGCGCGCGGGTCCGTGATCCTGCATCCGCGCACCGAGATGCTCGACCTGATCGTGATCGATGGCCGGTGCCGCGGCATTGTGACGCGAAATCTCGTGACCGGCGAGGTGCTGGCGCATATCGCCGATGCGGTGGTCCTCGCCACTGGCGGCTACGGCAACGTCTTCTATTTGTCCACGAACGCGCGCGGATCGAACGTGACCGCGACGTTCCGTGCGTGGAAGCGGGGCGCCGCGTTCGGGAATCCGTGCTTCACGCAGATTCACCCGACCTGCATTCCCGTCAGCGGTGAGTACCAGTCCAAGCTGACGTTGATGTCGGAGAGCCTGCGGAATGACGGCCGCGTCTGGGTGCCGAAGCAGACTGGGGATCATCGACCGCCTCACGAGATTGCGGAGAGCGACCGCGACTACTACCTCGAGCGCAAATACCCGAGCTTCGGCAACCTCTCGCCGCGCGACATTGCCTCCCGTGCGGCCAAGGAGGTATGCGATGAGGGACGCGGTGTCGGACCGGGGGGTCGCGGCGTCTATCTCGATTTCGCCGATGCGATCGCGCGACTGGGGCGGAACACCATCGAGGAGCGATACGGCAACCTCTTCGAGATGTATCAGCGCATCACGGACGAGGATCCTTACACCGTGCCGATGCGCATCTATCCGGCCGTGCACTACACCATGGGTGGCTTGTGGGTTGACTACAATCTCATGAGCACGATTTTCGGGCTTCACGTGCTCGGCGAGGCAAATTTCTCGGACCATGGCGCGAACCGGCTGGGCGCGAGCGCGCTCATGCAGGGCCTCGCCGACGGATATTTCATCATTCCGGTCACGATCGGCGATTACCTCGCCTCAACGAAGCTCGAGAAGGTCGGCCTCGATCACCCCGAGGTTCGCGGTACTCTGGAAGCGGTCGCGAAGCGGACGAAACGGCTGCTGGCAATTCAGGGGTCCCGGACCGTCGATTCGTTTCATCGCGAGCTTGGCACGTTGATGTGGGAGAAGTGCGGAATGGCGCGCAACGCGGCCGGCCTTCAGCAGGCGCTGCGACGCATTCCGGAGATCCGGGCCGAGTTCTGGCAGAACGTCACGGTGCCGGGGAGCGACGCGCAGCTGAACCAGGCGTTGGAAAAGGCCAACCGTGTCGCCGACTTCCTGGAATTCGCCGAGCTGATGTGTCGCGACGCGCTGCATCGAGAGGAGTCGTGCGGCGGACATTTCCGCGAGGAGCACCAGACGCCTGACGGCGAAGCGAAGCGCGACGACGATCGCTTCGCGTATGTCGCGGCGTGGGCATATGCCGGGGAGAACGCCGAGCCGGTGCTGCATCGCGAGCCGCTCGTCTTCGAGAACGTTCAACTCGCGCAACGGAGCTACAAGTGACGACGATGCGCCTCCGGCTGCGTGTGTGGCGTCAGGCCGGCCCCACGTCGCCTGGACGGCTCGTGCCTTACGACGCTGTCGATCTATCACCGGACATGTCGTTTCTCGAGATGCTCGACGTCGTCAACGAGCGCCTCATCGCGAAAGGTGAGGAGCCGATCGCCTTCGATCACGACTGTCGCGAGGGCATTTGCGGGTCGTGCGGGGTGATGATCAACGGCGTTCCCCACGGGCCAATGCGCGGCACGGCGACGTGCCAGCTGCATTTGCGCAGCTTCAGGGACGGCGAGGAGATCGTCGTCGAGCCGTGGCGGGCGAGGGCCTTTCCCGTCGTGCGCGATCTCGTGGTCGATCGCGGCGCGTTCGACCGCATCATCGCCGCCGGCGGCTACATCAGCGCGCGCACCGGCGGAGTGCCCGACGCGAACGCGATGCTGGTGCCGAAGGACGACGCCGACGCGGCGATGGACGCCGCGGCGTGCATCGGCTGCGGAGCGTGCGTCGCCGCCTGCCCCAATGCGTCCGCCTCGCTCTTTGCCGCCGCGAAGATCGCCCACCTCGGCCTCGTTCCGCAGGGGCAACCGGAGCGGTCGAAGCGCGTGCTGCGCATGGTCTCGCAGATGGACATGGAGGCGTTCGGCAACTGCACCAACATCGGCGAGTGCCAGGAGGCGTGCCCGAAGCTGATCAGTATCAGCGTCATCGCTCGGATGAACCGCGATTTCTTGCGGGCCTCCGTCTTTGGGGCGGCCGAGGTCGAGCGGCGCGAGGGAGCGGTTTGAGGATGAGGGTGTCAAGGGGGTCAAGGGTGTCGAGGTCGTCAGGGCGGGCGCGCGGTTAGAGGCCCTCGACCACCTGGACGACCTCGACTACCTCGACGACCTCGACGTTCTGGCGCATTTGCTGCACTCCCCCACAGGCAGACGCCATCGGAGAACGCCCGTGACCGCACCAACACCGCGCGACGAGTCGCCGCGCCGACCCATCGACAGAACCTATCCCGGCGGGGACGCCCCCCAGCAAACCAAACCAACGCGCCTCGACGAAGCCGCACTCGGTGGTGCCGACGCCGTTCCGGATACGCCGGGCGTCGCCGACCACGGAGCCCACGTCGGCGAGGAGCGGCGCCGAAGCCCGCGGGGAAAGAATGAAAGCACGCTTGCCCAGGCATCGGCCGGCAAGGGGATGACCATGTGGCTCTCCGTCGCCGGCGTCATCGTCGTGCTCATCCTGCTGGCGGTGATGTTCTTCTAGAGCCTGGGCAGCGTCACGCCCTGCTGTTTCTGGTACTTGCCGGCCTTGTCCTTGTACGAGACCTCCGGCTCCTCATCGCCCTCGAAGAACAGGACCTGCGCGATCCCCTCGTTCGCGTAGATCTTCGCCGGAAGCGGCGTGGTGTTGGAGATCTCGAGCGTCACATACCCTTCCCACTCCGGCTCGAAGGGCGTGACGTTCGTGATGATGCCGCACCGCGCGTACGTCGATTTGCCGACGCAAACCGTCATCACTTTTCGCGGGATGCGGAAATACTCGACCGACCTGGCGAGCGCGAACGAGTTGGGCGGGACGATGCACACATCGCCCTCGAATTCCACGAATGACCGGGGATCGAACGCCTTCGGATCGACGACCGAGCTCAACACGTTCGTGAAGATCCGGAACTCGCGCGCGACTCGCATGTCGTACCCATATGAGCTGACGCCGTAGGAAATCACGCCCTGCCGGACCTGGCGGTCCTCGAAGGGCTCGATCATGCCATGCTCGCTCGCCATGCGGCGGATCCAGCGGTCCGACTTGATGGACATCTGATAAGGGACGTTAGGAGATAGGAGAGCGCGGCGACCTGACCATCGCCGGCATCACGGGCGCGGGGAATGATAATGCCGAGAGGCGAATGCGGAATCCGGAATGCGGATCGTGAGCCGTCGGCCGGGCGTGGACCTCCGACTTCCGCATTCCGTATTCCGCATTCGTCCGTCCCTTCCATCGTGTTTCCACCCGGAATATTATTCGCTGACTGGAGAACGTGAAAAATTTCACGAAGTCCGGAGACTAATGTCGCGCACGTACTTGCCGGTCCTCCTGCTCTTGGGATTCGTGATCCTCAACGCGATTCTCATGATCGGGCTATCGCATCTGACCATGCGCTCCCGGCCCACGCCGGTGAAGCAGGCACCGTACGAGTCCGGCATCCCCGCACTCGGTGATGCGCGCGAGCGATTCTCCGTGAAGTTCTACATGGTCGCGATGCTCTTCATCATCTTCGACATCGAGACCGTCTTTCTCATCCCGTGGGGCGCTTACTTCAAGCAGCTCAGCTGCGCGGTACCGCTGGCCAACGGGGTGTGCCCCACGGGACAAGTGTCGTTCTTCGGGCTCGGCGAGATGCTCGTGTTCATGGCGATTCTCCTCGTCGGCTTCGTTTACATCTGGAAGAAGGGAGCGCTGCAATGGGATTGAGCCCACGTCCCGAGCCACGCTCGGTGGAAGCGACGGGCGGTGAGAACTGGGTAACGACGCGTCTCGATTCGCTCGTGAATTGGGCGCGCAAGAACTCGCTCTGGCCGATGCCCTTCGGCACGGCGTGCTGCGCGATCGAGTTCATGGCGACTGCCGCCAGCAAATACGACCTCGCGCGGTTCGGCATGGAGCGGATGAGCTTCTCGCCGCGGCAGGCAGACGTGCTCATCTGCGCCGGTCGCGTCCCATTCAAGCTTGCGCCGGTCCTGCGGCGCATCTGGCAGCAAATGCCCCAGCCGAAATGGTGCATTTCGATGGGCGCGTGCGCCTCGTCCGGCGGGATGTTCGACAACTACGCGGTCGTGCAGGGAATCGACACGATCATCCCGGTGGACGTCTACGTTCCCGGGTGTCCGCCGCGTCCAGAGGGGCTGATGTACGGCGTCCTTCTGCTTCAGGAGAAGGTGAAGCAGGAGCACATGGGCGACGAAGCGATCCGGCGCGAGATGGAGCCGGATCCGAAGAGCGGACTCTACATTCCCCCCGCGGCCATCGACGAGCTGTCGGAGCCGTTCGGCAACTCCGTTCACCAGACGCGCTCCGGATTGTGACCTCGAGCCCGCCGGTCGTCCGCGGCGGTGGCGCCACCGCAGCGGCGCCCGTGACACCGCACAACGTTCCTCGCGAAGGCGCTCCGGCGAATCCAACCGCCGCTGCCCTGCGCGGGAAGTTCGGCGACGCCATCCGCCGCGTCGAGGTCATCTGGGGGGAGACGACGGTCTATGTCGCGCGCGAGCAGCTACTCGAGATCGTGCGCTGGCTGCACGATGATCCGGAGCAACAGTACGACTATCTCTCCGATGTCACCGCCGTCGAGTTCCGTGATCCCGAACGGCCCCTCGAAGTGGTATGGCACCTTCGTTCGCTTCCGCGCCGGCGCTTCCTTCGACTGAAAGTCGAGTTGGCGAAAGGCGCGCCGCTCGAGGTGCAAAGTGTGTGGCCGGTGTATCGCGGCGCGGATTGGCTGGAGCGCGAGTGCTACGACATGTTCGGCATTCGCTTCACCGGTCATCCCGATCTGCGTCGCATCCTCATGTGGGAGCAGTATCGCGAGGGCTTTCCACTTCGAAAGGACTTTCCGCTGCGCGGCCGCTTCTCACGCGCCGAGCAGCTTCGCCAGGCGTTGGCGGCGAATCCGGAGGCGCGGTACTCGATGGAGGAGCTGTCGATCGCCGATGCCTTCGAGGACCTGCCTGACGACATGCGTCAGCGACTGCGCGCTGGGGAACGTACGGGAGAATAGATGGCGACGACGAAGCGTACTGTCGACGTGGCACTCGCCACCAGCGGTCTCGATTCGCACGGCCGTCCGGTTCGCACACCGTTGGTCACGGACGCGAGCGGAACGGCGATCGCGCTCGAGGAGCCGCCGATGCTCGAGCCCGAGCTGGGTGGCGAGCACATGCTGATCAACATCGGACCGCAGCATCCGGCGACCCACGGGGTACTTCGCCTCGTGCTCGAGCTCGACGGCGAAACGGTCGTGCGGTGCATTCCGCACGTCGGGTATTTGCACTGCGGCTTCGAGAAGATCGGCGAGTACCGGCAGTACAATCAGATCATTCCCTGGACCGATCGAGAGGACTACCTCAACTCGATCGGCAATAACGTCGCGTTCGCCATTGGCGCCGAGCGTCTCTTCGGAATCGAGATTACGCCGCGGTGCACGGTGCTTCGGGTCATCGCCGCCGAGCTCTCGCGCATCATCTCGCACCTCGTGTGGCTCGGCACGACCTGTATCGACATTGGAGCGTTCACGCCGTTCCTCTGGTCATTCCAGGAGCGCGAGAACGTCTACAAGCTGCTCGAGTCGTGGGTGGGTGCACGCCTCACGACGACGGCGACGCGCGTCGGCGGGATGGCGGCCGACATCCCCGACGGCTGGATGGAAGGGCTTCGCGCCTTCATCGCGCACTTCCCGAAGACGATCGATGAAGTCGATCGCATGCTCACGAAGAACGCGATCTGGGTCGGCCGCACCGTTGGACTCGGGGCGATGACGGCCGAGGAGGCGACGAACTACGGGCTGTCCGGACCGATGCTGCGCGCCTCGGGCGTCGAGTACGATGTGCGAAAGGATTTTCCGTATCTCGATTACGAGACCTACGACTTCGACGTCCCCGTTGGAACGCATGGCGACGTGTACGATCGGTTCCTCGTTCGCATGGAGGAGCTCCGGCAGTCGGTGCGCATTCTCGAGCAAGCCGCCGAGCGGCTCCCCGATGGCCCGGTGAACGTGGACGACCACCGCGTCGTGCTTCCGCCGAAGTCGAAGGCGATGAGCGACATGGAGTCGATGATCCATCACTTCAAGCAAGTGATGGAAGGCCCTCGGCCGCCGGTGGGCGAGAGCTACGTGGCGGTCGAGAGTCCGAAGGGCGAAAAGGGCTACTACATGGTGTCCGACGGGACGTCGAAGCCGGTTCGCTGGCGCATCCGGCCGCCGTCGTTCGTGAACCTTTCGGCGATCCCGAAGATGGTCGAGGGGCATCTGCTCTCCGACGTCATCGCGATCAACGCGAGCATCGACATCGTCATGGGAGAGATCGACCGGTGAGCGCCGGCGAGATGGGCGCCGTTCACGCCGAGTCGCACGCGGCCCACGGCGGGGCAGGGCACCCGCACCGCGAAGAGTACCGGCCGGTGTTCACCGGTGCGGTGCGCGCCGAGCTCGACTCGGTGATGACCCGCTATCCGACGAAGATGGCTGCGCTCCTTCCGGCACTGTGGATGGTGCAGCGCGAGCGTGGCTGGGTGAGCGAAGATGCGATGACCGAGGTGGCGCAGGTGCTCGATCTGACGCCGGCGTACGTGAAGGGCGTCGTCACGTTCTACACGATGTACCACCAGCATCCCGTCGGCCGGTACTTCATCCAGGTGTGCACGACATCGCCGTGCGGCGCATGCGGCGCGGAGGACGTCGTTCGCGCGTTCCTCGAGCACACCGGCACGCGCGAGCTCGGCGTGACATCGCCCGATGGGAAGTTCACCGTCATCGAGGTGGAGTGTCTCGGCGCGTGCGGGTTCGCGACGCCGGTGATGGTGAACGAAGAGTTTCACGAATCGGTGACGCCGGACCGCGTCGCCGACATCCTCAGCAAGCTCGAGTAATGGGATTCCCCCATAAGAGCCATCCGAAGGAAACGCCGGTGCTGTCGACGCACTTCGGCGATCCGGAAGCGCGCTCACTCTCCGGCTGGCGGGCACGCGGCGGGTATCGCGCGCTCGAGCAGGCACTCGGCATGTCGCCGGCGGACATCGTCAACGTCGTGAAGGACTCGGGACTGCGTGGGCGCGGCGGCGCCGGCTTTCCGACCGGCCTGAAGTGGTCGTTCATGAAGCCGGGCGACGGAAAGCCGCATTACCTGTGCTGCAACGCCGACGAGTCGGAGCCTGGCACGTTCAAGGACCGCGAGATCATGCGATGGACGCCGCACGCCCTCATCGAGGGGTGCGCGATCGCCTCGTACGCGATCGGTGCGGAGACGTGCTACATCTACATCCGCGGCGAGTTCACCGAGCCGCTGCGGACCGTCGGCGCCGCGCTCGATGAAGCCTATCGCGACGGCATCCTCGGCAAGAGCGCGATGGGCACCGGGAAGCGCGTCGACATGTACATCCACAAGGGCGCGGGCGCGTACATCTGCGGCGAAGAGACCGCGCTGATGAACTCGATCGAAGGGCGCCGCGGGACCCCGCGCATCAAGCCGCCGTTCCCGGCGGTGGCCGGCGTCTTCGGACAGCCGACGACGATCAACAACGTGGAGACGCTCGCCGCCGTGCCGCACATCCTGACCAACGGGGCGGAGTGGTACAAGAAGATGTCGTCGTCGAGTCCGAAGAGCACGGGGACGAAGCTCTTTTCGGTATGCGGCAACATCGCCCGTCCCGGAAATTACGAAGTCGTGATGGGCTTCCCCTTCCGCGACTTCCTTCACGACATGTGCGGTGGGGCTCGACCAGGGCACACGCTCAAGGCCGTCATACCGGGCGGATCTTCCGTTCCGATTCAGACGATGCAGGAAGCCGAGGCGACGCTCATGGATTACGAAGGGTTCGTCGCTAACGGCTCCATGCTCGGCTCCGGGGGCGTGATCGTCTTCGACGACTCGGTGTGCATGGTGCGCATGATCGCCCGCCTCGCGCGCTTTTACGCGCACGAGAGCTGTGCGCAATGCACGCAATGCCGCGAAGGCACGGCGTGGGTCACGAAGATCATGGAGCGCATCGAGCGCGGTGGCGGCACGATGCACGACCTCGATACCCTCCTCGAGCTGTCGGAGAACATGACGGGGAAGACGATCTGTGTCCTCAGCGATTCCTGCGCGGCACCGGTGGTGTCGGGCATTCAGAAGTTCCGGCATGAATTCGAGGCGCACATCGCCGGGAAGCGGTGCCCCATGCGTAGCGCGGCGGCCGCCTGATGAGCGACGCGAAGACGATCACCCTGACGATTGAAGGTCGTCAGGTCAGCGTGCCGGAGGGCACGTCGATTCTCGAGGCGGCGAAGGCGGCGGGCGTGCTCGTGCCTCACTATTGCTACCATCCCGGCCTGCCGGTCGCCGGGGTGTGCCGGATGTGCCTCGTCGAGGTGGAGAAGGCGCCGAAGCTCGCGCCCGCCTGTGCAACGGCCGTCGCCGACGGGCAGGTCGTGCACGTGCACTCCGGAAAGGCCCTGGAGGCACGGAAAGGCGTCCTCGAGTTCCTGCTGATCAATCATCCGCTCGACTGCCCGATTTGCGATCAGGCGGGCGAGTGCGAGCTGCAGGACTATACCTTCGCCGAAGGCCGCTCCGAGGGGCGGCTCATCGAGCCGAAGCGTTTCAATCCCGTCGAGGACTTCGGCGGCGACGTGATGTACGTGACCAACCGGTGCATCCTGTGCACGCGCTGCGTGCGGTTCATGGATGACGTGGCGCAGGAGCCGGTGCTGAACGTGAGCGAGCGCGGCGATCGCGCGGTCATTGGAAAGTTCGAGGGGCAGGATCTCACGCATCCCTGGTCGGGAAACGTGGTCGACCTCTGTCCCGTGGGTGCGCTGTTGTCGAAGGATTTCCTCAACAAGGCGCGCGCGTGGGAGCTCGACCGTGCCGCGTCGGTGTGCCCGAGCTGTACACAAGGGTGCAACACGATGGTCGAGACGCGCGACAACATGGTCGTGCGCCTTCGTCCGCGGCCGAACGAGGATGTCAACAAGTACTTCATGTGTGATCATGGCCGCCTGAATTACCGCTGGATGAATCGCCCTGACCGCCTCGAGGCGCCCCTCGTGAGGCAGGGCGATCGCCTGGTCGCCACCGAATGGGAAGGCGCGATCACGGCCGCCGCCCGAGCGCTCTCGGGGAAGCGCGTCCACGCCGTGGTCTCGCCCTCGCTGTCGAACGAGGCGCTGTTTCTCGTGTCACGCATTCTCGAGCGAACCCAGGGAGCGGGTTCGTTCCGGGTGGAGCGTGGCGCCGAAGCTCCGCTGCCCGGCGTGGAGGACCTCGCGCTGCGTGCCGATCGCGCGGCCAATGTGATCGGCGCGGAAATGCTCGGCTTTCAGCGCTCGGAGACACCCCTCGCCGGACTGCGCGGTGGCGATGCGCTCCTCGTCGTCGACGCCGACCCGTCGGTGCTCGACGCGAACGATCTCACCCGCGCGGCGTCGGTGGTGGTCGTCGGCACGACGCTCCCCGAGGCGCTGCGCATGGCGGCCGCCGTGCTGCCGATCGCCAACATGGTCGAGGAGGAAGGCACGTTCACCAATCTTCGGGGGCGCGTGCAGCGCTTCCTTCAGGCGCGGGCGGCGCCGGGCATGGCGCGTCCGAGCTGGTGGGCGTTAGGCGACTTGCTCGCCGCCCTGGGTGAGCCGGGGAATTACCTCCTCGCCAGCGCCGTCTTCGATGCCCTCGCCGCGGCGCGCAGCGAATTCGCCGGCATGTCGTACGATTCGCTCGGCCTGCGCGGACTTCCCGTGCTGACGCCCTCGCCGGTGGCGCGATGAGCTACTGGCTCGTGCTCGCCCTCCTGCAGGCCGCCAACCCGCAGCTACCGCCGACGTCGACATCCGTGTTCGTGATCGCGACGGTCATCAAGATGGTCGTCGTGTTCACCATCCTCATGGTGGGCGTCGCGCTGCTCACTCTCGCCGAACGGAAGATCTCGGCCTGGATCCAGGATCGGCATGGACCGAACCGCGTCGGCCCGCACGGGCTGCTCCAGCCCGCGGCGGACGGGCTGAAGAACATCATGAAGGAGGAGACGTACCCGGAGAAGGCGAACCTCGCGCTGTTCGTCCTCGCTCCGGCGATCGCGTTCATTCCGGCGATGCTCACCTTCGCCGTCATCCCGTTCGCGTCGCCGTTGCCGACCGGCGGCGGCCTGATCGAAATGGTCGTCGCTCCGCTTCCGATCGGGTTCCTCTACATTCTCGCGCTCACGTCGCTTGGCGTGTACGGCATCGTGCTCGCGGGATGGGCGTCGAACAACAAGTACTCGCTTCTGGGAGGGCTTCGCTCGAGCGCGCAGATGGTGTCGTACGAGATCGCGATGGGACTGTCCACGGTGACCGTGCTGCTCGTCGCCGGCAACGTGGCGCTCAACGACATCATCTGGCAGCAGGCGACCACGGTCTGGAACTTCTTCGGCCTGACGATCGCGTTCATCATTTTTCTGATCGCGGCATTCGCCGAAACCAATCGCCTTCCATTCGATCTGCCGGAAGCCGAATCGGAGCTGATCGCCGGCTACCACACGGAGTACAGCGCGATGAAGTTCTCGCTCTTCTTCATCGCCGAGTACTCCAACATGGTCACCGCCAGTGCGCTGCTGGTGACGCTGTTCTTCGGCGGGTGGGACATCCCGTTCACGCTGTGGGACAACATGGCGCCCTGGTCGGTGTTGAAGACCGTGCTCACGGGGCTCGTGTTCGCCGGCAAAGTCCTGTTCTTCCTGTTCTTCTACATGTGGATCCGGTGGACCTTGCCGCGTTTCCGGTACGACCAGCTCATGTCGCTCGGATGGCGCGTGCTGCTCCCGATCTCGCTCGCGTACATCGTGCTCATCGCGACCACGCTTCTGATTCTCGATCTGCTGGGCATCAGACCCGGGGCGATGCATGGGACGATCCTCGGTGTTGTCAACCTGGCGGCGGCCGGCGTGCTCTTCCTCGTCCTCGACAGCGGGCGCGTCATTAGCCCGGCATCGCGGCGCGTCCGCGAAGACGAGCTGCGACGGCTGCGCGCGCGCCGCGAGCGCTCTCCGCTCGCTGTCCCTGGAGGAGGCGACTGATGGCAATCGGTGTGAAGGTCGTCAGCCGACCGATCGAGCAGGTGAGCTACATGCGCGCCACGCTCAAAGGCATGGCGCTCACCTTCAAGCACCTCGTCAACCCGCACAAGGTGACGACGCAGTATCCCGAGGAGAAAGAACCGATCTCGAGGCGGTGGCGCGGTACGCACCGCATGCTCACTGACGAGACGGGCAAGGCGAAGTGCGTCGCGTGCGGCCTATGCCCGCAGATCTGTCCGGCGAACTGCATCAAGCTCGTCCCGGGGGAAGACGAGGAAGGGAATCGCTACCCGCTCGTGTACGAGATCGACGAGTTCCGGTGCATCTTCTGCGGCTACTGTCAGGAGGTGTGCCCCGAGGAGGCGATTCACGTGGGGCGGCATTACGAGAATGCGGAATACAGTCGCGCCGGGTTCGTCTACGACCTGGAGCGCCTGACGGCGCAGACGCACCCGGTCTGCGAGATGTGGGATCCCGCCGATCCGAAAGGCGAGTAATGAGCCTGTTCTACACGTTCCATTTCTACCTCTTCGGCGTCATCGCGATCGTCTGCGCGGTGCTCTTCGTCACGCGCAGGAGTCCCGTCGCCGCCGCGCTCTGGCTCGTGAACACCATGTTCTGCCTGGCGGCGCTGTACGTGATGATGGATGCGCAGTTCATCGGCGCCATCCAGGTGCTGGTGTACGCCGGCGCGATCATGGTGGTCTTTCTCTTCGTCGTCATGCTCCTCAACCTGGGGCATCCGTCCGAGGTGACGGACATCGTCACGCGAAAGACGAGGCTGGCGGCCGCGATCGTCGGGCTGATCCTGCTGGCGGAGGTCGTTGTGCTCTGGAAGGGTGATCTAACGCCTCCGGCGACGACCGCACAGCAGCTCGAGCCGGGCGTCATCAATCAGGTCGCGGCGCCGCTGTTCCGGGAGTATCTGCTCGCGTTCGAGATCACCAGCGTCCTCCTGCTCGCCGCGATCGTTGGCGCGGTCGTCCTCGCCAGGCGGAGGACCGCATGATTCAGGAAGCGCTCTTCTTCTCCGCCGTTCTCTTCATTATCGGCGTGGCCGGCGTGCTCACCCGGCGCAACGCGATCATCATCTTCATGTGCGTCGAGCTGATGCTCAACGCCGTGAACCTCTCGTTCGTCGCGCTGTCGAAGCTCTACGGGGTTGCCGGGCAGGTCTTCGTCGTCTTCGTGATGACCGTGGCGGCCGCGGAAGCCGCCGTCGGGCTGGCGATCATCATCAGCATCTTCAGGCACCACGAGAACGTGGACCTCCGCAACATCAACCTGCTCAAAGGGTGATGCTTCTCCAGGAAGTCGCCACGGCGGCTCACCCACTGAGCGGCACTATCGCGCAGTGGATGTGGCTGCTTCCCGTTCTGCCACTCGCCGGATTCGTGATCAACGGCGCGCTGGCGCTTTTCTCGGGGTACCATCGCGGGCCGGCCGATCCGGGCGCGTCCGCGCACGATCACGAGACGCCGCCCGGTCACGCGCACGATGACGCGGCCCATGCCGCGTCGCACACCGAGCATGCCAGCCCTCCGCGCCATCGGTTCGCGGGCCTGGTCAGCGTCATCGGCCCAGCCGTGCTCTTTGCCGCGTTCGGCCTCGCCCTCGCGATCTTCAGCGCGATGTCGAGCATCGCGCATCTCGAGCAGCCGTTCGTGCAGCGTTACTTCTCGTGGATGCCGGCGGGGGAGCTCCAGATCGACGCCGCGTTTCAGCTCGATCAGCTCTCAATGATCATGGTGCTCGTGATTACCGGCGTCGGGGCGCTCATCCATCTGTTCAGCGTCGGCTATATGCGCGACGATCCGGGGTACCCACGTTTCTTCGCGTACCTCAACCTGTTCGTGTTCTTCATGCTCGTGCTCGTGCTGGGCGCGAGCTATCCGGTGATGTTCGTCGGGTGGGAAGGCGTCGGACTGTGCTCGTACCTGCTCATCGGATTCTGGTTCAGCGACAAGGCGAACGCGGATGCCGGCAAGAAGGCTTTCATCGTCAACCGCATCGGCGATTTCGGCTTTCTCGTCGCCATGTTCCTGCTGTACGCGAACATCGCGTCGCTGGATTTCGTCGGGATCTCGCAGCGGGCCGGCGATCTCGCCCCGTCGATCGTCACCGCGATCTGCCTCTTCTTCTTCCTCGGCTGCGCCGGGAAAAGCGCGCAGATCCCCCTGTACGTCTGGCTGCCGGACGCGATGGCGGGCCCGACGCCGGTCTCCGCGCTGATCCACGCGGCGACGATGGTTACGGCCGGCGTCTATCTGATCGCGCGGAGCGCGGTGCTGTTTGCACTGTCGCCGGTCGCGAGCCTCACGGTGGTCGTCGTCGGCGCGCTGACCGCGCTGCTCGCGGCGACGATAGGCCTCAAGCAGTGGGACATCAAGAAAGTCCTCGCCTATTCGACGGTCTCTCAGCTGGGTTACATGTTCGTCGGCGTCGGCGTCGGCGCATACGCCGCCGGGATCTTCCACCTGGTAACGCACGCTTTCTTCAAGGCGCTGCTGTTCCTCGGCTCGGGATCGGTCATCTTCGCCATGCACCGAGCGTATCACGCCACCCATTCGCACGCCGATGCGCAGGACATGCGCAACATGGGCGGGTTACGCCGATACCTGCCGTGGACGTTCGCGCTCATGTGGATCGCGACGCTCGCGATCGCCGGCAGCCCACCGCTTTCGGGGTTT
>DASTYE010000019.1:0-2844 GCA_035765135.1 Gemmatimonadaceae bacterium | reverse complement strand
GGAAGTCCGTAAGGATGCGGTCGGGAGAGGCAAGGATGCTGTTCGACGGTCACGCGACTCGCGTCGGGTGGCCGTTTCTCGTTACCGGCCATCTCCGCGTCCCCGTCCCCTCGCATGGACCCTCGGAGCGTTCATTCCGCATTCGGATCCGCGGGGCTGTTCGCCATCGAGCGGCGGGTCGAGTCAAGGCGCGAACACCCCTGTCGTTGTCGGACACCGTCCGCGATTGGCCAGTGTGGGTCACGATGCGACACGATGCCACAGGAACCCGAACCCCTTGAGTCGATGGAACGTGTGTGAGCGAAGAGCGTCGTAAGGATGATCAAGAGCTTCGGCGGCTGCGCTCGGAGGTAGAGGCCCAGCAGCGCGACATCCATGATCGGGATGATCTGGAGCACCGCCAGGACGCGCTGATCGCGCGACTCCGCGATGAAGCCGCGGTACGCGAAGAGGATCTTTCCCTACTGCGTCAGCGGCTCGAGACGGCGCAGCACGAACTGGAGGATCTGCGCGCGATCCGCGATGCGCTCACCCCGCCCGAACTGCCGCGGCGCCCCGGCCTGGAACTGGCCGCGGCGTTCCTGCCCGCCCTCGCCGAGCAGGTCAGCGGCGACTTCTACCTGGTGGCCGAGGGGCCGCAGGATTCCACCGTCTTGGTCATCGGCGATGTCGTCGGCCATGGCTTGCAGGCAGCGCGGCGTGCTGCGTTCATCCGCACGACGTTCGCCGCGACCGCACCGTTCTCGGATGATCCCGGCCGCCTCCTGAGCTGGGCGAACACCGCGTTGATCGAGCGCGCCGGGACCGGCGATGAGTACGCCACGGCCGCCTGCATCACATTTCACCCGACCGATCAGCTCCTGCGGTGGGCCTACGCCGGCCATCCCCGGGCGCTCTGGCTCGATGACGGCGAGGAGCTGATCGCGCCCAAGCAGGGAGCGCCACTCGGGGTGTTCGCCGATCCCGGATGCGTTGAAGCTTCGCGGCGGTTGAAGGCCGGTGCGGGGGTGCTGCTCTACACCGACGGGCTGACCGAAGCACGGCACGACGGCACGCAGTTCGGACTCGACGGCGTGAGCGCTGCGCTCGGCGGTCTTCAAAAGCCCTCGCCGGCCGAGGCGGTCGCCGTCTTGCGCACGCGCGTCGCCGACTTCGCCTACGGCACACTCACGGACGACCTCTGCATGCTCGCCGCCCGTATCCACTGATCGAAGACGGCCGGCCTGCCAAAGCTCGGCCGAACGTCGTGTCAACGCCGGTGCAGGTCCTGCGCCGATGCGAACCCGACGAGCCGGCCGCGGTCGGGGTCCCAGAGCTTCAGGCGGAAGGCACGTATCCCCTGCCACAGCGTCAGGACGGGGATGTCGTGGAAGATCGGATTGTCGTCGTGCGCGCGCTGAAGGTTGTAGTTGGGGACGCGTGCGTTGAGGTGGTGGACGTGGTGCAGGCCGATGTTGCCGGTGAAGAACTGCAGCACCCGCGGGAGCTTGAGATAGGAGCTGCCGCGCAGCGCGGCGTCGGCGTAGCTCCAGGACTTGCCGCTCTGCCAGTAGGTGTCCTCGAACTGGTGCTGCACGTAGAACAGCCAGACGCCCGCCGCGCCACCGAGCAGGAAGACGGATCCCTGGACGAGCAGGTACGCCTGCCAGCCGAGGAGCCAGCAGAGGCCGCCGACCAGCACGACGAGCGCGACGTCGGTGCCGAGAACGCTCCGGCGCAGGCGCGAGCGTTCTCCGCCGCCGACGAACCGCGGCTGGATGACCATCACGAAGATGGGGCCGACGGTGAGCATGACCAGCGGGTTGCGCAACGCGCGATAGGCCAACCGGCCCAAGAGCGACTGTCCGCGGTACTCGGCGACGGTCATCGTCCTGATGTCTCCGACGCCGCGCCGACCGAGGTCCCCTGCAGTCGCGTGGTGCCGCGCGTGGTCGTGGCGCCACTTCGCGTACGGCGTGAAGAGCAAGAGGCCGAGCACCGCGCCCAGGTAGGCGTTGGCGCGCTTGGACGGCAGGAACGACCCGTGGCCGCAGTCGTGGAAGACGATGAACGTGCGAACGAAGAAGCCCGCCGTCGGGACCGCGAGAGCGAGCGTGAGGACGGGCGAGACCCGCAGCGCGAGGAACATCGCGACCATCAGCGCGACGTAGGGCACGACGGAGGTGGCGACGTTCGCGAGGCTGCTCCGCAGCGACGGCGTGGCGTAGGGCGCCATCACCTCGCGCCAGGACGGCGGATCCGGGCTCGCCCCGTTGTCGGCTCTCGAGCGCCGACGACTGGCGGTCGGAGGTGGCTCGACCGCTGCCCGAGCTCCAAGCTGGGAACGCACCACGTGCTGCCTCTCGCGTCTGAGGTCGACAATCGAGAAGTCAGGTGACGCCGTCCCAGTTCCGCCTGCGCGGGATCTGGGACTTCGAGACGGATGCCCTCCCACGGAGAAAGTACCCCGCAGCCGCGTCACGTACGCAACCGGCTCTGGCGTCTTGCGGTTGGTTCGAGCATGTTGCGCAGGTCGTCGCTGCCGCCGAGGAGATGTCGTCGCCGGCCATCAGTCACAGGTCAAGCGCGCGATCGACGAGGGAGCGGAGCTTCTCGCTGGCGGCGAACGCGGAGGCAAGTGCGCTCACACTCCCGCCGTTACCCGTCCGACCCGTGGCAGCGTCGAGCGTCGAGCAACATCTTCCGCAAGCTCGATGTGGGCGATTACGTGCCCCCGCGCGTCGAAGACCTGATGGCGGCGAGCGAACCACGACGTAGCCTCGTGGCATGTCGCCCCTGGAGGCTCCGGCGAACGTGCTCGAGCACCGGTTCGGTGCGGGTCCGCCGATGACGGTCGGCGTCGAG